>JARRKK010000159.1:0-9147 GCA_037388105.1 Ignavibacteriaceae bacterium | reverse complement strand
TTACTTTTTTAATTTTTTATTAATATTTATCTTTATCTAGATTGTTCAAGAGCAAGTGTATCTAAATTAGCTACACTAATTGCAAAACATTTGAAACGACCAAAATTTGGCACCGCTAATCCATAAGTAACTTGGAAAATCCAGACATCTTGATTTTCATATTGTGCTCTTTCCGCATATGTAGGTAGTATATATACACCAGAAACAGAACGTTTACAACCGGTAATACATAGAACACTATCAAAAATATTAATATCCTCTCCAAGTTTGATAACCTCATCTCTCATATAATCAAGTATTTTAATTCTCAGCTCTTCAGAATAATTATTAGAATAAGCTTTGCTAATACTGTTTAAGGAAATAGTGTCCGGAAATGAAGAGTTGAAACTTATTTGATTATAGTTGATACTAGATTTTCTGACAACTGGCTTTGCTGTAATTTCATCTGAAGGTTCGGTTGATTTTTCATTACAAGCAAGAATTAAAAAGGATAAAAAGAGTAAAAAACTACTTGATGCAATTTTACTTTTCATTTTTTCTCCCTTTGATTTTGTAACATAACTTAATACTTAACAGGAATGGTCTCCATTCGATTTTTAACTATTCCTGATTTTCCTTATCTTAATAGCATCAGCTTCAAACGTATATTCACGGAAAAGATCCATTTTGAACCTTAATTGGCAATAATTTATCTTATCATGATTTATATTAAGAATAACATTATCTTAATATCATTAAAACCATATTGTGCAAATTAAGAATCAATCTCAATTACATCTGAATAAACCAAAACTGCTTGATGAAGTAAGAAATGTTATTCGTCTGCGTCGCTGCAGCCCCAGAACTGATAAGTCTTACATAAGCTGAGTAAGAATTTATATTCTCTTTCATAACAAAAACTCCCTGCGTTGTTAATGAAAAAGTTGTTCGTACATTTATTGCTTATTATAATGGCTATTATTCTGTATAAAATCAAGCCCTAATTACAATTATCTTATACATCCAATTGTCATTACTAAACCTGCTGGAACGAAAATTAAACAAATTGTTTCTTTTTCCACCTCACTTCTCTCTCTTTTTTATTTACATAACTCATATTATTAAATGTTTGGATATTTTGAATGATGGAGAATTGGAATTTGCAACTTTTCTGATTTTTCCTCTATTCCAGTATTCCAGTATTCCAGTATTCCAGTACTCCAGTATTCCAATATTACAGATCTGCAAATTGGAACTTAAGTAATTTACAATCCTTCATCCTTGTGATACCCGTCACCCACCTCTGAATTTCATCACTTTTTGCTTTGATTCATATTGATGAATAAATAGTTTTGAATATGAATTATCAGTCACTTATTAATTAATACGATGCAAAAACAGTTGTTATCAAGAAAAGAGAAAGAGCGATCATTCAGAAGGAATGCTATCGTTGGTGCCGCAGTTGGTATCTTTGCTAAAAAAGGTTACAGAGATACAACCTTAGATGAAATTGCTATGGAATCTGAATTTGGTAAGGGAACGATTTATAATTACTTCAAAAGTAAGGAAGATATATACAGCTATATTGTCGATAATGTTAGCCTAAATCTTTATGAAATAATTAAACAAGCTGAAGCAGAAACAAAAAACACCAGGGATTTTATTGCAGCATACTCCAGGTTATTAATTAATTATTGCTGCGAAAATAAAGATGCGTTCATAATGTTTGTAAGAGAAGCTGCACATTTTACAACTGACATATTCATTACAGATAGAAGAAAGCTGGATAAAAGACATAAACAGGTAAAAAGTCTTTTAGTAAAAAAGATTGCCGATGGGTTAACGAATAAAGAAATAAAAAATTTTGACCCGCAAAAATTAGCCACAGTTTACGAAAATCTAATTTTACCATATATCTTATATCTGATTAATCATAACAAAAATAATCTCGATCAAAAGAAGGAAACAGATTTTATTTTATCTGTTTTTTATAATGGAATTTTAAACACAAATAAACAGGTATCATTGTGAACAAATACATTTTAATGTTGATATTCCTTTATCTGCCGGTTTCAATTGCTCAGGATACTCTTAAATTAAATCTGGATAAGAGTATCGATCTTGCAATAGAGTACAATCATGATCTTCAGATAGCTAAGTTAGAATACGAGCGGGCTGAAGAGCAAATTACTGAAGCATTTGGAACTTCGGTTCTTCCAAAGATCGATGGAAGGGTTGATTATCTAAGAGCAATTAAAAGAGGACAAATAATAATTGATATCCCGGGTTTCAGCGGTTCATTTCCACAAGGTACCCAAAACACGTTTACAATCGGAGCAACTTTGGAACAGCCATTATTTACCGGTGGAATATTTTACGCTACAAGTATATCCAAAGTATATGCGGATATCTCCAGGAAAGGATATTATTCAAGTCAGGCTGATCTGATTAAAGATGTGAAACGTGCGTATTATGCATATTTATTGGCTGAAAGATATACAGCACTCTCTCTGATTACACTACAAGCCGCAGAGGATAACCTCAAAAACTCACAGGCACTTTACGACGCTGGTTTAGCACCCGAATATGACCTTATTCGTGCCAGGGTACAAGTACAAAATATATTACCTGAAGTTGATCAGGCAAAGAACTCGGTTAAACTGGCAAAAAATGGTCTTAGTTTTGTACTTGGGTTGGATGTTGAACAGGAATTTGTAGTTGAAGATTCTTTGGTATACAAAGAAATTCCCGTTGAAGATTATTCAACATCATTCCAGATAATGACCGCACAAAATTATACATTAAAGCAATTAAGACTTCAGATAGAATTATGGGATAAAGCTGTCTCTTATGAGTTTTCAAAACATTTCCCTGAATTATATTTTAATGGAAGCTGGCAAACTATAGCACAGGAAAATGATCCTCGATCATTTGGTAATTGGAGATATACTAATTCCGTTTACGTAGGTCTGAATTTAAAAATTCCGATCTTCAACGGATTACAAACTACGTCAAAGGTTCAGCAGGCGAAAATTGATCTGAAGAAAGCAAAGGAAGAATTTGCAAAAACCGATCAACTATTTAGAAATAGACTTGATAACCTTTTACTTACTATCCAGGAGACCAAAGACAGGATAAGTGCATACGCAGCTAATATAAATGAAGCTCAGTTGGGTTATGATATTTCAGTTAAACGTTACGCTAACGGATTAGGAACTCAACTGGAAAATATCGATGCGCTTGTAGAGTTGACCAGAGCAAGAGTTAATTATTTAGATGCAGTTTTTAACTATTATGAATTGCACGCACAACTGGAAGCTCTCCTTGCAAGCGAGGTAAAATCCGGCATACTACCGGAATAATTTTTAACAATGGTGATAATATGAAAAAATCAATTCGAATTTTGTTATTTGTTTCCCTAACGATTCTCTCCCTTTATATGATAATGGGATGTGGAGACTCAACCGGAAACGAAATAGAAAATAATAATTCATCAAAAGAACCTTCAGTTTATGTAAAAACAACGGAACTTAAGTTAGAATCCTTTATTGATGATATCTCAGTGCTTGGTGTTGCAAAGGCAACTCATCACGCGAATTTATCACCTGATGAAGGGGGGAAAATAAAGGAATTTAGAAAAGATAAAGGAAGTTATGTTAATGAAGGAGAAATTATAGTTGTTATTGATAACGATGTAATAAAAGCAAATCTGGATGCTGCTAAGGCCCAATATGAACAGACCGAAAGCAATTATGTTAGACAGAAAAAAGTATATGAAGAAAAAATTACTAGTGAGTTGCAGTATTTGAACTCAAAATATGAGCGGGATGCAGCAAAAGCGAATTATGAACTGATGAAAGCGAGATACGATCGTACTTTTATTAAAGCTCCTTTTTCAGGAATTGTAGATAGTAAATATGCAGAGATAGGTGAAAATGTAATGCCGGGAACGCCGATAGTCTCATTAGTAAGTGTTGGCAGCATTAAGGTACAAGCCGGAGTTCCTGAAAATTATGTGAATATGGTAAAAGTGGGAAGTAAGGTCAAGATTGTTTTTAAGGATTTGAATAATGAGAGCTTCACTTCAAAAGTTTCCTTTGTTGGGCATACTATCTCAACAGATAACAGAACATTTCCGATAGAAATAACAATAAGTAATAAAGATGGTAAAATTAAGCCTGAATTGAGTGCACAAGTATTCATTGAGAAAGAGGAATATGAAGATGTTTTTATTTTACCTGAAGAAACAGTTACAAACACTGATTTAGGACCTATCGTATTTGTGGAAAAAAATGGTTTGGCAGAAATGCGTAAAGTTGAGATTGTAAGCAGATCAGAAGATAAGGTTGCTGTTCGGGGTGGTCTGGAAGAAGGTGAAAATTTGATAATCGTCGGATTTCAGAATCTCATTGATCGCGAAAAAGTTACTGTAATTAATTAGTATAAAATAATGAAATTAACAAACGTAGCAATTGATAATAGAACCAGTGTCTTTATTCTTCTGATAATCATTGTAATTATGGGTCTCACATCTTATTTAACTCTTCCCAGGGAATCCCGTCCTGATATTTCAATTCCTTTGGTTATTGTATCTACACAATACTTTGGTGTATCACCAGAAGATATTGAATCTTTAGTAACTCAGAAAATTGAGAAGGAAATAAATGCGATAGGAGAAGTAAAAGAAATTACCTCATCATCATTCGAAGGATATTCTCTTATTCGTGTGGAATTTGAAAGTGGATATAATATTGATGAAGCCGTTCAAAAAGTAAGGGATAAAGTTAATAAAGCAGAACCGGAACTTCCGCCCGATGTTGAAAAGCCTGATATAATAGAAATAAACTTCTCCGAGTTTCCAATTCTTACTATAAACATATCAGGTCCGTTCAGTTTATCCAAATTGAAAGATGTTGCAGAAGATCTGAAAGATGAAATAGAAAAAGTTGAAGGTGTTCTGGATGTAAAAGTCAAAGGGGGAATTGAGAGAGAAGTAAAAGTTGATGTAGATATAAATAAGATTAATCATTACAACGTACGATTTGATGATATCATTTCATCGATAATGGATGAGAACAGAACAATTCCCGGTGGTACGATAGATATTAATAATTCAAGTTTTATGGTAAGAGTTCCGGGTGAATTTAATAAACCGCATTTGATTGATGATATAATAGTAAAGTTGAAAGATGGTGCACCTGTTTACGTTAGAGATATAGCTGATGTGAGCTATGGATTTAAAGACAGGAGTCAATATGCAAGACTAAACGGAGAAAATGCTGTATCGATTGACGTTTCAAAAAGAGTGGGGGAAAACATAATTGAGATAGCAGATAAAGTTAAAGAATTGTTAAAGAAAAAAAGCAGCGAACTTCCTGAAGATTTAAATATTTACATAACTACTGATGAGTCAAAGGATATAAAGAGCATGGTTCGTGAACTTGAAAATAATATTTTTTCAGGGCTTGCTTTGGTTCTGTTAGTTTTGTTCTTTTTTCTGGGAATAAGAAATGCATTCTTTGTAGCCATAGCAATACCTCTTAGTATGCTAATGTCCTTCCTGATTCTTCAATCTATAAATGTTACATTGAATTTTGTTGTACTATTTGCGTTAATACTTGCACTGGGAATGCTTGTAGATAATGCAATTGTGATTATTGAGAATATTTATAAGTTTCTTGAAGATGGACATTCTTTGAGTGAAGCAGCTAAGATGGGAACAGCCGAAGTTGCATGGCCTGTTTTTACTTCAACAATGACTACAGTAGCAGCATTCTCGCCTTTATTGTTTTGGCCCGGAGTAATTGGTGATTTTATGCTATACATCCCTCTTGTTCTGATTATCACCTTGCTTTCATCATTGTTTGAAAAGTTAGTCGTAGAAACAAGCTTGGAATTCTTTTCATATTTATATATCTCGTTGTTTCCGGACAAATATCAAACGTATTACCTGCTGGATTAGCTGTCGTACTCAGTATTGCTATGGGTGTTGGGGTTATTTTCATCTTCACAAACAGCAAGCTCAGAGTGCTTTGGGGTACAGGTTTGATGTTATTGAGCATCACTGAAATTTATGGATTATTTGACCATGGTGTAGAATTATTTCCAAAGACACAGCCTCCAAGAATTTTTATTTCGATTGAAGCTCCCAGCGGTACAAGTTTAGAAATGTCCAATCATATAGTTTCAGAAATTGAAAAGAAACTCCAGCAATACAAAAATGATGATGTAAAAGATGTGGTTGCTGTAGTCGGTGCTTCAAATAACCCCTTTGACGGTGGCTCTTCAACTCCGAATAAGAGTACGATAAGTATTCAGTTTGTAGATTATTCAATCAGAGAAAAGTCTTCACTTACGTCGACCGATGAGATAAGAGATTTTTCAGTAAAAACTGCCGGTGCTGAAGTCCTTGTTCAGCAGCAGGAAATGGGTCCGCCGGTTGGCCCCCCGATTAATATTGAGATAAGCGGTGATGACTATAAAGTTCTTGGTGATCTTGCAGAAATGGTTCGGGAAACAATTAAAGATGTCCCCGGGTTAGTGGACCTTAAAGACGATTATGATGTTGGTAAACCTGAAATCAGAGTTGATATTGATAGAGAAAAAGCAGCACTCTACGGAATGAACACCGGTATGATAGCAAATGCTATACGAACTGCAGTGAACGGCAGTACTGCTTCTAAGTACAGGGTGGGAGAAGATGAATATGACATTACGGTAAGGTTGAAGGAAGAGCAGAGATCCAGTCTAAATTCGTTGAGGAACCTGGAAATCATCTACAACAACAAAAAAGGAACAACATTAACTGTTCCTTTAATCAGTGTTGCAAATATTTCCAGATCAAAGGGACCCGGTGCAATCAGAAGAAAAGACTTGAAAAGAGTCATCACGGTTTCTGGTAATAACGCACAGGATTATAATGCTAATGATGTTCTGAATAATGTAAAACAAAAACTTGAAGGATTTAAAATACCTGGAGGATATTCAATCGATTATACGGGTCAGAACAAAGAACAAGCAAAGGCAAGCGCATTTCTGCTCAAGGCGTTTTCGGTTGCAATTCTTCTAATCTTTCTGAATTTAATTCATTAAGTCAGCCACTGATCATTATGAGTGCTGTAGTTATTTCTTTGATCGGAGTTTTCATTGGATTGATTGTTTATGCAATGCCGTTTGGAATTATAATGACGGGTATCGGTGTTATTAGTCTTGCAGGAGTCGTTGTTAACAATAACATAGTTTTGATCGATTATATTAATGTACTGAGGCGTCGGGGAATTACACGTCGTGAAGCGATTATTCGGGCGGGAATAAGAAGATTCAGGCCGGTAACTTTAACAGCAATAACAACTATTCTCGGTTTAATCCCATTAACATTTGGTTTTGGTTTTGATATTTATACATTTTCATTTAGTGGTTCCAGCGAGAGTGCAGAATTTTGGAAATCAATGGGTATTGCGGTTATTTTTGGTCTGGCTTTTGCTACAATTTTAACATTAGTAATCGTCCCAACATTTTATTCCACATTGGATGATGTTGTGCATGTTTTTCAGAACTTTGTCAAAAAATATTTTAAGAAAAGATAGGCAAGTTTTAATTTATTTTCTTTATAATACCTCGCTAATTTTAGTGAGGTATTTTTATTATTAGGAATAAGAATACAATTGGTTTTTTCAAAAAGATTTGATTCTGTTTTTAATTATAGAGAATATAACAATTTGACCTACTGCTAGTTTTAATGGAAAAGAAGAGTCATAAGAAAATAACATTCTTCTTGAGTATTGTACTCATTTTCAATTTGATATTTCTGTACTATATCAAATATACCAGTCATGGATTGATGCTAAGTGAATTTTCATACGGCAATATTGGAAACATTTTGAACTTTGTTATAGTGTTCAATCTTATTATTGCTGTAATTCTTTATTTAAAACGTAAACTTTCGGTCAAAAAACCGGTCATAATTTTTACATTTATCCTTACTGTCACATTGGTTGTTTCCTACATTTCAACCTTAATTGAATTACCGGCAAAAGAGACCTATTACCTTAATCAACCGGGTGATAAATTATTAGATACTGTATTTTTTTCTCTCTATCTTTTCATTTTGTTTACTTTTACGTCGTATCTATGGTTTAAAAATTTTGAATCTAAGAGATTTGTATTACTAAAAATCTTATTCAGCGTAGTGGTGATGTTTGGAATATTTTTATCGTTTACCTATTTGTTTCTGATAACCCGGAGTAATACTTCGGACGAATGGAATCTGAAAAAAAGTAATAACAATATTGCAGTCGTACTTGGTTCTGCAGTCTGGTCCGATAATCAACCAAGTCCTAGTCTTTCAGGAAGGGTTGACAAAGCTATTGAATTAGTCGATAGTGGGTATGCCGGAAAAATATTGTTAACCGGCGGTAATGCTCCCGGGGAGATGAGTGAATCGCAGGTTGCATATGAATATGCAACGTCAAACGGTGTTAACCCAAAAATTGTGAGTCAAGAATCATTAACTACATCAACAATAGAACAGATCAATTATATCAAAAGCAATTTAATATATGATAAAGACATTGATGAGGTTATAGTCGTCTCAGGTCAGTACCATCTAATCCGTGTATTAGAAATTTGCCACTTCTATAATATGGACATTAAAGTAGCCGCATCAAATGGGAATATGGAAGACGATAAAATGCTTTACAGGCAATTACGGGAAAGCATTGCACTTTTTGTCTTCTGGTGTTTTGCTTTGTGATATATCTTATTTAACATTGCGTTCATGTTACATTCAAAATCTATTTGATACGTATGGTTCAGAAGTCCAGAAGAAGAATTATCAGGGAACAGGTTCTGCAGGTTTTATTTGCTTATGAAATGAATAAAGACTCTCTTCAATATTTAAAGGATGAAATATTGACAGACGTTTCCAGTAAGACTGAATTGGAGTTTGCAAATGATTTGATTAACAAGACAGTAGAGCATGTTAAGGAATTTGATGTAATGATAAAAGGCAGAGTTGATAATTGGGAAATTGGACGCATAGCATTGATAGACAAAATTTTAATACAAATCGGTATTTGCGAGCTTTTGTATTTTCCGGATATACCGCCAAAAGTTACCATTAATGAATCACTTGAAATTGCAAAAGAATATAGTACTGCCCGGAGTGCG
>JARRKK010000158.1:0-6049 GCA_037388105.1 Ignavibacteriaceae bacterium | reverse complement strand
CTTCAATTTGATCTGAATAAATTATTGGAAAATATTAAAGATACAGTATGCGAACAGCAGGAAGAGTTTGGTGATATATATCGTAACCAGGTTTTACCTGAATTGGAAAAGAATAATCTAATCCTGGTTGATGAAAACAATTTTCCGGATGAACATAAAGAATTTTTACAATCCTTCTTTTACGATAAGGTTGTACCATACATTCAACCTGTGTTACTTGATAAGAAAAAGATAGCAACTTTCTTACATAATAAATCGATATATCTGGCTGTCCGCTTAACTGTTAAAACCAAATCCGGGAATAAAACATCGAGCAGAGTTAGAAGCAAGTATGCACTGGTAGAAATCCCTTCAGAGACTTTGGGTAGATTTGTTTCCCTGCCTCAAATCAACGAAAAAAAGTATGTGATATTTTTAGATGATTTGATTAGAATATTTTTACCGGAAGTATTTCCCGGTTACAATATTGAATCTTGCTACTCGGTGAAACTAACGCGCGATGCTGAGCTTTATATTGATGATGAATTTAGTGGTAATCTACTTCAAAAAATTCAGAAAGGGCTTTCGAGACGGACAACAGGTGTACCTTCAAGATTCCTTTATGATAAGCAAATGTCGAAACAATTCCTCAGGTTTTTAAAAGAAACACTTAACCTAAAAAGTGATGATTTAATTGAAGGTGGTAAATATCATAACTTTAATGATTTTTTTAGTTTCCCTTCATTCAACATGAAGGAGTTAGGACATGAGCCTATGCCTCCAATAGTTTGCAAAGAGGTAAAACCAAGCAACTCTATATTTGATGCAATCTCTAAAAAGGATATTCTGTTGAGTTTTCCATATCAATCTTATGGTTATGTACTGCAATTCCTTGAGGAAGCGGCGAACGATGTACAAGTGAAATCTATACGCATAACATTGTACAGAGTTGCATCAGATTCACTTGTAATAAGATCACTCATAAAAGCGGCACAGAATGGAAAAAAGGTAACTGCTTTCGTTGAAGTTAAAGCGCGATTCGATGAAGAATCAAATTTCTCAAGTGCTGAAGTATTAAAGAATACAGGTGTAAATGTTTTATATAGTTTTCCCGGTTTGAAAGTTCACGCAAAATTGTGCATTGTTGAAAGGATTGAGAAAGATAAGACTCATTTTTATTCATACTTTGGAACGGGTAACTTTAATGAAAAAACTGCCCGGATTTATTGCGATTATGCGCTCTTAACAAAAAATCAGGAAATGGCAAATGATGGAGTAAATGTATTTGATTTTTTAATTCATAAAAATGAAAAGCGAACATTTAACCATCTGTTAGTTGCACCTTTCAATATGCGTCAGTCTTTTGTACAATTAATCGAAAATGAAATTAGGAATGCTGCAAAAGGTAATACTGCAGCTATAACATTAAAGTTGAACAGTCTTGAAGACAGAAAAATGATAAAGCAGCTTTACAAAGCATCTCAGGGAGGTGTTAAGATTAGGATAATTGTCCGCGGAATATGTTGTCTTATACCGGGTATTGATGGTATGAGTGAAAATATATCAGTGATCAGTATAGTGGATAGGTTCCTTGAACATGCCAGAATTTATGTTTTCCATAATGATGGAAAAGAGTTAGTCTATTTAGCATCCGCTGATTGGATGAAAAGAAACTTAAGTAGAAGAGTTGAGGTAGCTTTTCCAATTTTTGATGAAAAGATTAAGGCACAGCTACTTAAACAGCTTGAGTTGCAATGGGATGATAATACTAAGGCAAGAAAAATTGATGCTTCACAGATAAATGAATATCAGTCTCCTCCCAATAAGAAAAATAATCGGAGTCAGTATAAAATTTATGATTTTATAAAAAGTTTAAATTCCAACTAATTTAGAAGAATTATGATATGGAGCAGCTAATTCGGAGTGGAGAGGATTTACATTTAATTTAGTGAATCATTTAGACTTAATGAGACCACTATTAACCTGACGGGGCGGGATATTATTAAATTTCTACTACAAAATTCTTCAACAGTTAGTTTTATTAGAAATTGAAGCCATTATTCAATGATTGATAACAGCATTCAGCATCATTTAAAGAGGTTTCTGATATTCCTCCTATATACGGTATCCTCTTCTTACCCCATTTTAGCTACCAAAATATGCCGATTATTAAAACCATTACAGCAAGTATGATTAAAGAAAGGATTCTATAATTCTGGTACCATGGCATAGATTTTAACTCCTCGGTCTCTGCGTCGTACATCTTTTTAGTCCAGATATATGATTCAACCTTTTCATTATCGGGTGCTGTAGTTAGTAAACTTACCGATATTACAATTAGTATACTTATTGCTAAAGTTATTCCAGCAATATACAGAAAATGAATTTGCGTGAATATATTATCCGCACCAGTTATTGTAGATGTTATGCCAATCACAGCTATTATACCACCCACAATAATAGCGGCAAACGCCCCCTGACCATTTGCTCTCCGCCAAAATAATCCGGTTAGAAACAATGCTACAATTGGAGGACTTATAAAAGCAAGTATATTTTGTAAATAACTGAACAATGATGGGAAGTTTTGAATTTGTGGTGCCCAGGCTGCAGCTAATATCATAAAAATAAATGTAAAAGTACGCCCCGCCCATGTTAAAGTTTGTTGGCTCGCATTTGGTTTTATTTTTATAAAGAAATCCATGGTAACCAGAGTTGAAGCAGAATTTAATGTTGAATCGATACTTGATCTGATAGCTGCAAGTAATCCTGCAGCTACTAACCCCACAACTCCTACCGGTAAAAGATCAAACATTAAAGTTGGGAAAACCATATCCGGATTTTCCAACTCAGGATAAAGTACCCGCGCAAAAGTTCCAGGTAATATCATAATAAAAATAATCGGTAATTTCATTGCTGCTGCTAAGAGGACACCCCATCGACCATTATTCACATCCTTCGCACCCAATACACGCTGAACCATAAACTGATTTGTACACCAGAAATAAAACCCTAATATTGGAACCCCTATTAACAATCCGGGCCAAGGAAGAAATGAATCGTTAAGAGGCATGATAATCCCCAGCATATCAGGAGAGGTAACACTCGTAACAGCTTCCCAACTTCCACCAATTGCAATAAATGATAAAATTGCTACGATAATGGAAGCAACCGTTAACAAGATAGCCTGGACAGCATCAGTAAATACAACTGCCGCAAGTCCGCCTGCAATTGTATAGGATCCGGATAAAATTGCCAGTATTGCAACAGCCACCCACATTTCAACCTGTGGAAAAAGTAATTGAATCACCAACGCACCAGCATACAATGACCCTGCAGTATCGATGATAATTGTGGCAATCAGAGTTAAGCTGGAAAAATAATATCGTGATCTGGCATCGAACCGTTTTTCAAGAAACTCAGGCATTGTATAAACTTGCGACTTTAAATAATATGGTAGGAAAAAAATTGCAAAAAAGATCAAAACCACTGCAGCCATCCATTCGTAGTTATAAACAGATATACCAGTGCTATATGCAGCACCCGATAAACCTATAAGACTGCTACTTGACATATTTGAAGCAAAAAGAGATAGTCCAACCAGAGACCAGGTAAAACGTCTGCCTCCAAGAAAGTATTCCTCTGCGCTCCCCTTCGTTTTTGAATATCTTAAAGCAAATATTATTAGAGCAACTGCATAAACAACTATTATGGTAAAATCAATTGTGTTTAATTCAAACTGTGGCATAAGATCCTTATAATTACAATTTGCAAACTTCTTATGAATATAATCAACATAATAAGGTTATAAATTAATTAATAGAAAAATGCAATGCATTATATTTTTGATATTAAGAGATGCATAGAAAATCTATTAAATATTTATTCAAAGAACGGATGATCTTTAGATAATCTTCTTGAGTTTGGCTGATCCAACAAATTATTGTTTAGACTAAAAAAATGCCCGGCTTAATCACAAGCCAGGCATTTGCATAAAAGTTAGAAAATAGAACGTTGTATCAATATTAATGTTCTATAATAATTTAATTAGAAATCGACGGCAACTCCAAATCTAAATGAGCGGCCAAAAATTGGACGACCATTGCTGGAAGAAGGATCACGAGGATCGCCTTCTGTTAATCCATGATCATCAGTTATATTATCGGCAAGTAAATTAAATGTTATACCACTTACCGTGGATACATCAAGTCCAAGATTTATATATGTATACGGGTCAAGCTCATACGAATTATCTCTGTCGTTCCAGCGTGACCCAACATACCTGATTGCACCATAAATTGATGCACTGAACTCGCTACTTATCTGGAAGCCATAACTAGGTGCAAGACGAAATTGTAGTTCAGGTTGACGCCAGACTTTATTACCCACAGTTTCGGGGGCTTGATCAGATCCGGTGATTTCTCCATTCAGGTATGTTCCTATAAGATTTACTCTGAAGTTTTTTACGCTTAGTCCTAGATCTACTTCAGCACCAAATGACCTTGTTTTTAACAGCGCAGCTACCCTTTGAGCTCCGACATCGCCATCAAAAATCTCAACATTGTTATAGAATCCGGTAATGAAAAAACTGTAAATTTCTTTATCTAATTTAACACCAACTTCTGCCTGATTAAATAAATTAGGTTTTACTGTTCCATCAACACTTAGAACACTGCCACCAGCATTTCTTATTTGCTCGCCGCTTTCCAGGTTATATAAATTACCGTCCCTAATTTGGTCAAAATTCGGCCATAAATTACCTTTTGATCCTCGAATATAGACACCAAGATTATTGTTTACGGCAAAGTTTAATGCTGCCGTTCCTGCCCAATCATCTCCGTCAAGTTTAGCTATTTCATCTGTTACACCATCAGGCCATGCACCGGCATCCAATGTGAAATTGGTGTTAAAGAATTCATAACGGACACCAAGATCCAATCTAAACTTATCAGTTATCTGCCAGGAATCACCCGCATATGCTGAAAATATTCTTGCATCTCCCGATTCATTAATACCGTAATTCCAGCTCGCCACTACACTATCTGCAGGAACATCTTTAATTACATCACCATTTGCAACATTTTGAACCAGTATTTGATTTCCAATTGTCCAAAAATCTTCAGAAGTCCAGAATGATTGATATGAACCTAAGGTGATTTTATGTTTTTCAACTTCCTTTGTTAAACTTATATCATTAGTGATAGATTGAAGCTGTTTTTCTACTACCCAGTGTCCATAACTTTGAACATAGCCAGAAGTAAGGGTTTTTCCACCAACGGTCATTATTGAGTCAGTTCCTAGTTTTGCCGTTAAATCCCCAACTGACATTGGGCTTCCATTTGGTACAAACCCTAAAGTATTAGCATTTCCGATAGTATAACTTAAATTATCCCCTGCTGTCCATCCTGCTCCTAATTCATAGTCAAAATTCAATCCGCTTACAAGTCCTGTCCATCCACGACCAGCTGAAAAATCATATTGTTGATGATCCCCCTGTTCATTTATTTGCAATATTCGAAAGCGTGTAGCATTTCCAAGTGGTGAAAATGTACCTTCGTTGTTACCTGTATTTAAAGCCATTGGTAAAACCCATTGACCATGGTCATCAGTAAGCCTTACAAATCCATTTACAACCCCTTTATCAAAAACTTTGGTGAGTTGTAAAGTAAATTGTGCACCTTTTTCTGCATTAAATTCAGTATTTCTTATACCAGGTGTACTTCTAACATAACCACCAATCATATAATAAAACTTATTATCGGAAATTGGACCACTCCAGACAGCATCCAGTCTTTGTAAGCTATAATCAGAAGTAGAATACTTAACTCTTCCCGAAGTTTGGTCAGTGCCTTTGATTAAATTAAAGTTTGCAGTTAATCCATTTTCACCATTAGAAAATACTGCATTCGGTCCGCCTCTTACAGCTTCTGTTATCCCAACAGTTTCATCTATACGAAATATACTGCTCTGTTCAAAGAATGAGAGTGTCTGTGTACCGTAAATAGGTGCTCCATTGATCGACATTGTTACAAACGGAGCATCTCCGGAAGACGGTAAACCTCGTACAAAAATG
>JARRKK010000157.1:0-14245 GCA_037388105.1 Ignavibacteriaceae bacterium | reverse complement strand
CCAACTCGAAAAAAAGAGATAGATTTTAATATTCCAATACTTGCTTAAATTGGATATCATTTTGAACTTCTATCTTGTTGTATCTCTTCTTTGTTTTTCAATCTATATCCCTCGAAATTGGTTCCGAGCTCTGTTTTTCGTTCAAATTGATATCCAATTTAAGCAAGTATTGGAATATTAAAATCTATCTCTTTTTTTCGAGTTGGTTTTTTCCCATAGGCTTTGAAATAATTTATAATGGAATTATATTTGGCTTCCCTGCTTATTATCCAAACCAAAAGGAAGTAAATAAATGTTAAAAGTCTCTTCAGGTAATGGGACTAGCGAAAAATCGTGGGCAGAATATGTAATAAATCATCCTGGCGGAACAATTTATCACCATCCGGCTCATCTCCAAGTATTGGAAAAACAATCCGGGCAGAAATTATTAAGATTAGTTTGTCGGGATGAAAATGATCACATAAGGGGTATACTACCATTACAATATACCAAAGGTATGCCTTTTAATATTTGGAGTGCTTTGGTAGACAAACGTTTAGCATCATTACCTCGCACACCAATAGTTGGTCCTCTAGCGGAGGATGGTAAAGCTATTGACAAATTAATAAACGCTGCTTTAGAAATTACCAAAAAAGAACCTGGAAGAAGTTTACAAATAAAAACGTATAATCCAAATCTTCCTAATGGTACTCTTTATAAATTTTTATGGAAGGATGAATACACAACTGAAATTCCTGAGTACCCGCAAGAGATAAAATTTGTTAACTCTAAAAATCATTCGGCTATTAAAAGAGCTGTTAATAAAGCAATGAACAATGGGGTTGAATACAGGCTAGCTGAATCTGAAGAGGAATTAAAACAATGGTATAGGTTATACCTTGATCTAAACAGACATCATACAAATCCACCTCGTCCGTATAAATTATTTAAGATTTCCTGGGATATTTTACAACCTAAAGGGATGATGAAACTAGCTTTGGCCGAACAAAATACTAACGATGGAAAGAAAATTATTGGCGGTTTAGTTTTATATTATTTCAAGAAAACAATAACCTTTGCATACAACGGAAGCAGCAGAAAATATTTCGAATTACGTCCGAATGATTTGCTCCATTGGTTTACAATTCACAATGCACAGAAAGAAGGATATAAATACTACAACTGGGGAAATGTTGGAGACAACGAACCGGGTTTAGAAGCATATAAAAAGAAGTGGGGCTCTGAAAAGGTTCAAACATATCAATATTTTTATCCGAATCCTTTAGCTTTGGACTTTAAAGAAGGCACAGATCCAAGTGATTTTAAAGGATTGAAGAAAAAATTATGGCAAAAAATGCCATTCAAGCTTACTGAAATAATAGGTGGACAGGTATATAAATTTTTGTAAGTTACAAATGGCTAAAAGCTTCTCGGAATAAATTCTGGTGGGGTAAAAATTCAAGCTGTAGGATTAAACTTTAAATTGAGAAGAATAATAGATTAATATTTATACTTGCTTTACTTTTCTACGGAATCAATTACATATTTCTTTGCTCGTTCACAAATTTTGTCATAAAATTCTTTTCCGAAATACCAGGTTAGAATCCTACCATAGTACACATAGCTTAGTGGCTTAACCCAATCTTTTACTTCACAGAAATGATCTTCTAAAGCGATTCCCTTTACATTCTGTTCTAAGGAGAATCCTTTAATATTTCGTTTTTTTAATTTTGGTATAAACCAGAGTTTTTTTCGAATACGTTTCTTTATTTCCCTTCGCCAAATACTATAAACAGAGTTATTATTTGGTCTATCGCCATAAATATCAACCAAGCCCCAATTTTGAGGTAATCGCAGGGTTAGAAAAGTTTTGTTGGGATACAATAAACCATTATATGGCATAACCGCTATGGGATACATGATGCATTCAAAGGGCCAATGGTCAAATATTTGTTCGCGCTTTTCTAAAGCCCAGGAATAAATTGCACAAAGATTTTTTCCCTCTTTCTTATATAAGAAGCAGCAGCTCTTACTCCCGTCTTCCAGCTCAACGATATTTGTATATGCTGCTTTATATTCTTTAGAATAAGACCATCCCACTGAATCCCACCTTTTCTTAGGTATATAACCTCGTCGTATTTCATCTAAGGCTGGTGCTAGTTTTTGGGTGGTTTCTTCCTCAATAGTTGATCCCCAGGTGCAGGATTTACCACAGCTTACACAGGTACTTCGTGTTTTAAAAAAAGCCTCAACATCTATTATGATATCATCTATTTCCTCCACAGGATGTTTAAGTACATAGCGATCCATATCAGTTCCCCAAATCTCGGAACGTAACCTAATTTGTTTCTCAATCATTATTTATTCATCATCAACATATTTCTAAATCTATTTTTGAACTTGGATTAAAATATCATACCGGTCAAGAGCATAAGGTAATTTGTAATTTTGTTTAAGAATCTGTCCTACTTGTCCAAGCTCCGTTATCATTTCTAGCATGGATTCTTCAGAATACGGAATATTCGGAAATGGATCAGGTACACTACGTGCTTTATTCTGTAACTTATATAATGATTTCCTTAAAGTTAACACAATCTTTTTTAACACAAGAAAAATCAGAACACGCAGCCAAATAATTGATTTATTTTCCGGATTAAGTTGTGTATATGCTTTAAACTTATTCCATCTATTTCTTTTTTTACGATTTTTATTTTGATATTCAGTAATATTATCTCCGATAAAGATTAAGCCTTTATTCTTGGTCACATTAATCATTTCAGCAACAATTTTCTTTATATCCTCTGCCTCAAAATGCATAGTAACACCGTATAATAGAGACACGTCGAATGAATTATCTAAACCAATAATTCGTTTTGTATACATCGAAATGGTTTTATCAATCATTCCGTTTGCACAACCAATATCCAATAAAAGATTTTCCCGGTTTAACTTTAATTTTTTTCGAATGTCTTTTATGATTGCCCGGTACTGAAATTTAGGAACATCGAACCTGGCAGTTTGGAAAACTTTATCATTGAGTGCCGCACAGGTATCATAATATTTTTGCCAGATTTTAGCTCTCGATTGCAAGATGAGCTACCATATAAATTGAATTAGTGTTTGATTGTATTTAAAATTATTCACATTACTGTTCGATACATTTTTGCAATTAATTTTATCATTAAACTAGTTTCTCTAAATTTAATGAAACGTGAATAAAAATTTGAATTATAGAATGAGATTTCAAAATGTGGATTCAGGAAATTGGTCCACTTTTGTTTATAGTCCAGATTTCCCCACAACAAGTCGACCCCTTTCACCCCTTCCTGGAAAAATAATTGGTGAACCTTCCAACTCAATATCGAACCAGGTGAGAACTCCGCATAATTTTTATCGTAACTGCCTTTTAAAGTTTTAATATTGCCGAAATAATCTACGTGATAATCGTAAGCAACCGGTATATCATCAACCTTTAATACCCATATTCGCAACCAGTTATTTTGAGAGATAACTTTAGCAAGCTCAAAATAAAAATGATTATTATAATCATTATCTATTAGAATTCCCGTTTGAGCTTTCCAAGCGTTTGATTCTATTAACTGCAAATTATTCAAAGCTTCATTTACATCTTCTGGATTACGATATTCCTCGAATGTTACTTTTCTGTTTTCAAAAAGTTTTTTCTTTGCCCTCTTCAAATTTTTGCGAAAATTTTTTGGGCGTCCATTATATTTAAAGACACTAATTTTATTTTCCTTCTCGATTCTTTTTAAGATACTTAGTGTTAGAGAATCTTTGGGAAGTGGATGGAGTTTAATCCTGTTCCAATCTTTAAATTCTGTCAATAAATATCTGAAAAATACTTCCCTGGATTTTTCGTGATCAGGATCGACTAAAAAGTCTAACGTACCTGCAAAGGAACAGGGAGAAAATGCAACTCGAACGGTTGATATGAAACTTAATTCATAATATTTGACAGGTTTGATTGATCTTCTTTTTTTCATTAAAGGCACAATGCCTACGATCTGATCTCCATATTTAATTACAAATATCAATAATTCTTTTTCAAATCCCAGACATTTCCACCAGGTTAACATCCATTCGAAACTCATGAAAAAATTTGAATTCCCAAGTTTCTCCTGGAGTAAGTCCCAGGCAGGCTTGAGCAAATAAAATTCATCAACACTGGTTATAATTGTTATTTGATACTGATTTATAAGTATTGATTTGTTTCTCATTCAATAATCTGATTCCGAGAGATTGATATTTTGAAATTGTAATGTGGGATGAAACTGGTAGCACAGCTCAATCTGTTTTAGGTTGATTCCAGCTTGCGGCTGCCGCTTCATTAATGTTAGGTCCCTGTACTTGAATAAAGTTCACTAGTAAAATAATTCTTTGACATTATTTTATCATAGCAGGTTCCGTGTTAGCATTTACCTAATATTAAATTTCCAGATGGTCATTTTTAAGTGATAAATCTATTTTATTCTCCATCTAATTACCTCGAATGCTTCCGCAAATTCTAACCCAATCTGAGATCCTCTGGTGCGAGCAAGCCCCTTAACAAAGTTTTTGCTGAAATAATTTCTTTTTAAGTAATATTGAGATTTGTACATGCTCATCATCTTTATTTTAGTGGCCATATGCTCATCAGAAAGTTCCATAAAAAGTTGGGTGTGGAACTGGATGTGATTCCATGGAAGCTCATAACATATAATATTTGACGATGATTTATAGGCTCTTATCATCTCATTTGCTACTACAGTATGATCCTGATGGAAATCATTAAGTGAAGGACCGATAACCAGATCAGGTTTAAATGATTTTCGATATTTGACCAGCTCTTCTAATACTTCCTGACGATGGTCTGTTAATTTTCTTACAGGGAAATGATAGATTTCAAAATTTTTCCTGGCTAATCCAATACTTTTTGTTACTTTCTTAAATTCATTGGCTAAAGTGTCTTTCGGCATACCGGCAGGTAATGACTCATCTGCTGTAGAAAATACAACCCAAAAAATGTTTTTACCCTCTTCAATAAACTTTGCTATTGTTCCCCCACAACCCAATTCTGCATCATCAGTATGAGGAGATAAAACTAATACGTTTTTCATATTTTAACCATTTTTTTGTTAAACTCTTCTATATTTAAAAAATCAATTTTCCCATTTACAGCGGCGTAATAATCAACTTCGCTATCACCAACAAATATCATTTCATGAAGTCCTATATCAAATTCTTTTGAAATATAATTAATAAAAAAAGGACTCGGTTTCCTTTTTTCAATTCCGAAGCTATCACAGTAAACAGCATTAAAACGATCTTTATAAGGTATATTAACAGACCTAAATTTATTTTTCTGCTGAATTAGATTACCATTAGTTGCGATAAAGAATTTATACTTGTTGATATTTTCTGAGATAAAACTATTTAATTCATCTTTTATTTGTATTGAATCATTAGGAATCGGTACGTTCCTTAAGTCGTTAAAAAACATCGATAAAGAATAATTATCACAATTAAATTTTGTTATTAATTTTTGATATAAATTTTTTCTGCCACCTGATTTAAACTCGTTTACAAGGAAAATTAGAATGTCTTGAGCCGATAAATCTCTGTAAAGTTCGGATATTTTTTCTCCGATAAAACTATATGCTCTAGTTAGATATTCAATTTCATCATATAATGTATTATCAAGATCAAATATTATAGTTGAATAACTTTTTAAACTCTTCACATCAACAATCTATAACAAATGATTGATTGTTATATAAACCAATTCCACCCCAGAATCTTAATATTTTTGAATTCCAATCAATCTTAAATTCGGGAATGTCTTCGCCTAATAATAGTTTTACAGATGAGTAAATAATATTGGCACCTGCTATTGTAGATAATACCATTGTTCCCTGAACCCTGGGATTGGATTCCAAAATTTTTGGCGTATTGTTTTCATCTAATTTAAATTGAAACCCAAAACAATATTCCAGATTTAAAACTTCTGCCAATTTTTTGGAATAATTAATTATATCCGGATTGTTTTCAACACTGCCATTAAACGTAATACCAGATCTGATTAGATCTCTCTTTCTGGGTATTGCAGATATGAAATTACCTTTTCTTATTAAATCGACCGTGTATTCCTCCCCCGGCAAATATTCAGTAACAATTAGTTCGGGGAAGGTTTCTCCTAAAATTTCACTAAGACCATCCATTGTGGCAAAAAGATTTGATGGTTTTTCATCATAAAAAGCTTTTTTAAAATCTTTATTTTCATCAATTATTTTCACACCCCGTTGCCCATTTGACGAAGGTGGTTTAACCACAATTTTTCTTTCGGGCCATCCTAATTTTTTTGCAACCTCTAATAATTTTTCGAATCCGGAAACTTTCTCAAAATCAGATACCGGAATATTATGTGATTTACAAATCTTCATTAGTTCAAATTTATCGTTTGCTCTTTTTATAGCTTCAACGTTTGAAATCAAAACCTGTATACCTACATCAATAAATTCTTGTTTGTTAGAGGATAAGATTAATAGCTCTCTTGTATTTTGAGGAACGACAACTTTGATCTTTTCTTTTATACAGATATTCTTTAATGAGTCCAGATAATTTTGTGCATCAGTTGCAACTGGAAGTACATAAAAACTATTACATAAATATTTTCCGACAGCGTTTTCATTTATATCTGTACCTACCAAATATACTTTTCGTTGATCATAATTCTTTTTTATCGAATATAAGGTCCCCATGATACCGGGTGCACCTACTCCCGTAATTAATATTCTTAATTCATTACTCATTTAGATATCATTTTATCAATTAAATTAATATATCGTTTATTCATAACCTCACCGGAAATTTCTTTAATAGATTGATAAGCAAAATCTGTTCTTGATTTTCTTACCTCAGGATTTGAGCAAAGATATTTTATTGCATCAGAAAAATCTTTAGGATTTCCATCCTCCACATACGTAATACAATTATCATCCAGAGCATTAAACAGACTCTCTATCTTCGTTGATACGACAGGCAAACCGGCATTAACGTATTCAAATGCTTTTGTGGGCAAGCTTAAATTCAGATATGGTGTACAGGGATGCGGAACGATTCCAATATCATGACTGTTAATAATATCGGGAATTTCTTCCCTAACAATGGATCCGTTAAGATTTACATTATTCTCTAAGTTTAATTCTTCCTTCAATTTCTCTAACTTTTTTCTATAGCTCTTTTCATAAATTCCATAAATGTTGAGGGTACTATTTGGAATTTCCTTTATTAAATATTCCATTGCTTTAACTGCAGTGTGTAACCCCTGTCTTTCTGCAATTGTTCCGTAATATAAAATTTTTGCTCCTTCAGTAATTTTAGTAAAATCCCGAAGTGTATTGAATTTAAAAATAGATTCATTTGCGGTGTTTAAGATTAATGTGATTTTTTCAGATGGATTACCTCTCTCAACTAATTTTTCTTTACACATACTTGTAACAGTAATCAGGTGATTTGATAATTTACAGGAATAGCGTTCACCGATTTTTATAAGGGACTTGAAAAATTTATTCTTCTTTCCGGGCCATTTTTCTTCAAATAAATCAACCGAAGGGTCGTGAATATCTAAGACTAGTTTAACTCCAAATAATTTATGTAATATTCCAACAAAAACTAAATAATCTGGTAAGTTATGTGCCTGAATTAAAGAATATTTTCTTTTTAATGATAACAAAATCAAACGAAAAAAAGCTATTGTAATAAAAATGATTGACTGCAGAAAATAAAAAATTTTATTTTCCGAAGATTGTGCATTCATAATTCTATACACGTTTATATTGCCAATTTTTTCTCTTGGTTCTTGATTCCCCGAAGAAGAATATCTGCAAATAATATCAATTTTATATCCTATTTTTTCCAATGCTTCGACTTGTCTTCTGATTCTTGGGTCTCCGGGATATGACGCGATTGCGATTATACAAATAGTTTTGTTAATGTTATTACTCAACTTTATTAATGTTTCTGATTTTAATGAATAACATGATTCTTAAATGATTTTGAACTATTAAAAATGAATAATCATGTAAATCTTAAAGTTAAATTTTTACCGGGCTGTCACTACTTTATGATTAGAATCCGATTTAGTTTTTTCTAAAAGCCACTCATAAGTTTTTCTTATACCATTTTTTTGCCAGGTCAATTATTTTCATTCCCTGACCTTCAGCAATGTTGTAAACTTCTCCGTTTATGTTATCCTTTTTTAATGCTAAGATTGTACCTTGAACAATGTCATCAATATAAGTATAGTCCCTTACCTGACTACCATCGCCATAAATTAACGGACATTCATTTTGAATAACCCTTTCTAAAAAATGAATCATTGCACTATGATCGAAAGTAGCATATCGGGGTCCATAAACGTTAAAATATCTCAAGCTAACAGCGTCTAGTCCAAAAACATTGTTAATCGTAGAACAATATAATTCACCTAGTAATTTTGTTGCACCATAAGGTAGAAAAGGATTTTTAGGATGATTCTCATCAAGTGGTGTATATTCTTGACGACCATAAACCGCAACCGTGGAGGCATATACAAATTTCTCAATATTATGCTCCACTGATGCTCTCAACGCATTGTAAGTACCTATTGCCCCATCTTCAACAAATTGTTTATCCAATTCGCGAGTGGCTACCCCGTAAGGGAACGCTTGATGTATTACCAGATTGTGTCCTTTAATAGCATTCGACATCTCATCAAAGCTATTAATATTACCTCTGATTATTCGAATATCATCTTTTACACCGTTAAGGTTATCCATTTTCCCAGTACAAAAGTTATCGAATACGGTGATTTGAGTATTGTCAAGTAATAATTTTTCACAAAGATGCGATCCGATAAAACCAGCACCACCTGTTATTAAGATTTTTTTACCATTTAAATTCATTTGAAGCTCCTATAAGATTACGTTTTAGGTAATTTCGTTGTGGAATTGTGTAAATTATTAAAATTTTTTCCAGTGATATAATTTCGTGAAAATGTTAAACCAAAAACCAAATAAAATGATTTTTTAAGTCAATTTCCTATTCTTCTATTAACAAGTTTGAATTTAGTATTTGATCTAATATTAAATTCAATTTATTAATCTGTTTTTGATAAAGTTTTATCAGTATTTATCAACTTCTGAGCCAATATCAATATTCCTCCGCATAATTTTTTAATATATCAGGGTAAATTTGACTACTTTTTACAGAAATTTTTATCTTCTACTAATATGGGACTATTGCGAATCTTAATGATAGTATTTTCAATATATTGCATTCAGAATAAAGAGGTTGGAGAGAAAGTACATACAAATCTTAATTAGTATAAATTTTTTACATAAATCTTATAAAATTAACTTAATTTAGGATTTGGGATAATTACTAAAATCTATTAATTCAAGCAGCAATAATTAAATCATTTAGTTAATCGCACCATTCTTGGGAAAACGATTCTCCAAATAGGCCGCTAATTCTTTGGGCAGTGGATTCCAATACTCTCCTTCATATTTAGATTCAACATACGTAAGTAAGTCAACGTATCGGCTTTTCGAAAATTCTTCTAAACCGTTTTTGTTTTCAGAAAAATTTACATAATCAGGATGAACATTTACCAGAACCATTCCACCCTTTTTAACTATCCAATCGACTTTCTCCTTCCATATATCAATATCTTCCCTCAGTAAGACAAGAAGCGTAAAATCCTGAACAAGAGTATAAGGTAACTCCCAGTAACCATTTCCGTTACCATTGTCAGCGACCCAAAATGGAAAAATAGTGTTTACTCCATCAGATTGAGGTTCAAATGGATCAGTATCAAATGTTGATAGATCATATTTAACTTCCAGTTGTTTGATCCATTCGAGATTATGATGCATTGCTGGAGCTCTGAATCCTACGGAATTCCATTCTTTTATATATCTATTTATTTTTTTGGCTCTTTTTCTAAAAATATTTTCATTGCTGAATAATTTCCCGTCATGGTTCAATCCATGAACTCCAACTTCAAATCCATTTAATGTTAATTCATTACGCAAACTTTCCGACACATTATACCTTTCAGGGACAAAGTTAAATGAAGAACAAAAACCTAAATTTTTTTCAAGCTCCATTAAGTGTATACACTTATCATGTCCAGACTGAGTTTCGACATCGTGTGTAAGCACAACTGAAAACTTCTTATTATTAGCCCAACCCGGCCAGCTTTTAGGTTTTTCCCCTGCTTTCTCTAATATAGGCCAAACATCTTTGTACTTTTCTTTTTGTCTCGCAACTAACTTTCGACGAAGAAAAATTTGGACAAATCTTGGAATAATCGGTTTTAATATGTAAAACAATTTTTTCAATTCTTAACGAGGAACTATAATCGTTTATAAATCATATCGCCTATTTTGGCAGTTAAGAATAATGGTTGTTTCTGCCAAATTTTTTCCTTAATGCCACCAACAGTCCCCACATCCAAATCATCCTCATTTAGCTGAGCAGGTTTTGGATAATAGTAATGATACATATTTATTCTTACTGTATCCCATTTTTTCTTATAAGTAGCTAATCCTGTATTGCCTTTAGATACTTCCCCAAAGTCATAATGCTTGAAACCATTTTTCTGAGCATCAAGCATCGCATACCAATGTAGTAAATCGTTTGGGCGGAGTTCAATATGTTTGCGGATGCGGCTGCTGCCACTGAATGCGTGAGTGACAGTTTTATTATAAAAAAATAAAACACTTCCTGCTATCAATGTATTTTTACCTTTTTCTTCCAACTCTGCTATTTGCAATTTCATCAATCCTTCGGGTCTTAAAAATTCCCATATATTTTTAAAAAAGCTATAGGAACGTGCCGGTGTAGTATGAATTCTCATAGTATCAAGATAAAGGAGATACCATTTTTTTAAGTCGTCTTCTGATTGGGCAATTCTGTGAGTAACATTATTTTGCTCCGCTTTGTTTACTGCCCATTTTATTTTTGCATGATTTTTTGATTTACCATATCGTATTTCTTCGGGATAATCAGGAATTTCTTTTATGTAAATCTCACGCCAAAAGTATTTATGGAGTGAATTTACTCCATCATTAATATCGGGATCAAAGGATTTGATCTGTAATAGATAATCAGATTCATTCGATATAATTTCGGTTGTTTTCCGGATGAGCAGTCTGGTTGTTTTACTATCAAGAGTTAAAGGTCCGCCGACAGGAGTTCTAGGAAGAGATGCCAGACGTCTTGTCCCGGGAATACCACCAAGTCCAAAAGGAAATCCTTTAGTATACTGTAATGGAAACAATCCCAGGATATTATCATCATTATCAGTACAAATTAATTTTAATACTTTTTGTCCAGTTTCATTCTCAATTACTTTTAACCACAATGGATGATGATAAATAGTTGCCTGTGAATTTCTTGAGATAAATTCAATCCACTTTTCATCAAAATCTGTATTCGCTTCTTTTACAGTAAATGATTGTCCTTTTGAAATGTTATCTATCGCCGTTCTCAATTCCTATTGAAAAATGATGTGAATGTTCTTATTGGATTACTGAATCTGATTTACCAAACAATGATTTAATACTATGAATTATCCCCACTTTCAACTCTGTAATACAAGGTTTCGGATCCTTTAATGAAATAACGGAATAAAATTTTTTGCCTTTCATAGTTTTTATCCATTCTCTAATAGTAAGATTACCATTCTTCCAATAGTTATATGATGACAGAAGATCTGTTCTTAAATGGATCCATTTTATATTCTTCAATGTTTGAGTTCGTGTTTCTGGTAAAGGAAGTCCAAGGCAATCACAATACATTGTATAAATTAAATCAACACCACAAGCTTCAGCGAGTGCTGAACGACCTGTAGGTCTGCCAATGTTGGGTTCAATTATATAGTATTTGTTTGTATGAATATCTTTTTTAATCTCTACATAACCCAGTCCAACGTAATTAACCTTTTTAAAAAGATCTGTTGTAACCTTTAAAACAGTTTCGTCTATTACATCAATACCTAAACTTGTATTCCCTGTAACAATTGGCCATTGGCGTAGCTTTTTTGCAGTAAAGTTTACAAGTGGTTCTGAATTTTTATTATAATAACAATTACAGGAGTAAAGACTTGTATCATCTCCCTCTATCCATTCTTGTAACATCAATGTATCACTCCAATCACATATTCGGTCATACATCTCCAGGAATTCATCTTTGTTATAGACTTTGAATGCCTTTAATTTAGTGTTTTCCTCCCATTTAGGACTTCTCATATGTGGTTTAAGAACACAAGGGAAATTCAATTTATCGGCGGCTTCATTAGCATCATTTCTACTTTTTAGCAAGAAAAATTTTGCTACAGGCAAGTTCTTTTCTTTTGCAAATTCATAAAAACAAGGTTTATTCATTAATAGTTCAACTGTTTCGTTGGCGGGAAGAGAAATATAATAGTATGGTTCAAGCTTCTCTCTATTTTGTGAAACAAGCAATACACTTGCATCCTGACAAGGAAAAAGTACAGCTTTTTGATCAAATTCTTTTCCAAGTTTGATAAGGTTTTCGATTAGTTCCTCTTTTGACATCTTACCACTTGGGATAACTTTTTCACATGTATTCGTTTGAGCACAAAAATGATCGGTATTTTCAGCCATACCAATAACCGGTACCCCGTACTTTGCTAAGATTCTAGCGGTTTGCAATCCCGTTAGATAATCCATATTAATTAAAACTGCATAGGGTTTGCCATTCTTATTCATATTTTTCATTCAATATTAGATGTTTATATCTCTAATTGATTTGTTTATGATTATTTAAAAATTCTTTTGATTTATTAAATACATCAGCAAAAACTTTATCTAATGGCTGTGTTGCATCAATTATTATAAAATTCTGTAGCGTACTTCCAACCTTCATATAGTTTTCAGTTTTCGTTTTTAAGTATTCAATATTTGCTTCTCTTTTTCTCTCAAAGAGAACTTCGGGAGGAGCATACAAAAGGAATACCAGTTTTGGTTTACTTATCAGATTCTTAGTCATCCACAGATGAATTTTTGATGTAAGACGCTGTTTTTTAAGCTCTTCACGAGTTTTATTTGTTGAAGTATCAAATATATAATGTCTGTCATATAAAACGACATAGCCTCGTAATTGAAAAATCCAGGATATAACCTGTCTATACCAGGCCTCTGCCATTCTATTAGTCAACCTTGCAATAGCCCCAAGTTTACCCCTTGTATCCACAGTTCGGTCTTCTTCAATGTTGTGTAACGAAAGATTTTTAAGTTTTACGTCTTTAAGGTTTTTATTTTTCCTCTTATACTTTAACAATTTTAAATAAAAAATAAGCCGGGATGTTGGCAGGGCATAATTACTCGATTCGATGTTTAGCCCCATATATAAATATTTCATCTTTGCAGGCGGTGAATCAAGAAGCATTTTTGCAATTGTGGTTTTTCCTGATCCATCGGCACCAATTAATGCTATAGTTGCCATATATTATTATTACCGATCTACTAATTAACTGCAATAATTTTTGTTTCAAAAATTGACTTCATCGCCCCATACAATTTCTCGTATGAAACCGGGTAAGGATGAAGTACTTTATAACTTTCTATACCTGTTATTGCCTTAGGTAGAAGTTCGTAATAGATATCAGGTATTGATTCTAAAAATTCATTTTGAGTACCGGGGAACGCAAATTTAAATGCACTGTAGTATTTGTAGAGAGAATCAAATTCATCCAAATTAGAGCAAATCATCCTATTGATTAATTCATATTTGTCACACTCACTTATTTCTATATCATCCTGACTGTAACTCATAGTAAGCACGATTTTATCAAGTTTAACTTTTTCCCAGTTTAACTTTCCGTTAAAAATCTTTTCAGGTGCCACCCGTATATTTAACTTCTTTTTAATAGTTGGCAGAGCGTCACCTAATAAACTAACAAATGAATTATTATGTAATTTTATGCTCTTGGATAGATTATAAATTCCATCCAAAAAATGAATACCACTGAATAAAATCTTCTGCTTCATTTTCAAAGGCGGCATAAGTTCAGGTATTTCGGAAAACTGCCACTCCCAAATAGAAACCGGTACAGGGATACCAAACATTTGCTTACCATCAGCCGAAAGCATAATAGTCTCATCGCCAATGAATCTCGCACCATGATTTACAAAACTAAACAATGCTTCAGACTTGCCTCCTTTTGTCCAGCCTATAATCAGAACATTTAAATTATTGT
>JARRKK010000156.1:16742-20937 GCA_037388105.1 Ignavibacteriaceae bacterium | reverse complement strand
GAAGTCCGCATCGAGGCCGATAAGATTTGTGAATTCATTACTAAAATAATTTATACCAATTGAAATCCCTGAGGACCATAAAAATTGTTCGATACCGGCATCCCAACCAAAACTTTCTTCTGACTCTAAATCTTCATTGCCAAATCCGGGGTCATAAAGATAAACAAGTGAAGGTGCTTTGAATCCTGTTCCGATTGTTGCTTTAAGTTTTGTACCACTCTGCCAGAAAACAAACGCCGGAGCTAGCTTATAGGTAAATGCCCAACCAAATTGGCTATGATGATCGTAGCGTAATCCACCCGTAGCAAATAAGCTATTGTTAACAGTTATTTGGTCCTGGAGAAAAACACCTACTGTATTTACCTCTGTTTTTGGAATGACACTTTCAAATGGGCCGAATGATGAATAGTAATAATACTCTGTTTCAATCTCCTCAATCTTAGTCTCTGCACCAAATGTTAGAATGTTATTAGCTGGTAGATGGAAGTTGTTTTGCCAATCAATTACATATCTTTTGCCATCATAATTGCTGTTTGAATAATCGGGCAATGTTAGTGTTGAATCAAAACTGTATTTCCTGTTATTACTATAAAATGACGTTCCGATTTTTTGTTCCCACATACCATCAAACAAATCAAAATAGCCTTCTACTCTGGTGATGAACTCTTGTAATTTATATATATAGGTGGGATCATCTCCAAAAGTTCCACCAAATTGATCGAGATCTGTTTCCCCATCAGTATAACTGACAATTAGATTAATTCCAGTATTTTCATTTATCTTATATCCAAGACGGGAAACAATGTTATTTCCGGTATAGCCATCATTTTCGGTGTTTCCATATTTTTCACCTGCTGCTGAAAAACCATCACCTTGAGTTCGTGCAATTGAAATCATGTAATTAAAATTATTGTAACTACCAGCTAGTCCTGCTGAACCTCTAAAACTATTGTATGATCCAGCTTCTGCAAGAAGATTAACTCTTGGTTTACCAATTCCTTTTTGTGTAATAATATTTACAACACCTGCCATTGCATCAGAACCATAAAGAGTACTTTGTGGCCCACGCAGGACTTCAATTCTATTAATTCCTTCCACCGGAACATTTGCAAAGTCAAATAAGTTTGAAGATTCACTTGGTAAATTCATTTGAACTCCGTCAATTAAAACAAGCGACTGTCCAGCATTAGCTCCGCGAATACTAATAGTTGACAATCCACCAAGAGGCCCAAACTGGAGTGAGTTAATTCCATACTCACTTTTAATCAAATCAAAAACATTTAACTTTTTTCTGTTAGCAATTTCAGTTGAGTCAATGATAGAAATTGAACTTGCTAATTCCAGTGTGCTGTTAACTGTTCTTGTTGCAGACACAACAACATCAGAGAGTTTATAGACACCTGTTGTATCAGTTTTAAAAACCTCTTTGGATTGACCAAACAGAATTGTGGTGCTAAATTGTATTGCAATAAATAGCAATAGTAATTTAAAAATATCCATTGAAGTTACTCCTTAAATTTAAGGTGAATGTAACTTCGCAGGTGCACTGGTTTGATAAAACGAAATGAAGTTTAGAACAGTTCGCTAATCGGGCCTCGCACGCGAAGGTTGACTAATTTATTACGGCAGGTCTCCTGGCTTTATTAATGTAGAATGTAGACTGTAAAATTTAGATTGATATGAACTCTGCATTCTGAATTCTACATTGATATTCACAGTTGCGCGGCAGCGCCGGAATTTCGCAGCATCGCTTTCTTTTTAAAAGCACAGCCGGATCACCGGACTTCCCTATATTTCCCGTTATCACACTAAAAGCGGATCGGGACACCGTAAAAATGTTCAAGAACATAAGTAAAGATATGTTTCTGATCATGCATATCAAAATTGTTTATTCATTAATAATATTGAAAATAAGTAAAATGCTTTTTGATATTACTGCTTGATTTTAATAATTTTCTACTTGTTATTATTTACTCTAACTTATTTTGTTGATACAAATCATTGTGTTGCATTTCTATATTTTAAATTTTCATTTAGTGTTTGAATTGAATAGAGATACAAATTCAGATTATTTCGGAAGTAATAGTTAATGGGCTGGATTACTACTTTTATTAATTCTTCCATCGGAAAAAAGTTTGTAATGGCTGTTACAGGCATTCTGCTAATTTTATTTCTGATTTTTCATCTTGCCGGAAATTTAACATTATTTTTAGGTGAAGACGCTTTTAACAATTATGTAATTACTCTCGATATTGTAAAGCCCGTTGTAAGAGTAATTGAAATAATTTTGGCATTAATTTTCATATTTCACATATTTAACGGGATTAGATTGTACATAGAAAATAAGAAAGCAAATCCCAGGAAGTACAAAGTAAACGCTTCATCCGAAAACAGCACGTTCTATTCCAGAACCATGTTTTTTTCCGGAAGCATTGTATTTATTTTCTTAGTAATGCATTTAGCAACCCTGTGGTATGCATTCAATTTTGGAACGCACACTGATCACAGCTACTATAGAATTGTTGTTGAATGGTTTTCTTCTCCCCTTTATTCAATAATTTATATTCTTTCAATGATTTTACTTGGTTTCCACTTAAATCATGGATTTCAAAGTTCTTTCCAAACGTTTGGATGGAATCATAAAAAATATACACCCTTTATTAATAAGTTAGGAACTCTTTATGCGCTTGTTATGTCAATAGGTTTCGCTTCCATACCGTTATACTTCCTATTTTTCTTCAGGGGTAGTTTATGATAAGAATAGATTCAAATATTCCGGAAGGACCACTTTCTGATAAATGGACGAATCATAAATTTAACATGAAGCTAGTCAACCCGGCTAATAAACGGAAGTTCGATATTATTGTAGTGGGGACAGGTCTTGCGGGTGCCTCGGCGGCTGCAAGTCTTGGGGCACTTGGTTATAATGTAAAAGCCTTCACATATCATGATAGTGGACGGAGAGCTCACAGTATTGCTGCTCAAGGAGGTATCAATGCTGCAAAAAATTATCAGAACGACGGTGACTCCATTTATCGACTTTTTTATGACACCGTTAAAGGTGGTGACTTTCGTGCCCGTGAAGCAAATGTGTACCGACTTGCAGAAGTAAGTAACAACATTATTGATCAGTGTGTTGCGCAAGGTGTACCTTTCGCCAGAGAATACGGCGGACTCTTAGATAACCGTTCCTTTGGCGGTGCACAAGTTTCCAGAACGTTTTATGCAAGAGGACAAACCGGACAGCAACTTCTGTTAGGTGCTATTAGCGCACTGAATAGGCAAATTGGAAAGGGGCAGGTAAAATTATATACGCGAAGAGAAATGCTTGAATTAGTTGTTGTTGACGGTCAGGCCAAAGGAATAATTTGCCGAAATCTTGTTACAGGTGAGATTGAGAGGTATTCAGGACAAGCTGTGTTGATTGCAACCGGAGGTTATTCTAATGTTTTCTTTCTCTCCACCAATGCAATGAACAGCAATGCCACTGCAATTTGGCGTATTCATAAAAAAGGTGCTGCATTCTCTAATCCATGTTATACACAAATTCACCCGACGTGTCTTCCGCTTCACGGAGAAAGCCAATCTAAATTAACATTGATGAGTGAAAGCTTGCGTAACGACGGAAGAATATGGGTGCCCAAGAAGGTCGGGGAAACGAGAAAAGCTAAGGACATTCCTGAAGATGAAAGGGATTATTATCTTGAAAGAAAATATCCTTCGTTTGGAAATTTGTCTCCAAGAGATATTTCCTCAAGGAGTGCTAAAGAAGTTTGTGATGAAGGAAGAGGCGTAGAAGGTGGTGATGCGGTGTATCTTGATTTTTCAGATGCAATAAAGCGCCTCGGTAAAGATTTGATTGAAGAGCGGTATGGAAACTTGTTTGATATCTATACAACTATTACCGGCGAAGACCCTTATAATGTGCCGATGAAAATTTACCCTGCTCCACATTATACAATGGGTGGAATTTGGGTGGATTATAATTTGATGAGTACAATACCTGGTTTATTTGTTCTGGGTGAAGCGAATTTTTCAGATCACGGTGCTAACAGGTTAGGAGCCAGTGCATTGATGCAGGGTCTTGCAGATGGTTACTTTATTGCACCATATACGGTTAGCAATTACCTGGCAGGTGAAAAACCTGAAAAGGTTGATGTGGATCATGAAGAATTTACTAAGGCAGATAAAGCAC
>JARRKK010000156.1:1605-16697 GCA_037388105.1 Ignavibacteriaceae bacterium | reverse complement strand
TGTGGAATAAAGTTGGAATGACACGAAACGAAAATGGATTAAAAGAAGCAATTGAAGAAATTAAGGAGTTGAGGGAAGACTTTTGGAAGAATGTAAAAATAGTCGGTGAGAACGAGGATGTTAATCAGACTTTGGAACGTGCCGGCAGGGTTGCCGATTATCTTGAACTTGGTGAACTGATGGCTGCAGATGCCATTCAGAGAAATGAATCGTGTGGTGGCCATTTCCGTGAAGAATATCAGACTGAAGAAGGTGAGGCGTTAAGAAACGATGATGAATACGCTTATGTTGCCGCGTGGGAATTTGAGGATGAAGGTAAATGGAAACTCCACAAAGAAACTCTTGAATTTGAAAATGTAAAATTATCAACGCGGAGTTACAAATAGTGGACAGCAGCAATTTGAATTTAAAATTAAAAATATGGAGACAGACGTCTACAAATTCAATCGGCAGCTTCGAAGAGTTTAATGTGGTTGTTTCACCAGATGCATCGATACTGGAAATGCTTGATGAGTTAAATGACAAACTGGAAAGAGAGGGTAAAACACCAATTGCTTTTGAAAGTGACTGTCGGGAAGGTATTTGCGGAACCTGCGGTTTGGTAATAAACGGACATCCCCACGGTAAGTCACCAAATATTGCTACATGCCAATTACATATGCGCCGGTTTAAAGATGGTGAAACGATATTCATTGAGCCCTTCAGGGCAAAATCTTTTCCTGTTATAAAAGACCTAATTGTTGACCGGTCTAGTATGGATACCATCTTACAAGCCGGTGGTTATATATCAGTAAACACTGGTGGTGTTCCGGATGCAAATGAGATACCAATATCAAAGGAAACCTCTTCACTAGCAATGGATGCTGCAGAATGTATCGGTTGTGGTGCGTGCGTTGCTGCGTGTAAAAATTCATCGGCAATGTTGTTTGTTGGTGCAAAGGTATCACAATTTGCATTACTTCCACAGGGTCAACCCGAAAGATACAAACGTGTGCAGGCGATGGTTGCTAAAATGGATGAGATGGGCTTTGGAAGTTGCACTAACACTTATGCATGTGAAGCTGAATGTCCCAAGGGAATATCTGTATCGAATATTGCAATGTTGAACAGGGATTATATTGTAGCAAAACTAAAATCAAGAGAAGTAGAAATCTAACTCATTTACCTCGCAAACAACCTTTCCTACTGATTTTTAATGGTGATCTTTAACCTATTAATAAGCAGGATGGCGACAGTTTGAGTGAACCTGAATGTTTATTATGTTGCGACATTTTTTCACAGCTATTGCTGCTGCTACAATTGACGATAAGTCCTGAAGGATTTTTCAAATATTGATCGAAATCTTATATTGTACAAAAAATAGAATAAAATAGATGTTTGAAAAAGAGATAAAATTTATTAGTGCTTTTAGTCTGAACAAGATAAAAAACCTGGGAAGTTACATTACTTTTGAGAAGCTATCATCGATTAATCTGCATCCAGCTATCTTAACCTATATTTCAGCTGAATTGGAGTATATGATTTATGCTGACCGTAAAAAATTGTTAAATGATTCCTTATTTGATTATTCTGGGAAGGAGATATCCGAAAATTTTAAAAAGATTGTCGATGAAATTAAGAAAACTAAAAAGATTTCATTTGAAGACATAAAAAAACTAATCACCCAGGCAGTTTCATTCAATGTTAACTTTATTACCCGTCCCAAGTGGTCTCTATCAAAACTTGTTTACAACAATAAGGATACGGTTAGTGTAGATGAACTCGAACTGAATTTGAATTACCTTTATTATTATGATTATATAAAAAATGTTTTATCCGCATATATTGCAAAAAGACAGGTAGTTCATTTTTCTGTTACAGAACTTGATTTAATCCTGAATAAAATTGATAGAGAACTTTACAAACTAAATTCAGAAGAATTGATAAATACTGCTCTTATTTCGATGGGTGATTTTTTTAATATCGGAGGAATTGACAAGACCATCATTCCTTTGAGTGCTGTTGAAATATTGTTGAAAGAAAAAAATCTGATTGATTACTTACTTAAACTTCATCGTGCAATCCCGAATGACACTAAGAAAAAGTACAATATTGATGACATAAAAAATATACTTTATTCAAGAACTCCTGCTGCAGGTGTCGATGTTGAAGATGTAGAGACACTGGAAGAAAGTCCAACCGTGGAAATAAGCGAACAAGATGGAAATACTATAGAAACTGAAGAAGCACTATCGGGTATTGAATCCAATTCAGAAGTTAGTGATGATGATAGTAATGAATCTAAATCAGTTAATGAAGATGTGACTGAACCGGAAGAAATATTACCTATTGAGGAAGAATTTGAAAATGATTTGGATTCTAGTAAAGTAAAACTATCCGGGCAGGAAGATCAACGTATGTACACCGGACAAGCTAAAGAACTAATTGATGATGATGAAATGAATTCTGTAATAGAATCTGAAATAAATGATGCACTTGAAGATGAAATCAGTTCTGAAAGAGAAGTATCGGATTATGATGAGAGAGATACGGAAGAAATAAAACAGGCAAATGAAGTTAACAGTGAGGAAACTGATGAGTTACTGGCTTTCTACGAAAAAGAACTTGAAAAATTAGATGATAGACTTTCTGATCGAAATGTCAATGAAGAAAATTCATCTGAAACAAATGATGATTCAGGGATACAGATTACGGAAGAAACTGAATTTGTAGATGAAAGCAATGAAGTAAAAAATGATAATGTTACTCCTGATACAGATAGTTTTAAACCTTCAATATTCCAGGAAGCAGAGAAGAATGATATTAATGATTATTTCCGTGAACAACAGAAAAAGGAATCGAATGGTGCTGAATCAGATAGAGATGTAAGGAAAAAATTTGATCAGGAAAAATCAGAAACCATTGCACAGGAGGAAATAGAACAGGAATTAACTGTTGAGAAAGAAATTGTAAATGAGATGATTGATGATCATGAAAAAAATGAAGGGGATGAATTTAATCAGGATGATCCGGAACAAGAATATTTTGATATAATTGATGAAGAAAGTACCTCTGAACAGACATATGGGTTTACAAAGGAATTTGGCAATGAGGATGAGATTGTATGGTCGTTTGACAAAACAGACTCACCGGAGGCTAATTCAAATATAAATAAAGAATTTACAGATGATGACGATATCTCGAAGGTTATAGATGAATTTGATGAAGCTTTGAACGGAGATTCAACATTGAAATCAAATTTGAAAAAAGAAGGAAAGCAGGACAAATCGAATGGAAAAAATGGCAGTCATCCCCCCAAAAGTGCTAAGGTAAGCACAGAAAAAATATCTGAATGTGGTTCGTATAACGAAGCAACTGAAATTTTGAAAGTAACATTTTTCTCTTATAGAATTAGTCCTTACTCTAAAGAAGCAGTTCTTTTAACCAACGCTACGTCTAATTACTTCAGACAAGTTTAATGTTCATTGATTATGCTGTTATTGAACTAACAGCAGGGAGGGGGGGAGACGGAGCAGTTGCGTTCCGGCGTGAAAAGTTTGTACCAAAAGGCGGACCTGCCGGTGGTAATGGGGGCAAGGGAGGTGATATTATTATTGAAGCACATCATAACCTTCACACACTATTAGATTTCCGCTATAAAAAAATATACAAAGCCGAAAATGGTGAAATGGGTGGCAGCTCATTAAAAGATGGGAAAGGAGGAAAAGATGCTGTTATTAAAGTTCCACTGGGTACTGTAATCAAGGATTATGAAACTAAGAAGATATTGTTTGATATGGATGAAAAAACACGCCATGTTGTGCTAGCTAAAGGAGGGAAAGGAGGAAAAGGGAACAGTAACTTTGCTACATCGACAAATCAAACGCCAAGATATGCCGAGGAGGGAAAACCGGGTGAATATAAAAAGGTGATCCTCGAACTGAAGTTAATAGCTGATGTGGGCCTTGTTGGTTTTCCGAATTCGGGGAAGTCAACGTTAATCTCTACAATTACTGAAGCCAGACCAAAAATCGCAGATTATCCATTCACAACTTTGAAACCTAATCTTGGTATCGTAAGATATAAAGATGATCAAAGTTTTACAGTGGCGGATATTCCCGGTATAATTGAAGGTGCACACGAAGGAAAGGGGTTAGGGCTTCAGTTCCTGAGACATATTGAACGAACAAAAATAATTCTTTTCCTTATCGATATTACTTCAGAGAACTATAAGCAGGATTTTGATACCCTCTATAACGAGTTAAAAAGTTACAGCTCTAAGTTGATTGAAAAGAAGATACTCATTGCCTTCTCAAAATCAGATTTAGTTGATGATAAAAAAATTAGTGAAGTTTCAAAGCTCAAATTCGGAAATAAAAATATAACACCTTTGGTGATTTCTTCGTTAACAAATTCAGGTTTAATAGAGTTATTAGACTTAATGTGGAATGCACTTCAGAACACTGTATAAAACATCAAGCCTTAGCCTGGATGTCCCAGTTAATGCTATGACAATACTAAATTTGGAACAGTATCTGCTGTCACGAAACGGTTCGTGACTGCCGTGAAATTATTATCTACATAGACCAAATCAACTTTTTATTAACCTTTATCTAGGTTCTTGTCTCTATATTACCTTATATACGTAAGTTCTTCTTTAATATTATGTGTAAATGTAATCTGTTTCAAATTTAGTGTGTTTAAATCAAGCATATAAACATCTTCATCTGCTCTATTCGATGAAATTCTATTACTGCAAATTAAAAAGATATTTGTCTCATCATAAAATACAGGCTCTGTAATCTCATCAAATCCAAATCGATTTAATTTAGTAACCTCCCGGTTTTCAGCTGTCAACAAATCCATAATCATTAGACTAAACTCACTACCTGGTATGGTTTCGTTAATATATATTAATTGATTTTCAAGACAATCTCCTAAATATTTTCTTGAGTTATTGAAGTCAAGAATTATTTGCCTCTCTTTCGAGGAAAGATTTACTGTAGCAACGAAATTTCTGTTGTCCCTAAGAGTATGTTTATGTTCAGCGATATAAATAACGTTTTCATCATTAAATGACCAAATATAATCAGTTACCATTATTAGTGAATCTTTCAATAAATATAAACTGTCTCGATTAATGTCGTAGACAATTAATCTAGAAAAAAATATTCCAGCGTCCGAGCCATTCCTAAAGATTAACTTATTACCTACATGATTAACTAATGGGAAAGAATTTTCATCTTTTAATAGAATTGGGAATCTGTTTCTAAGGAGTTTGTTATCTACTTGTTCGATGATATTTGACTCTAAATTCAGAGAAAAAATATTACTTGCGCTCGTAAGGCCCGTTAAACTGTGTGCGCCTATTCTTTTTGATTCAAAAAATATGCAATTCAATGCTTTAGAATAACTTGGATGATCATCATAATAATCATCATCAGTTATTATGCTTATCTCACCGCTATATATATCGTATGCTACAATATCGCAAAAGTTACCATCTGTTCTTCCTTCCTTCCCGTCCAAATCCTCCAGGAGCAGAATTTTCCCATCTATATCAAGTGATTTGTATGAATTGGAATCACAGTAAATAAATAGTAATGGCATAATAAATATTATAAAAAGCATCTTTATTCTACTTATTTCTTTTAGTGAGGTTAATAACACTGAGAATCTCAAGCAATTTAGATAGTTTACGCATTTATGATTAATCTATAGTAAATCTAATATATACAATTATTTTATTACGTTTACATCGCTATTGTACACCATCACTAATATTTTTGTTCACCAGCTATGGGATCATAGTAAATTTTCCGAGAACTACCTTTGTTCGAATGTCAAGGTTCATACGGTAACAATATTTTATTTAGAAGAGTATTTCCTGTCACGAAATCGTTCGTGAAAGTCTGAGATTTAAGGGTGTTGTATATTGGATATTACATTTGAACTTGTTTTGTTAGTGAGTATATTTACCGGCTCAAATTAATTCGGCGGGGTAGCTCAGTTGGTTAGAGCAGTGGAATCATAATCCACGTGTCGGGGGTTCGAATCCCTCCCCCGCTACGTTGTAAGGAGATAAATTATGTATACAATATTAACTTTTATAGCTGCATTTTGTGCAATATTATTAGTAATCGTCGTCCTGCTTCAATCGAGTAAAGGCGGCGGACTAGCAGGAACATTTGGCGGTGGGGCCAATATGGGAGCCATGTTCGGTACAAGAAGAACAGCAGATTTTTTAAGTACAGCTACCTGGTGGTTAAGTGGAATTGTGGCAGTATTAGCATTGGTTGTGAACCTGTTCTTTTTACCCGGCCAAACTACTCAGGAACAAAGAAGTATTATTCAAGAAGCTGGGAGGACTAACATTCCTCAGACACCAACTTTACCACAGCAAAACCAATTACCACCAAACATTGAACAACCAACGGAAGGAGAGCAACAATAGGCTTTATTTTTTAATGGCTGTGCAAAAAGGTTTCTTCAGCACTTTCTTCATTCCAATCGTTTAATATTCTGATTATATCGTCTTGAGCATTACGGTGCATCCTCGAACCACCGCTCTTAAATTCAAATATTATACTTACAATTAATTCATCACCGGATTTTGTTGTGAGATATCCGGATAGTGATGAAACTCCGTTAAGTGTTCCTGTTTTTCCTCTGAAGTTAATCGTATCAGATTTTAAACTTATCCGGTCTTCAAGAGTGCCGTCTACACCGGCAATACTTAAAGAACTGTAAAAATCGGAGAAGTTTTTCAAATCAAAATACATTTTTTCAAGTAATCCACTAATTGCCCCAACCGTAATCTGATCGTATCGTGAAATACCTGAACCATCAACAACTGCAGTACCTTCTGAATAGATAGCATTGTCTTCAATAAAAGTTAAAATTGCCTGTGTTGAGTAGAAAGAGTTCCCTTGCTCACCGCTTGCAACTGCCCCGATAGTTTTGAATAAACATTCTGCTAAAAAGTTATCACTGTTTTTGTTCACTAATTTTATTAAATCATTTAGTACTATGGAAGACTGAACCAACATAGTAGCACTTAGAGGAGTTTCCCCAACTACTACATTACCATTCACGATAACACCAGCATCAACAAGTTTTTCTCTTAGAGTTGTTGCAGCATATTCTGGTGGGTCCGAAACATATATCCTGTACGTTCTCCATCTCCCTCTTCTCTTCTTTTGCACTTTTTTTGTATTTCTATCCAGTACTAATGCAGATATTGCAGGAAGCCGTACATTTGCTCTTTCACCTTTTATCCAGTCATCGCGTGTGTAAACGTCATCAAAAAAAGAATCGTCTCCAATTACGTTTCCAGTAATTTTCCTTATACCTAAAATTTGTAACTCTTTCACAAGGCTATCCAGATCTGAGGAAGTAAATACAGAGTTTCCTAAACCTTTTAAATAAATGTTTCCGTTCAAAGCACTGTCTGAAAAATCAATATCGTCTGCTAATATTTGAGTTGACAAGATGTAGTTGCTTCCCATTATTTCAAGGGCAGTAGCAGTTGTGAATAGTTTTGTATTAGATGCAGGAATCATTGACTGTGTATGATTGACGGAATATATCGTATCTTCTAAAAGAGGATTATAAATCAATAGGCCCACGTTTGTACTTGCAGGAAGGGCATCTAACACTTTACTTATTTCGGATTGGATCTCATCATTTGATTTGGAGTACAGGCTTGAGAAGGATATTGAAAACAGTAAAAGAGCTATTGATATAAAACGAATCATCGGAAGAAGTAATTACTAAAAATGAAATTTATTTGTTATGTTTATTTCAAAAGAATTTAATATGAATATGAAACAAACTTGAGTGCAATTATAAATGGTGCAAATATATAATAATCAAGTTTAAAAAAGGATACCGGCTTTATTACATATCAATTTATAAAACACTGATTATCATTATTTAATTCTATTTAATCCGGATAATTTATGGCAAAGTACATTCCTATACCTAAAGCATATGAGAATGAGGAATTTTTGAATGCATCTGATGGAAGAATTATCAGAATGCTTTCAGAGTATCTCCAGCCGAAGAGTAAGTTCCGTAAACATAAAATTATGGATACGATTGTTTTCTTTGGTTCTGCCAGGTTAAAATCCCAAAAAGAATCGAGAACTGCTTACAATAAAATAAAAAAGATGAATCCTAAATCGGTAAAGTTTGCTAAAGAGCTGCGTAAGGCGCAATCCATGATCGATATGTCACGATATTATGAAGACGCAGTCGAATTATCAAGGCGATTGACTGAGTGGTCCTTAAATCTTGAGACAAATGCAAATAGGTTTATTGTTTGTACGGGTGGCGGACCTGGGATAATGGAAGCTGCAAACAAAGGAGCTAAGCAAGCAGGTGGTTACTCAGTAGGATTAAATATCAACATTCCGTTTGAACAGTTTGTAAATAAGTATGTTACTCCGGATCTTAGTTTCGAATTCCATTATTTCTTTATGAGAAAATTCTGGTTCGCATATCTTTCAAAAGCGTTTATTATTTTTCCCGGCGGATTCGGAACTATGGATGAATGTTTTGAAATAATTACTCTCGTACAGACTGAAAAAATTAAAAAGAAACTCCTGGTTGTTGTTTACGACGACAAGTATTGGAATAGCGTATTCAATTTTAATGTATTGGTTGAAAAAGGAATGATAAGTGAATCGGATTTGAAATTATTTAACTTTTGCAGCAGTGTTGACGAGGTGTTCGATAAGGTTGTAAAACATTTACAGAAACATTATTCGAGGGGAAAAGAACCATTGATTGTAGAGCCGGCAATCGAATTAAAATAAAAAACCCCTCATTGAGGGGTTATGTTATCTTGTAAACGTATAATTCATTGGTCGATGAGCACGTCTTGCAGCTTTTATTCGTTCCATACGTTTCTTTACCGATGGTTTAACAAAAAAAGTACGCTTCTTATATTCTTTAAGAATACCAGACCTTTCATATTTCTTTTTGAATCTTCTTAACGCTTTATCAATCGATTCGCTGTCGCCAATATTAATTCCTACCAAATCTATTCACCTCTTTCAGGTAGATTAATGATGTAATGATTCAATTAATTTTTTTGAACCGGATTTCTGAAACTCTACAATAATAGAATTTTGTCCGTTGGAAAGAGTTTCCTTCGTAATTACTTTTCCAAAATCATCCCAGTTCTGATGATAAATGGTTTCTCCAAGAACAAATGTCTTACCCGGGGCATAAGTCGTAACGTCATTATTTTCTATTCCTTCAAGTGATACTTTACCAGCTAACTCATCGGAACTTAAATCAATTATCATAGTCTGTTTACATTTTTTACATTTTGCCCATCTTTTGTTCGCATTACCTTCCCCTTTAACTTCGCCTGAAATTTCGTAATGAATAGCAATTATTTTTATCCAGATAATTCATCAATTCGGGTGTAAGCTTCAATATCTTTTTTTCTTCAACCAATGTTAATGGGATATCCAAAAGATACATATCCGCCCCAATTTCATTCTCATAAATAAAATTTGTGAGTTTTACCTCTCCAAATGAGGATAGGAATTGACTTTTAATTTTCCATCCGCTAAAACCTGGAGGATTGGTTTTCTCTTGATATCCATCAGTGGATAGAAAATTACCTTTTATTATCTCATTACTTGATACCACACCAGAATCATTGCGGCTATCCAGAAACATTGCAAAATTATTTTTGAGCATAACTAAAATATTATCCTTACCCACTTGACCGAGCGCAAATTCGCCCGGATTTTCTGAAGTTGGTCTGAATAAAATTATTAGAATAGAAACAATAATAATCATTGCAATGGTTACGAATGTCACCATTCCTTTCTTCTCCGATGAGGCAATATTATTTATCTTGTCTGTTAGTTGTGGGGCATACTTCTTAAATAGTTTTATTTTTAGCGCTTGCCTGACAGGTTGAATAGAAATGTTTTTGGTGATAGCATTTTTGAGAATGTTTTGAGCATCAATTTCCTGCTTTATTAAATTTTTTCTTCCATCATTTATTAGTTCTGAATTTTGATCATCTACTGAACTTATTACTACTAGTTTATCCTGCAAACTTATTTGAACATTTTTTGCTGTTAATTTATCAGTTGAATTATGCCGCAGCCATCTAAATAAAATTATTTTTCGAGCATCAAATAATCGCCTTTTGATAACATCCTCGGGCACTTCAATAAGATCTGCTGTGCGTTCATAACTGAATTTTAGTATATCAATAAAAATTATGACTTCTTTTAAATTTAACGGTAAAGATGAAATAATCTGTCTTAATAATTTATCCTTTTGATAGTCAAACTTTCTGTCGATATCCAAAGCAACTATCGATGATAAATCTACCGTTTTATTATCTATAATTAGATCGTCCCCAGATTCATCATCTATGGGTAAACTTCTGAAGATATTTATTACTATCCTGATAAGCCAGGTTTGTATATCGGTTTCTTCAGATAGATGCTTCCAAAACCAAAAAGCATTTGCAAAGGTTTGAGATAATATTTTTTCAGCATTCCTGTTCTCCCCGGTTATTAGTAATGCATAGGTGAATAGCAGGTCTACATGTGGAAAGGTCTTATTACCGAATTCTGAATTCATTTAACATAAACTGTCTCGTATTAATGTAAAAGTACAAACTTGTCACTAATCAAAAACAAGGGCATTGCCCTTTTTTCTTCCAGTTAATCGTGAATCCAGTAAGAAGCCATTTATTACTGCATATTTAAATGCTCCGCTTTTCTTCAATATAAAGTTTGGTATTGCTTCTTCTTTAAGCTCTTCGGTTCTTTCTCTGTTGCTTAATATAATATTAAACAAAAATTTAGAAAATTTAGAATCAAGCTTAGGAAGATTCAGCTTTATGTTTGTGAATCCTTCTCTCATTAGTTGTGAATAATTGAGTTTATTAATTTCATCAAGTGAATTAACTTCTTCGATATAAGTTTTTCCCAATTCTAAATGCATCCCTGTAGCATCCAGTTCCTGAAAACCTGAAAAAACCGATAGATCTCCAATATCTTCTATCTTCGCTTTATAATAAAAGTTCCGGCTGTCTTCGGTGTTTATCTCTTCGTAATTTATGCCCACATCAACAGAGACTTCGTCTCCTTTACTGGTAACCGTTGCATTTCTAATTATGAAATCCATCATTTGCGATTCATTTTGTGGTATTGATTTGTAAGTGTTTAATGATTCTTTTACAAAACTTCCTTCGGCGATACTTTTAAATGAATTGATCATTGTAATAAAATTCAATTTCCTTAAAAACATTTTTTCCCTGTCTCCACGCCACGTGCCGGATTCAATTAATATAATACTTGTATTTGCTTCTGAAAATTTATCACCGAAGGCTCTCGGTTCATAATCATCCTTATACTTTGAAATATGACCGGGAATAAAATGAGAGAGAACACCATACATTTCACTGATTAATTTCATTGCAAGTGTCCGGGATTCATTTACTGTTTTTTTAAAGTCGAACGGCGGCGCCAGAAATGATATTGCTGCCCATTGTTTTGTATTACCGGCAGAATAATCTCTACCCTGATCATGCAGATTAAATCCAAATTCCGGTTTCACCTCTTCAAAAACTGAATGCAGGATTTTTGATTCAGGAGACTTCTTCCGTGTTGCATCCCGATTTAAATCAATCTCCAGTATATTCCGTCTCTGGAAAAGTTCAGCACCATCAGGATTAACCATTGGCAAAAAGTGAAGTGTGATATTACTTAATAAGGAATGTTTAAATTCTGCATAATGATTTTCTGCAAGGAAAAAATTTATTATATCAAAAATGGCTGCCGTTGCAGTTGCTTCATCGCCATGCATTTGAGACCAGCAGAATATATTCCTGCTGCCGGTGCCTAAAGAAATTAAAAATATTTCTCTTCCCTGAACCGACTCGCCGACTTTTTTAACTCTGAAAATATTTTTATCCTCTAATCGTTTAATCAATGCTAAAATATCCGATTGTTTGAAACGGCGATGATTTAAACTATTTTCCTTATAATTTTCGTATGAATTATATAAACTTTCGGCAAATTGAATATCACGTGACATATATTTAGCGTAATCCGGTCAAAAATTTAATTAGTAAAAATTATTCTGTAATTTATTTACTTACAATATCTATTGCAAAACAAAATGGTTAATTATGGCAACAAATACTCTGCAAAAAGGTGTTAGAATAATAGCAATAAATTCAAACGATGATACTTTTTATCCGGATGACTCCTTTGAAAATATGAAATTGAGAGCTAGAGAACGCAATTTCAATTTCCTCTACCTGAGGGATGAAGATCAATCGACCGCAAAATCTTTTGATGCAACACATACACCGGAAATATTTCTGTTTAATAGTAAGAGAGAATTAGTTTATCACGGTAAGATTGATGATAATTGGCAGGAACCGCAGAGGGTAGTTAATCATTATCTGGAAGATGCACTCGATGAGTTATTTGAGAATAGAGAAATTTCCGTTCCCGAAACTTATTCGATTGGGTGTACAATTAAGTGGAAGTGATAGTAATTATACTATCCTGATAATTAGATTGTGTGTGAAGATAAATATATTCTAGCGATAATTATGGTGTGTAGAAATCAAATGGATGCTGAAGGTATTAACAGCAACGTAATGTTAATACATAAATCCAATATTAAATGTAACAAAGAATCCGCCTATTGTAGTTTTCTTTCTTCCTTCTAAACTTTCTACCCCGTCATCAAATAATTTTATTATATAATACCGAAAATTTAAACCGAGCAGACTTGATTGATTTAATCCAAAATTGGCACCAAATCCAACATATCCGCCTGCAGCCACTTTGGATTCAGCAAAAGAGAATGATTTAAAGAATTCTTCAGAGTAAGGAGTTGTAATTACAAAAGTTGGCCCAACACCTAAATTTACGTAAGGTCTCAGATTATCAGCTAACACTTTAGCAAACAATCTGTATTGAACACCGAAATTTAGTGGTACAATGAAAACCCTGTTTTTCTTACCTACGGTAAACTTATTTCCAAATATATCTATGTATTCAAACTCTCTCTCATCTTTTGATTCGGAAAATGAAATATCAGCAAAAGCAGTTACATTGTTAACTATTTTATGTCTGTAAAATCCCCCAAAGCCAAAACCGCCGTCACTTATCATTAAATCAAATCCCCACGCATTTGGTGGAAAAGATATGGGTTCCTTTGGAGGTGCAAGCTCACCAATGCTTTGTGAATTAATTTCGAGTAGCGGAATTAGTAATAATATGCTGATAATTACGGTTTTCATAGGATTCTCTTTTCTAATACTTTAATATTAGGGATCATAACCACAATATCAAGACATTTGGTATTCAATGATTAATTTTTTAAAACTTCCGGAATACCGGAATGTGTAACACCCAAATAAAAAATTTGTCCGAAATATGCAAATTTCCTGCCATCACTTTTGACGTAAACAAATTAGAAATTTATTCTATTCAGGCAAGATAAAAATAATGGGTTTATCTAATTATACTAGTAAAATAGAAATAATAAAATTTTTTAGAAAATTAAACTTGATTAAGAATAACTTTATTTTTGATAATGAATATTAATTGAGAACAGCTTTCATTCAATATTTTCCTAACAATGCCTAATATAATCGATGCCAAAAAATTTGGAACTAAAAATAAATGTTAAGTCCCATCAAATATTCAGAAAAAAATTAATAGAGATTGGTGCAGAAAAGATCGGGATATTAAATCAAAAGGATGTTTATTATAAAGTACAGAAAGGGCTGCTTAAGCTAAGGATCGAGGATAGAAAAGAAAGTTTAATTTATTATAACAGAGATGAAATTGGAAAGAACCGTTGGTCTAATTATGATTTTCTAAATATTGAAAATGAAAACGGCGAAAAGTTTTTGAGAAAAATATTTGCGATCGAAACAATTGTGGAAAAAACCAGGGAACTATTTTTATTTGAAAATACGCGGATACATCTGGATAAAGTAAAATCACTTGGTAATTATCTTGAACTTGAAACCCTTGTGTTGCAAAGTCATGCAGAAGCAAAGAAAAGGTTTGAAAGGATCAGAGATCTTTTAGACCTGGATATCTCAAAACAAATAAAAAAATCTTACCGGGATCTTTTAATAAAGTACTAAATGATACTATGATACTTACTAAATGTAATGTAAAAGAAATAGATCTCGATCAGATTCTGTTTTCAAAAATTAAAGAACGAAAACTAAATGAAGTTCTTCTGATAGTTCCGACTAACCGAAAAATTCGGCAATTAAAAAGAGAACTGATTTCTGCATCTCCGAATGGTGTAACTGTCGGTATCAATTTGGATACAATTGGATCATATTCAACCAGAATTCTATCCGGGGCGAATAGACAAAACAGTTTAGTAAGCGAGGAGGCTGCTATTGTTTTGTTGAAACAATGTTTTCAGGAAATAGAGTTAAATTATTTTTCAAATTATAAAACTACGGTTCCATTCGGAACACTCGAGAGAGTAAAGAATGTAATTTCGGAATATAAACGGAATGGCATAACATCATCAATGTTAATGGAGGAATCACAAAATCTTTCAGGAACAGAAAGATATAAAGCTCAGGATATTTCGAATATTTATAAAAGATACCAGGAAAAGTTCGCTGATTTAGGAGTAAGCGAAATTGGTGATGTTTATTGGGAGTTGAATAATCTGAGCGAAACAGAATTTATTGACAGATTTATTAACGAGTATCCGAATCTTAAACTTATTATCATTAATGGCTTTGATGAATTCAGTTATCCAGAGATTAAAATAATTAATTCATCTGCTTTAGTTGATGATGTTGAACTATATATTGATTTTGATTATGCAAATTACAACCCCGCAATCTTTTCTCATCTTGATAAGTGCTATTCAAAACTGCTAGAGATTGGTTTCAAAATAATTACAGACAGATCTGTTGGCGTATTCCCGAAATTCATTAATGATGTTAGGAAAAACTTATTTAAAAGTAATAGGGCAGCAAAGTCAGTTCAATTTAAATCGCAGATTACTGAAATTACAGCATTCACAAGGGAGAACGAAATTGAGTTAATTGCCAAGGCGATAAAAAA
>JARRKK010000156.1:0-1569 GCA_037388105.1 Ignavibacteriaceae bacterium | reverse complement strand
GTGTGGCATTTAATCTAATCAAACCTTACTCTCCAATAGTGCGAGACCAGTTTAATGTTTTTGGAATTCCATTCAATCTAACAGATAGATTTTCTATAAGTACTTCCCGGTCAGTAATCACCTTAATTAATCTTCTCGAAATTATTGAAAAAGACTTTTATTATAAAAATATATTTCGTGCACTAAACAGCGATTTAATTGATATAACAAGAGTTGACTTAAATAATTTGCTAAAGGCAGCAATTGAATTAAAAATGATCTCCGGGCTTAAAAATTGGAAAGAGAGGTTGAATGATGGGATTATCGAGCAACAGTATGTAGATGATTCAAAAAATGAAAATAAAAGATACAATGTAGATTATGATAAAGCATTGAAGGATATTGAAGTTATTTATTTATTGCTGAAACCATTTAGTAAACGAATGACGATTGCTGATTTTAATCAAAACTTAAACGAATTGATATTTGAATTGGGGCTTCATAAAAAAATCTTGAAAGGAAATGATGAATCAATCGAGCAGGAAGTGAAGGCAATTTCTACCTTCATAAACAGTTCTGAAGAGCTTTTTAATCTTTTGCAGCTTGAGTATGGAACTGAAAAACAATTCCCCCTAAAATTCTTTTTAAGTGAGTTAAGGACTGCTGCTTCATTCAGCAGATACAATGTTAAGGAAAAGCCGGGCTACGGGGTGTTGGTTACTACCTTGAATGAAATAAGGGGGTTACAGTTTGATTACTTATTCCTGGCCGGCTTAACTGATGGAGATTTTCCCACTCGCTACTCACCGGAAATTTTCTTCTCTGGCTCTTTTGCCAAGGAAGAGAAAAGACATCAAACTGAAGACAGGTATCATTTTTATCAAGCGTTATGCTCCTGGAGAAAGGGACTCTATTTTTCACACCCACAAACAGATGATAGAAAGGAACTGGTCGAATCTAATTTTCTGATTGAATTTAAAAACACATTTGAAACCACCAAATTAAATGAAAACGATTTCTCAGACACAATCTATTCCGGAAATGAATTACTTGAATATATGGGGAAATCTGTAAACAACGATTCGACAAAATATATTCTTCCTGATGAAATTAATCTTAATATAGACGCAATAAAAAATGCTATTAATATAAATAACATAAGGTTGAACAATTCTTTCGCTGCATCTCCTTACACCGGGATTATTTCGAATGATCTTACTGATGAATTGAAAAGTGAGTTACAAAAATTAAAAGATAAGCAATACTCAGTAACTCAGTTAGAAAGTTACGCAAAATGTCCGTATAAGTATTTTGCTGAGCGTATACTCCATCTGAACACTTTGGAAGAACCAACAGAAGAAATTGAAGCATTCGAGCTTGGTAGTTTGCTGCATATTATACTTTACAGATTTTATACTTCTTTAGCTGAGAAAAACATTGAACTCCAGGCTGCTGATGACAGGGAATTTAGAGTTGCAGAAGAAACTTTATTTAAAATAGCTGATGAATTAATTAATAACCTAAAACTAAACTCGGTACTTGCATTCTATGAAATAGAAAAGATACTTGGCATTGGTGGAAATAAAAAAA
>JARRKK010000155.1:0-6191 GCA_037388105.1 Ignavibacteriaceae bacterium | reverse complement strand
TTTGAATTTTAAATCATTTGCTTCTGCAATATTAGTAAAATCACCTACCTTCACTTTATAAAAAGGAGGTTCAAAACTTATATAAACCTCTTTGCGGGAAATCTGCGAACTAATATCCTCCCTCACTGAATTTGCTTCTTCCATATTATCAGTTACGATAACCATAACTCTATAGCCGTCAACAGTACCAATAATATTTCTATTTGCTGCATAGATACTATCATCCTGAAGAGATTCATACTGGTACCACACATCTGAGAATACTTCTGCGTCTGTGCTGAAATCTTCAATATCCATCTTTAATAGATAAGGAGATATATCGAAATCTTCCTGGATGATTACAATAGTATCCTTAGTCCCCTCATCGGTTACTTTCTTCTCAGTTTCATACCTGGAATCCTTTGATGCACTGCATGCTCCCAGTAAATATAAAATTGTAATCAAAGCTAAGCTGAATAAAGTGTACTTCATATAACTCTTCATTTAATAATAATACGAATGAAAAATAATACAATTATAATCTTCATTAAAGGGAAAAATGAGTTAGAAGTTAAATTCATATTATTCTCAAACAGGGGGTACAGTTGGCAATCTCCACAATGCTCAATTTTTGGGTTCAAGTATTGGTTTTAGTAAATTTGTACATTATATCAAAATATTAATTGCATATGGCCGCCAAGAAATATAAAATATTATTTGTAACCTCTGAAATTGTACCATTCGTGAAAACTGGAGGTTTGGCTGATGTATCTGCTGCACTCCCTCAAACGTTGGCTGAGCTAGGACATGAAGTTAGAATTGTTGTACCAAAATATGGTGCAGTTGATGACAGAAAATATAAGATTCACGAAGTTGTAAGACTCAAAGACCTAACGGCTCAAATTGGTAAAAAAGAGGTGACGTATTCATTAAAATCGTGTTTTCTTCCCGGACAACGGGTTAGAGTTCAAATCTATTTTCTGGACAATCAGGAATACTTCGGTAGTAGAAATAGCCTTTATGCTGACCCAATGACTGGTAAAGATTATAAAGATAATGATGAACGATTTATTCTTATGAGTCGTTCAATACCAGAATTGATTCAGAAATTGGGATGGATCCCCGATATTATTCATTGCAATGATTGGCAATGCGGGTTAATTCCTGCCTACCTTAAAGAGGCCGCAAAAAACGATGAATTATTTAATAGTTTTAAAACTCTTTTTACTATTCACAATCTAGATTATCAGGGAATTTTTCCGGAATCCACTTTTGGCAAAATTGGTTTGCCTGAGCAATTGAATTCAGCGAAGGGTATTCAACTGAATGGTAAAATTAACTTTATGAAAAGCGGACTTCTTCACGCGAATGTTATAAACACTGTAAGTAATACATATGCACAGGAAATAAGAACCAGTAATGAATACGGAGCTGGATTAAAGGATGTTCTTAAAAAAAGAAAAACTGATCTCTACGTTATAATAAATGGAATCGATACAAAAGTTTGGAATCCTGAAAAGGACAAAGATATCCCAAAGAAATATGATTTTAAAACCATTGGAGCAAAAAGCATAAACAAGGAAGCATTGACAAGTAGATTCGGAATGGAATATAATCTGAATGTTCCCGTGTTTGGCATAATTTCAAGATTGTATGATTCGAAAGGGATGGATCTGGTACAAAAAGTATTTAATGATTTGATGAAATTAGATATACAACTTATTGTTCTTGGTACAGGAGATAAAAAATATCATGCATTCTTTGAGAAGATGAGTCACAAATTTAAAGGCAAATTTGCCAGCTATCTTGGTTTTAATGACGAACTGGCTCACCTGATTGAAGCAGGATCTGATATTTTCCTTATGCCCTCAAAGAATGAACCATGCGGGCTCAATCAAATGTATAGTTTAAAATATGGAACTGTACCTATAGTTCGTGAAACAGGTGGATTAGCAGATACTGTAATAAGGTATAATGAAAAAACTGAAGAGGGAACTGGTTTCTCTTTCAAAAAGTATGATTCAAAAGAATTTCTAAAAGAGATTAAGCGTGCATTAAAAATATTCAATGATAAAAAGGCCTGGTTAAAAATCATTAAGGCCGGTATGAAAACCGACTTTAGTTGGAATTCATCTGCTAAGAAATACGTTGAACTATACAAGACTACTCTTTCAAATAATTAATGACCAACCGCGCAGTTTTTCTCGACCGGGACGGAACTTTGCATGAAGATACCGGCTATATTGGTGAGCCTGAAGTTATTAAGCTATTTCCGGATGTCGGCGAAACACTATTTCGTATTAAAAATGAATTAGATTTTCTTTTTATCGTTATTTCAAATCAGTCAGGTATCGCAAGGGGATTAATTACCAAAGAACAGGTGGATGCTGTAAATCAAAAAATTAATTCATTACTGACTGATTTTAATGTATCTATCGATGCATTTTATTACTGTCCATATCATCCGGATTATAATACACGCGAAGAATCAATATGCAGAAAACCCTCTCCCGAAATGGTCCGAAAAGCAGCAAAGGATTTTAATATTGATTTATCAAAATCGTATTTTATTGGGGATTCGGTCGCTGATATTGAATGTGGTATAAATGCATCCTTAAAAACAATATTAGTAAAAACCGGTAATGGAAGGGACAGTCTTTCTATCTTGCATGAAGAAAATAAAATTCCAAATTTTGTTGCCGAAAATTTTTTTGAAGCAGGTAATTTTATTTTTAATGACACTTACGGAGAAAATAAGTGAAACTTCCTCTTTGGCATTTGGCAACGTATATAATTTTATCTTTACTTTATTTTTCCTGCGCAGATGACCCATCATCTGTAGGTGTTAATTTACTTGAGGGGGATTTCGTAATCGTAAGTACATTCGATACAAAAGATGACTCAATTTTCCAAACATCTTCTGATTATAAAAATGTAGTTTCATTAGGTTTAGCATCAAATATTTTAATAGGAAAAAGAGGAGATGTCGAAGCATCAACTTTGATGAGATTTGTTTTTGCAATTAATGATTCTCTAAAGCAGGATTTTTTAGATGGCAATATCCGGGTTAATGAAGCCAGAATTATACTTTCACCAACTTATATTTACACCGATAGTTTAGCTGCTTTTGATTTTACAGTGCATAATGTGACGAGCGGCTGGACATCCACCGGATTTACATCAGATAGTCTTTCAAACCTGACATATGATCCAACAGATCTGAGTTCCAATAAAAATTTTACTGACACGTTGTACAATTTTATGCTTGATTCAAGTATAGTGCTTTCATGGATTAAACATTCTATTGATTCGAATTTAGACAGTAATAATGGAATTTATTATAAACCAACCATGTCATCGGAGAAGGTAGTAGGATTTCAAGCACTTACATTAACATCTACTACTGCAGCTAAATTGAACATTGTTATTGAAAAGCCAGGATCTTTTATTGATACCATCAATGGATTTATATTTGAAGATGTTAGTGCTGTTGAAGCAGGTCCCCTTTCATTGCCTGAGGGCGATTTAGCAGTGCAATCAAGTGTCACATATCAGTCAAGATTATTATTTGATGTTTCAGATGTTGACAGCGCAGTTGTGGTTAATAATGCTCAATTAATACTAGCTGTCGATTCGCTAAATACTATAACCGGAAGCTCATTTAATAGTAACTTAAGTGTTTACAGGATTACTGATAGTTCCAATGCAACAATTGACCCTTCGTTTGCTGTTACATTAAGAAAAGAGGGAAATTCTTATTCAGGTGATATTACACCAATCGTTAGCACCTGGCTAAATAGTATTAGGGATAATCAAGGATTAGTAATACGGGCGCAATCCAATACAAATGGACTTGAACTAATCGCTTTAAAAGGCAGTAGTTCTATTCTGCAATCTGATAGACCAAGGTTAAAAGTAGTATTTACCAGGTTAGAAGAATGATGAAAATTGTGAGAAATTTTTTTATAATAATTTTAATTGCAACCTCAATCCTTTATCCACAGAATAGCTCTACTTATACAAGAAATGGAATAGGTGATTTAAATTATACTTATTCAGCGCGAAGCTTAGGTTTTGCACAAACCGGTTCAGCAATTTTTAATTCAGATTTTGTTGAGATACTTAATCCCGCAAGTTGGGCAGGATTAAAATTTACAAAAATTGAGTTTAGCTTGGTATTAAATGGCGTAAAACTTTCTGATAGTGAGAATTCAGGATTTTATACCGATGCAGAATTTAAAGGATTCACATTCGCTTTTCCGATAAGTGAAAGGAATAATATTGGATTTGCATCAGGTATTGTACCTTATAGCAGGATAAGTTATCAAGTCGTTGAATTTACGGATGATAAGGATTCAATCAATAGTAATTACACAACAACATATGAAGGAAGCGGGGGATTATCCAAATTATTTTTAGGAGCAACCTATAAAATTCCAGTCGGATTTACTTTAGGATTTTCCGGCGAATATTACTTTGGTAAGCAAACTTATTCTTCTCTTGTTGAGTTTGACAATTCATCATTTATACCTGGTGAATATGAATTGCAGTACAGAAGTACTGGATTTGGTGCCACGATTGGAATCATAACTGATAATTTCTCAGGTTTGTTAAATTCTGAAACAATATCTAATTTGAGTTTTGGTGTTTCAGTCAATATTATTTCAGAACTGAATACAGATACATCATTGACTATAAATCCCACGAGAGTTGCTGATACAGTTAGTTTCGGGAACACAACAACTGAAATTCCTATACGGGTTGCAACAGGTAGTTCATTGGCGCTTAGTAATAAATATAATTTTAATTTAGACTACATATATCAACCCTGGAGTCAGTACAAATTAGGAGGACAAACCTCAAAGAATTTAGGAGATGTCCATAGAATTGGTATCGGATTTGAATATGCAGCCATTTATGAACCAGGTCTTACAACATGGGAACAAATCAAGTGGCGGTTATGTTTAAGTTACGAACAAACTCAGTATGTAATTAATGGACAAAATATTAATCAATTTGGAACTTATGCAGGAATGTCTTTTCCGCTTGGAATAGGAAATTCGATTGATCTGGACTTAGAATATTCGATAAGAGGGACAACAGATTATAATTTAGTTCAAGAAAATTTCTTTAGAATTAATGTTGGAATTAGCTTTGGAGAACTCTGGTTCCAGCGGGTAGAAAAGTAATTTAATAAATAATCTTTAAGGATTTTGTTTTGAGAACTTTAATTAGAATACATTACCTGATTATCTTGATGTTGATTATAATTTCATCAAGTGGTTTATCTAACAACCTATCAAATTCTTTCGGGGATTGCGACTCACTAAAATTATTAGAAAAATATAGTCTCTTTTCTGAATATCATAAAAACAAAGATTTCGTAAGTGCTCTGCCTTACGGTTGGCAGGTTTTGGAATGTAATCCGGTTAAATTTAAAAAATGGATATATTATAAAATGGAAGATTGCCTCTGGTATGTGCATGATTCCACAAATGTTGAAGGTGAAGCAAAAGAAAGTATTGAGGACACAATAATTTATTTTTATGACATGGCATTAAAATATTATCCGGAAGAAAAAGCATATTTTGAATCTCATAAAGCCTTTATTATGGAAGGATGGCTAAATGCGTCGGATGAAGATATTATTGCAGAATACGAATTAGCCATTGAATTTGATCCAAATCTTTCTACATACTATTACAATCGACTGGGTCAACTCTATAAAAAGAATGCAACCGATGAAAATGATTATCAGGATAAGGCAATTAATTTGTACTCATATTTGTCCGAACGAGAACCTGATAATGAAATATGGCCTAAAGAACTTGTCAGTCTTGTTGAAAATGAAGAGGATTTAGTTAACCTTAAAAAGAAAATTTGGCTTGATGATAAAAATAATCTGGAAAAAGCATTTGGTTTTGCTTCGTTTGCTATGAAGGTAAAGATGTATGATGAAGCTATAGAAGGATTTGAATTTTTAGTATCAAAAGCTCCCGAAACTATAAACTACTGGAATCAGCTTCAAACTGCTTATCAAAAAACAGATCAATATAATAAAGCTGAAGAAGCACTGTTAAAATTGATTAAGCTCGATCCTGATTCAAAGGAACACTATTTTAACTTAGGAATTGTTTACAGCGAGGAGAGAAAACCCTCTCTGGCAAGAAAGTATTATTTAAAAGCAAGTGAAGTTGGTGGAGGATGGGCAT
>JARRKK010000154.1:0-14639 GCA_037388105.1 Ignavibacteriaceae bacterium | reverse complement strand
TGTTCTTGGACTTGCTCCTGACCCGGCATGTTCAATTATACAATAATTAAGAATCGAGTTTTCACTTTGCATAAAATAAATCTCATCCCAATCACCTCCTCCCGGTACAGAATTATTATACGTAAATTTTATTTCATTACCTGCAGTCCCCTCAGCTATTAAAGTACCGTCTACTTGAAGTATTTTCTCCAAATTAAATTTTATTATCACACCGGGTTCAATTGACAATGTTTGTCCATCCGGCACAAGTACATTGCAAGTAACTATATACGGACTTCCAGCAAATGTTAATGTCCCTGATATGGGACCACATAAATCAGTTGGGAAAATATTGATTGGATACAGAATAGCAAAAACAAAGATCCAGAAAAAAGAGTGGGGAAAAAGTTTCATTTTGACCTCCAATTAAATTTCTTCAAAACAAGAAAACAGATAAACGTTTTTTAGACGAGAGTGCGATGTAAAGTCTATATGTTTTAATATCCAGACGGTTTAGAGAATGTGTTGGGCAAGAATGATGAGAGAAGAAAATTGTAAATCTATTATAATTTCATTCTTACGGGGGTTTAGTAACCGTTATAAGTTAAGTTGTAACAATTATCAATGAAAGTCAATAAAATATTTATGGTGGTCTCTGTTTTTCATTCTCTGATCCGGCATTAAATCCGGGATGATACTGTGCTGAAGAGTTGCCTTCCTTCCCGCTTATTTTATTCAGTTTGATTTTTCCATTATATAATTACCGGTAAAGGGATAATACGCTTAAATAATATCTGCTAATTCTTTTGGAAAATATTATATTTAAATAAAATTCATAAGATTTCATTGGCGGATGGATAAAAATTAAATGAATTCAAAGGATCAGAAGAGAGAGTTTAGAGATAAACTTTATGAAATTATTTTTGAAGCCGAAACTCCTGCCGGAAAATGGTTCGATGTTGTTCTACTCTGGGCAATCCTGCTAAGCGTTCTTGTAGTTTTTTTAGAAAGCATTTATGAACTAAGAGTTTCTTATGGAGATATATTCTATTACCTGGAATGGTTTTTTACAATACTATTTTCAATAGAATATATTTTACGGATAATCAGTACTAAAAAACCCCTTGGTTATATTTTTAGTTTTTATGGTGTAATTGATGTCCTGGCAATTCTTCCGACTTATCTTAGTCTTGTAATTACCGGAAGCCAGTACTTATTGGTAATCAGAATTCTTCGTCTCCTTAGAGTTTTCAGAATATTAAAACTTACACACATGATCAGGCAGGCAACAATCTTAAGAAAAGCTTTAATAGCGAGCCGCGGAAAAATAGCTGTGTTTTTATTTGCTGTATTAACTTTGATAGTTATAATCGGTGCAGTTATGTATGTTATTGAAGGGCCTGAAAATGGTTTTACAAGTATTCCGTTCAGTATGTATTGGGCAATTGTTACAATGACGACAGTCGGATACGGCGATATTTCCCCCCAAACAACTATTGGTCAGATTTTTGCATCTTTTGTTATGATTATGGGCTATGCTATTATTGCCGTTCCGACTGGAATAGTATCTGTTGAGATAGCAGATGTAACAAAAAAATCATCTGTTCAGGTCTGCCCGGTATGTTTTAAAGAAGGGCATGATCTGGATGCAAAATATTGTAAGCACTGCGGCTCACCCATAAAATTATAGAAACCCATTGCTTCAAAGATCAACAAACTGAGTTTTCAAATTCATGCTAATCCGGCATTGGTTCAGCTGGAAATTTGAACACGAGACAACGAGAAGTGTTAATCTTTCAACCTTTGTTTTTCAGCTTTTAATTGGGCAATGAACTGTGCCCTCTTATCCGGAATTCCTGAAACTACAACAATAATAAATGATTCACTAAAAGATTCATCAATTCGGATTTTATATGGGAAAGAATTGAATTTAAAAGTAGTTATTCGCAATCCTTCTAAATATCGCATGGATTTTATTACCCTGATAAACCTGACTATTCCGTTTATTGGAAAAAATAATCATTGCAACCTTTTTTTCAGGATGAAACTCAACTTGTGCAGCAGCACCCGGCTCTCCCCCCTGATGTTCGTACCAGTCACCCAATCTTTTATTCCAGACTAAGCAAGTGCCGCTTGCGGGATTATTAACTTGCAGTATTGTATTAATTGTGCTCTCCTGCAGGATTCGTGTTCCGTTATAAGTCCCGCCATTCATATAAGCAATAAGTAGGTGTGAATAGTCTTCCATTGTTGTTTTAAGACTATGTGTGGGGAAGGACAATTGGCGATAAGGTTGGATCAGTTGATAGTTTTCCCAATATTTTTTAACAACTTTATCCATATCTAAATCTGCGTAAGCATAACTTGTGTTATCCATTTCCAGCGGAGTAAATATATTCTGGTTGCAGTATGTGTTAAAGTCCGTTTCAGTTATAATTTCTACAAGATATGCTGAAATTGCAGTACCTATATTGGAATATAATTCTCTCTCTCCGGGAACTGTGTTTTTCCAAACTGCATTTACATAGTGACTGCCGCCGGGTAATACGTACTGCGGTATCCATTCATTTAAAGGCGGTGCCGAATCGAGAGGATAGTAATCATAAAAACCGGGAACTTCATAATCATCAACCGGCCATGCTAACCCGGAAGTGTGCGTTAATAACATTCTCACGGTTATTTTTTTATCGGGATAATTAGGGTTGCGTATTGATATTGGCAGATAATCATTTATGTCAGCATCAAGATCAATCAGTCCTTGTTCGAAGAGTTGCATAACAGCAGTTACGATTATGGTTTTTGAAACGGAAGCAACTGAATAAATAGATCCAGAATCCGGCAAACTGTTATTAACTACAGAATTTCCGAAATAGTTTGTCCAGACTACTTCATCATTTTTTATTACACAGGCGGAAAGGGATGGAATCTGGTAACTACTCATCTCCTTACTGATTTCAGCATCAAAATCTAAAAATTCTTCAACCTCGGGATCTATTACTGAACATTTGTTAAATAATAATATGAGTAACAAAGCGTGTATGAGTAACAAATTATTTTTCATTATTTTCTCACCAACCCAGATTAAAACGGTAACCCGTCATTAACGTTACAGCTCTTGTTTTAACTGTTCCCGGATCTTTGTTTATGCTAATAAAATCAGCAGGCTGAGATAATACATTTGCTAATCCCCAGTTAACTCTCAGATCCAAAATTATTTCTCCACTCCATATTGAGAATTCCGTTGTAATTCCAAATATAATTCCGTAATCAAAGTTATTCACACTTGAAACCTCACCTTGTAAATCTTCACCGGGTAGCTTTATTTTTATATTGCTGCTTAGTTTAATGGATGAATAAGGTCCCGCTATAAATGCTGAATGAAATCCCCAACCGAGCGGAAGATAATATTCCACTAAGAGTGGCATTTCTATATAATTTATTACAAAGCTGTAATTAATATCATAAAGTGGTGTTTTGTCGAACTGATATCCTCTATGTGCAAAATATAGTTCGGGTTGAAAGATAAATTCATCGGAAATGCTAATTGAGTAAAATGCACCAAGCTGTAAACCAAAAACAGGATTGCTTGTTCCATACTGCACCCATGATACCTCGTATCCTAAAAATGGAGTGTAATCCTCTCCCGATGCCTGCAAAGCGGAAACTGCTAATCCCCCTTTTATCCCCGGTTGTGAATAGAGAGAAAATGAGGAAAGAAAAAATACTATAAAGTACAAACCATATTTTAACATGGTTTCATAATCTTTATTTTTATGCTTCTCCAAGTTATAGTAGATGAGCAAATTCCATCATTAATTAATGACCAGAGGATAAATAACATTATAAGGTGTAATTAAAAAGATGTAAATGACTTTTACAGGTTAGGCGGATTGATCTTTTTAAAATTACGATGCTCAATTTGAAAAGGTCGGATAAGGTACTTTCCTTTCCACCAGTATTTTTTAATTAATCAGTAGCTTTTTTTGCTATCGCCGGAGTATATTATTCACTATGGATATAAAAGCTTATTTGAACAGGATCGGTATCAAAAAGATAAAAGAGCCCTCACTAAAATTTTTAACTGAGCTGCAGAACCGGCATTTTCTTTCCATTCCTTTTGAAGACCTTGATATTCCGGACTGGAACAGGATTGAGCTCGACCTGAACAAAATTTATAAGAAAATAGTCCCCTCCAAACGAGGAGGATTCTGTTACGAACTAAATGGGTTATTCCACTGGCTGCTTACCTCGCTCGGGTTTACAGCCGATATGCTTTCTGCACGGGTATTTAATTCTCAGAAAAATAATTTCGGGCCCGAGTATGACCATATGACCTTGCTTGTTCACCTGGGAAAAGATTACCTTGTGGATGTTGGATTTGGAGATTCATTCCGCTGCCCGATTAAAATGCCGGATGGAGAAGCTGAAGATGTAAGCGGATATTACAAGATATCAAAGAAAGAAGAAAAATTATTCGAGCTGTTGAAAAAGGAAGAAAATGATTTTTCAAGGCAGTACAGTTTTTCTACAGCTTCACAAAGTCTGGAAGATTATAAAGAGATGTGCGCATACCAGCAGGACAGTCCTTCATCTCATTTCAGAACAAGAATGCTCTGTACGATCGCAACCAAGACCGGAAGGATCACGTTAAGCAATAACTCACTAACTATCACAGAGAATGGTATAAAAACCAAAAGTGATCTTACAGATGATAATGATTTTTATTTTTTATTAAAAAAACATTTCGGAATTGTACTGGAGAAGTAAGTTCAGTATTACAAAAAATTTTTTCATATATCCCTAAAAAGATTCTTCACTTCGTTCAGAATGACAAGGTGAGCAGATTCCTGACAAGCTGGAATGACTTGAAATAAGGTTTAACCCAATATGCGTTTAAAAATATTTTTTAAAACCCCTTCATACTTTTTAACAACGAGCACGGAGTTCGGCGAATAGCGTGCAACTTTTTCCGGTATTTCACCAAACAGCATCTTTTTAAAGAAAGGTTCTTTTGCTGCACCTATAACAACCAGGTCATAATCCCTACTTGCTTTTGCAATACCACCAGCAATAGATTTTGATTCAATAATTTTCTTGCCGGATGCTATTTCTGAGTCAAGCTTAGATAAAGTGGAATCCATTCGTTCTTCACCAATGTCTCTTTCTTCTTTAGTTGCATTCTCATGTATAATATAACCGGCGGTAACACTCATACTAAACTCTTTTGCCATTGAGTTTAAAACATTTGAAGCCAGCTGTGCGTTTTTTTCACCAATCTTCAGAACCAGTAAATCGCATGGGGCAAGACGGATTATCTGATCGGCTATCTCACCGAATATTCTGTCTTTTGCATTTGTAAATCCTTTCCATCCCATAATCAAAGCTTCGGCATTATGTTTATCTACGGCAGCCAGTATTCCATCTGCAGCATTATGAGCAATTACAAGATCGGTTTCCAGTTTTATCTGCTGCTGAGAAGCTATCCTCTTTGCTTCGGATAACAATGGTTCTTTGTGATGTGCGAATCTTAACCCTTCGTGAATTGGTACTTGTCTTGGAACAGTTACGACACTGGTTGCAATTAATCCTACTTGTCTTTGGCGGGCAACGGACATTCCAATTCTCATCAGGATTTCAACATTATCAGGATTGTGCAGAGAGATTAATACAGAAGAAGCATTCTCTGCCTCGGGAAGAGGTGTACCGGGAAGCAGTACCTGTGGCTCGAATGCTGCGGCTTTCTTTTCGAAGACAGCATAATAAAACAACAATCCAACTGCAATCCAACCTATTGTAACATACCAGGCAATGGGCTGAAAATTAAATGCGTGGTATTTCGGGATACTTTCTTCTTAATGCAATCAGGGAGAGATTTACCATCGCGAAGGTTAATAAAAAAATTAAACTTGCCGCAGAACCGACCGCTTCAATCGGAAGTGTTACCGCCATAATAATTAATATGAAACCAGTGACGAAAACAGCAATGTATGGAGTGCGTCGGGTTTGATGAATCCTCGACATCTTAGGCGGAAGCCAGAGATCCCTGCTCATTGAAAATGCTACCCTCGATGCAGCCATAACCGTAGCGTTCAATGCAGACATTGTCGAAAGAAGTCCACCGAAAACAATAAGACCTACACCGAATGCAGGCATGAATGCTTCTGCAGCACGAACAATTGCGGTTTCTTTAAAACGACCTAAAAACTCCCATGAAGGTTCGTCAACATTAATAGCCCCGAGTGAAACAAACAAAATAAGCAGATAAATTATAATTGTTATACCAAGCGCTATGAATGTAGCGCGGGGGATATTCCTCTCAGGATTTTTAATCTCCTCAGCAACTGTGGCAATCAGGTCATATCCCTCAAAGGCAATAAATGTTAAGCCCATAGCAACAAAAACTCCACTAAAACCTTTTGGAAAAAAGGGTGTGAAATGTTTTAAAGTTTGCGTTGGCTCGCTGAAGATCAGGCTTAAACCGAAAAAAATAAAAATAGACAGTATTGCAATTTTAGATAGTGTTAATACATTTTCTGTTTTCCCTGTTACTTCAGCCCCGCGCATATTCAGCCAGATAAAAAACGCTGCTATGAGGGCAGTAACAATCAAAACAACTGAATGCTGTTTTAATATTGAATGTATAGACTCCGCAAGACCAGGAAAATACTTTAAGAAAAACTCCCAGAAATAACCTCCAAAGCCTAGAGCATATAGACTGCAGGCAACGGTATATGCAAACCATAGCATCCACCCGGCAACAAAACCTGTTGCTCCGGGGAAAGCCATTCTTACAAATGAATATCCGCCTCCTGCACGGGGAATTGCTGAAGCTAATTCAGCATAGGCAAATGCAGTAATTAATGTAACTAATCCATTTAATGCAAATGAAAGAATTGATGCGGGTCCGGCTTCCCCTGCTGCTAAACCGGTTAGTACAAATATACCCGCCCCGATCATTGCGCCAACACCGATCATAGTTGCATCAAATAGTCCCAGATCACGCGCAAAGGTAGGTTGATTTGAATCGGAGTTGTTTTTTGTATCAGCCAATAATCATTGAAAAGTTATTTTTAAACAGATTAAACCTATTTATAGATGAAACAGATTCCAAATCAAAACGTATTTTCATAATCTGAATATTAACGTTAAATTATCAATTATTTGGCATAATATGATATCCAGCTTACTGCTTAAAAGAGCAGGAAAAAAAGAACGGAAAGATTTGCAGAGCAAATCCATGATACATTTGAAGGAGAAGAAATATTTTCGTTAGAAAATCTGATTCCTTCAATAGATTTAACTCCGGAAGATTTATTTCTTAAAGACGAATTTTATGAAAATTTTGAAGCTGCTATAAATGAACTTCCGCCAGAACAACGCGATGTTTTTTTGATGAATGAGGTTGACGGATTCTCTTTTAATGAAATTTCGGAATTAACAGGTTTGAAAGTTAATACTCTTCTGTCGCGGAAACATTATGCGGTGAAGCAGTTAAAGAAAAAATTAAATAAATATCTTAATGGGTAATATTATGTATCACAAAAATAAAAAATTCTTTTTCGCACGGGGAATTGGATTCGGAATAGTGTTCCTGGGTTTATTTTCACTTATTGTATTTTTACTGTGGAACTGGCTTATGCCGGCCATCTTCGGATTAACGACAATAACATATTTCCAGGCATTGGGACTTTTAATCCTTTCTAAAATTTTATTCTTTGGTTTTCACAGAAGATGCGGTTCTCCACGTCATTTTAGATCAAAGGAATACTGGAAAAAAAGATTTGAAGAAGAGAACAAGTCCGAAAGTGAAAATTTAAGTGGAGAAACAATTTAATTCCCTTAGTCATTGCTAAGGCTCATAAAAAGATTTTTCACTACCCGCCTTTCACAGGCGGGTAATTCTTTCCTGATTAATTTTCCTTCTCAGTTATTGTAATTTATTCCTGCACAGAATAACTTTTCATCAGTAATTCTGTTAACTTTGAATTGCCACATAATCAATATTAAACTCTTCACGTGAATTGTTTAGGAGGTATAAATGAAGTCATTGGCATTAGTTATTCTGGTGTTTCAATTTTCACTATTCGGTCAAACTAATACAGTAAATATCCACGCAGATAAACCTGTTCATACTATAAGCAAGCACATTTACGGACAATTCAGCGAACATCTCGGACGTGGAATCTATGGCGGTATTTGGGTTGGTTATAACAGCAATATTCCGAATACCCGCGGTATAAGGAATGATGTTGTTAATGCATTGAAAGAAATTAACATACCTAATGTACGCTGGCCTGGCGGATGCTTCGCAGATGAATATCACTGGATGGATGGAATAGGTAATCCTACTAAACGCCCGAAAATAGTAAATACAGCCTGGGGCGGAGTAACAGAAGACAACAGCTTTGGAACACACGAGTTTATGGATTTATGTGAACAACTTGGCTGTGAACCTGTAATTTCGATGAGCAATTTACGAATTTCTAACGGCAGGGAGGAACCATGGGAAGTAAAATATTGGGGCATAGGAAATGAGTCATGGGGCTGCGGTGGTATTATGTCTGCAGATTTTTATTCCAATGAAGCAGCAAGGTATTCTCGCTTCTCTAAGAGTTATAGTGATGAACCACTTTATAAAATTTTTTCAGGTGGATTGCCGGAAGATTTTGAATGGACAGAAACCATAATGAAAAAATGGAGCGAAACCGATGGATGGCTTCAGAACTATATGAATGGGTACTCTTTACATTTTTATACAGTTAATGATTGGAATAACAAAGGTTCTGCAACTGATTTTACAGAAGATGAGTGGTTCGCAACTATTTCCCGAACATTGACAATGGATGAGCTGATAACTAAACACTCTGCTATTATGGATAAGTACGACCCGGAGAAAAAGATAGGATTAATTGTAGATGAATGGGGCAACTGGTATGACGTTGAGCCCGGAACAAATCCTTCATTTCTTTATCAGCAAAATTCCTTACGCGACGCTATTGTGGCTGCAATCAACCTGAATATCTTCCACAAACACGACCGTGTGCATATGGCTAATATTGCCCAGATGATCAATGTCCTTCAGGCGCTGATTTTAACAGATAATGAAAAAATTATTTTAACACCTACTTACTTTGTATATAAAATGTATAAAGATTTTCAGGACGCTACTTTTCTTCCCCTGGAAATAACCAGCGAAAAATACAAACACGATAACGATAGCGTTGATGCTGTATCCGCTTCCTGCGCGATCACAAAAGATAATATAATTGTTCTGAGTCTTGTAAACGTAAGTGCAACTAAAGATATAGCTGTGAATTGTATCTTAAATGGAATTAAACCTACTAATATAGCAGGAGAAATTCTTACAGCAGAAACTATTAATGCACATAATACCTTTGAAGAGCCAAACACAGTTCAAATAGATAAATTTTCAGATGTTTCAGTTAAAGCAGGGGGAGCAATTTCTGTACAATTGCCCTCAAAATCTATTGTAGTTTTAAAATGGAATAAAGAGTAATACGACAATAAAGATAGTTTAGACTACTGTTCTTTGATAAGATAATTTTTCTTCTATTATCCGACTGAATATGGAACACATCAATGCTAATTTAGACATACTGCCGGAAGGACCAGATAAAGCCAATGAATATATTTAATTCCCATTGAGGCAAAGCAACCGGGTTTATTTTTGGTTACTGATTTATTACTGCAAAAGTTCCGGGCTGGATCACCAGCAGCATAGCGGGAGAAATGACCAGCCACAAAACAAATATCAACCACTTGTTAATATTACCAGGTGAAATTTTTTCATTAAGTTCACGGAATATACAATCAGTTTAAGATTAGTGATGAGGATGAGGAGCAAAGTTGACCGTAACTCTCGTCATGATTTAGCATTCTTTCGGACACGTTCATTTCTACCCACCTAACTTCCTTTCTAAAGTGAATATTACTGGTTTTGCGGGTTAATAGCGGGCATCGTATTTTAGTACAGAACAAACTCATTCAGGTAATTTTGATAAGAACCATAACAGATATAATTGCAATCATCACTGTTGCGCAGCTAATACTGTTTGCACTATTTCTTCTAGGTACAAAAACAGAGCGGGGATCTGATAAAATAACGCTTGCATTTTTTCTAATAGCTAATGGATTTTATATTCTTGACTTCCTTGCATTCCGGTACAACAAGGAAATTATTCCCTATACAGTTAATCTGTTTTTTATTGGTGGAACTTTTGGTTTCCTTTTTGGTCCACTTCTTTATTTATATACAAAAGCAATCACCTCAAAAGATTTCAAATTCACTAAGAAAGAATTTCTCCATTTTATTCCTTTTTTTATCATTTTCAGCCTGACATTTATTCACTTTCAGATACAATCCTATGAGATAAAGCTTAATTTACTGAAAACCGGAATATACAATATTACCGAAACTACAATTTACCTTTTGCTAATGAACGGTATTACAATAATCTATCTTTTTAAAACGTTCCTGCTTACAAAACAGAAGAACAAGAAACTTAAAGCATACTTTTCTTCACTGGATAAAATAAATTTTGAATGGCTCAAACTGGTCGTAACTGCTTTTTTTCTAATGTGGGTGGTTGATATCATCAACTGGGTTGCAGGCAGCTTGCAGATCAACACCTCAACTTCTGAGGAGTTACTTACATTCACATCTCTGCTAATTAATTTTATTTTTGCAAACCTTCTTATCCTAAAAAATCTTCATATTCCTCAAATTGAAGAGGATCCTGAAAATGAGGGGAATAAGCATAAATATGAAAAGTCTCCGTTAACTTATCAAAATAAGATTGAGATCCTCCACCGGTTAGAGGTGTTAATGGCGGATGAAAAGTTATTTCTTAACTCATCTTTAAACCTAGGTGAAATTGCTCAACGATTATCGATAGCACCTCGGTATTTTTCACAGGTAATTAACGAATTAAAGGGTCAAAACTTTTACGACTTTGTAAATAGCTACAGGATAGATGAGGCAAAGAGGCTATTAAGCGATCCGGATCATAAAAAGGATAAAATTCTTACCGTGCTGTATGAGTGCGGGTTTAATAGCAAATCAGTTTTTAATACACTTTTTAAGAAAAGCACCGGTATCACTCCCTCAGATTACAGGAAAAAGTATAAGATCAGTGCCTGAATAATTACAGTAAGCATCTGTCATTCTGGCTGAAAATATAAGATAATAATATTAACTTGCTGCAGTTCACAACCTTTTTAGATCCACCAATTAAATAAAGAAGTTCTGATTTATGTTCCCGAACGATTTTAGTTTTTCCTAACATTATCTTTGTATAAAAAATAGGAACCACAATGAAAATTTACCATTTACTTTTAGCAATTCTGTTTTGGACAGCCATGGCTCAATCAACCACAATCAGAGTCCCGCAGGATTATCCTAAAATCCAGTCAGCAATTGATGTAGCACAGGATGGCGATACAATATTAGTTGCAAGAGGAATTTTTAAAGAGAATATTAATTTCAAGGGAAAAGGAATAGTTCTTACGAGCAATTTTATTTTTACAAAGGATCTGGTAGACATCGATTCTACAATAATTGACGGTAGTGAACCAAATCACCCGGACACTGCAAGCTGTGTGTTAATGTATAAACCGGATCAGAGTTTTTCGGATGATTCTTCAGCAGCATTGATTGGTTTTACATTAACGGGTGGTAAAGGAACGGTTTGGGAAGATGAACATGGTGCGAATAATTATTTCAGGGAAGGCGGGGGAATATTAATTCAATATTGGGCGCCGAGAATTCTATTTAATATTATTAAAGACAACGAAGCTTACAACAAATCCGGTTTGGTAAGTGCCGGAGGTGGAGCAATTAGATGTGGTGACGGTAACCCTCTTATTGAAAATAATATTATTCTTCATAACAGAGGAAGGTATGGTGCAGGCATTGTTTTTAATTATTCTGGTGGGGTTATACGTAATAATGTCATAGCGGAGAATTACGGCGGAGAAGACTATGCAGGAAGCGGGATATGGATCCTTTCTAACAGGTTTGATAATAAAATTAAAGTAATTGAAAACAATTCTATAGTTTACAACTCTTCAACCTTATCCGGTGGAGGGGTTTATCTTTGGTCGTCAAGTGGAATTTATATGAGGAATAACATTGTCTGGGGAAATACAGCTCCCTCAAATTCCCAGATAAGAGTTCGGTCAAGTTCAGCACAAATAATTTTTAATGATGTTGAAGACGGATATAATGGAGAAGGAAATATAAATCTTAATCCTGAATTAACAATGCAGGGTTACTATTTAAGTGCGACTTCTCCATGTATTGATGCCGGAAAAGACAGTGTTGTCTTTAACGACCGTGAGAATCCTTTAAATCCGGGCAATGCACTATGGCCATCGCAGGGAACATTAAGAAATGATATCGGAGTTTTTGGCGGACCTTTTTGCAGCGATCTCCCGCAGATTATTACATCAATTAATGATAACACTGTAAGAATAATACCTGAAGGTTTTAAATTGTTCCTGAATTATCCAAACCCCTTTAATCCGTTAACAATTATAAAATATGCAATTCCAGCTGTCATTCTGAGCGAAGCGAAGAATCTCAACGTTCAATTGAAAGTTTATGATGTTCGCGGCAGAGAAATAGCTACACTTGTTAATGAAGATAAATCTGCAGGAGTATATGAAATTACGTTTGATGCTTCAGATCTAACAAGTGGAGTATATTTTTACAGGTTGAGTGCGGGTAGTTTTACTGAAACGAAAAAGATGATTCTCCTTCGATAGACTAGTGTACTGGTTTAAGAGTCTGGTTTTATTTATATGAATATTTATTGTCGCACATCGGCATGCTGATGTCGCAATCCGTACTCAGAGTAACTTAGTATTTCGCTCTTTTGGCAAATACCTAACAATTTTAAACCATATTCAACCAGATAACTTGCAGCCGGATTGTTTGTGTAGATGGTACTCACTTGGATTCTTCTTTCTTGATGGTGAACATTTCTTTGTTATAAAAACCTTAATTTTCAGTCTTAGTAATAATATATTACAGAGTAAAATTTTTAATATTTTATTGAGGAAATTGAAATGCGCTGGAAGGGCAGAAGACAAAGTTCAAATGTTGAAGACAAACGCCGTATTTCCCCTAAAGGAATGGTTGGCGGCGGTATAGGTTCAATCGTGATAATTATTGTAGTCCTGATACTTGGCGGGGATCCGACTTCGTTGCTGCAGGATATTCAAATCAATAATCAGGAAACATCCTCAAATTATACAGAAAGCGCCGAAGACAGAGAGCTTGCACAGTTTGTTTCAGTTGTTCTTGCAGAAACGGAAGATGTATGGCACAATATCTTCAGCGAAGAAGGTGCCAATTACCTGGAGCCAACATTGGTTCTGTTCCACGGCAGAGTGCAATCGGCATGCGGAATAACAGGTTCGGCTACGGGTCCTTTTTACTGTCCCGGTGATGAAAAATTATATATCGATTTAAGCTTTTACGATGAGCTGCAACAACGGTTTCAAGCTCCGGGTGATTTTGCAATGGCTTACGTAATTGCTCACGAAGTAGGACATCACATACAAAATTTAACAGGAATAATGGATCAAATGAACGATCTGAGATCTCAATTAAGTCAGGAAGAGTACAACAAGTACTCAGTGCATTTAGAACTGCAGGCGGATTTTTATGCTGGCGTTTGGGCACATTACACCGAAAGAATGGATCTATTAGATGAGGGTGATCTTGATGAAGCCTTAAATGCAGCCTCCGCTGTCGGTGATGACCGAATTCAAAAGAACACGCAAGGTTATGTTGTTCCTGAATCATTCACACATGGCACATCTGCACAAAGAAAGAAATGGTTTTACATGGGATATACTACCGGCGATATTAGACAAGGAAACACATTCAGTGCAAAAAATCTTTGAGTAAAATTTACCATTGACTAAAAGGTGTATATTAAATTACCAACATCCGGGAATATTAATTAATAAATCTTTACTTCTCCCACAATCCACAATAGAAGACATCATGACATAAAAATTACTTTTAATGCATCTAATCTTCTCTAATCAGTGAAAAACTTCAATCAGCATCATTAAAATTAAATTTGTTTTGATGCTTTCTTTCAAATCAGTCTTGTTCAGCAAAAATCATTTACCCCGCTTATTCATTAAAAATTATTAATGAAAATTTAAGACCAACTTAATCTAAATTGATTAAATATCGATCAACAAAATTTACTTGTTATATAAATAGCAGGTAAAAGATATAAGAGTTTTAAGAAGACTTTACAAAATTCTTAAAGTTCTTGCATCTTAATTAATTGTCCTACTAATAACAAACAGGAGTTTAATATGTCAGTATTAATTGAATTTCGCCCGAAATCATTCAGCACCAAACAATATGATGAGGTTGTTAAGAGGCTTGAGAGAGCTGGTGCAGAAAATCCAAGGGGAAGAACGTATCACGCCTGTTATAAATCAGGAAATTCAGTAAATATGTTTGATGTTTGGGAATCTTCAAAGGACTATGAAAAATTTAGTCAAACATTAAACCCGATTCTTAAGGATCTAAAAGTTGATGTGGGTCGACCTGAAATAAGAGAAATCCATAATATTGTTGAAGAGCAGCATGCTCATACCTATTAAGCAAG
>JARRKK010000153.1:0-7096 GCA_037388105.1 Ignavibacteriaceae bacterium | reverse complement strand
TGTAGCTGCTTTAACTGCTGCGTCAATAATACTCAGTCCCTGTGCTCTCTGTTGATTTGCAAACTCAACTATCAGTATTCCGTTTTTGGTAACAAGCCCAATCAGCATTATCAATCCAATCTGGGAATATATATTCAGACTTTCCCTAAATACATAAAGAGTAAGAAGAGCACCAAACACGGCAAGCGGTACCGAAAGCAGTATTGTAAAAGGATGTATAAAACTTTCGAACTGGGCTGAAAGCACAAGATAAATAAAAATGATAGCCAGCAGGAACATAAAGTATAGCGCTGAGCTGGAAGTTTTATATTCCAGTGACTGGCCTGCATATTCACGTTTAATACCGGGGGGTAGCTTTTCATTTGCAATCCGGTCAAGATCATCCAGCGCCTGTCCTATTGTTACACCGGGGACTAATGAAGCTGTTATTGTAGCCGACCGGATACGGTTGTAATGATTCAGTTCTTTCGGGGCAACTGTATTATCCACCGTCACAACATTTGCAAGCGGTACAAGACCACTGTTTCCACGAAGATATATATTTTGAATTGCATCAGGTGTCGAACGGGCGGCAGGTTTCAACTGCAATATTACATCGTATTGTTTTGTGCCCCGCTTAAAATCAGTAACGACTCTTCCACCTAAAAATGTTTCTAACGTTGAGCCTATATCTGTAACCGATAAACCTAACGCGGATGCACGTTCACGATCTATGTGAATATCAAGCTGTGGTTTATTCAACTTCAGATCAGTATCAATATTGATAAGATAACCAAGCTTCATTGCCTCACCCATTAATATACCAACTGCACTATTCAGATCTTTATAATTTTCTCCCTGAAGAACATACTCAACGGGACTGGTTGAAAATCTTGCTCCAAGACTTGGCGGGTTAATTACAAATGCTAGTACACCCGGGATGGAGAATAGCTTTGGAAAAAGTTCCTGAACAATCTGTTGCTGTGATTTATCTCTTTCACCGCGCGGTTTCAAATTTAAAAACATAAAACTATTCGTTACACTGCCGGGACCGCCAAAACTTAATCCTGTTGCCGTAAAGAGACCATTACGTTCAGGAAGCGGAAGTATTATTGATTCAATTTGTCTTACATATGAATCAGTATACTCAAGAGTAGCTCCCTCAGGTGCAATTACAATTCCGAAAGCAATACCGCGATCCTCGATAGGAACAAGTTCGCTCGGTAAAAGTATGAATATAAAATAGGCAGCCAGAAACAAAACTAATCCGGTTAATAAAATAATCATACGATGACGCAATGCACTTCGTAAAAAGCGGTCATAAATTCTATTTAAAGCATCAAAGAAAAAGTCAAATGATCTTGAAGCCCAGCCTTTTCCGGTTCCATGCAATGGTTTCAACATTTTAGATGAAAGCATAGGTGTCAACGTCAGGGCAACAAAGCCGGAAATTAATACTGCCACTGCAACAGCAATACCGAACTCATTAAAGAGTCTTCCCACATTTCCGGATAAGAATGCGAGTGGAACAAAAACAGCAACAAGCGCTATAGTTGTAGAGACAACTGCAAAACCTATTTCTTTACTACCGTCCATAGCCGCCTGCCAGCGGGATTTACCCATCTCCATATGACGAAAAATATTTTCAAGAACAACAATAGCATCATCAACAACAAGTCCGATAGATAAAACCAGACCTAATAGAGTTAAGATATTAATTGTGAATCCTGCAAAATATACGGCGGCAAGTGAACCAATTATTGAGATTGGAATTGCAAGTGTCGGTATTATTGTAGCTCTAAAGCTCTTTAGGAACGCCAGTACAACAAGTACCACCAATCCTAAAGCGATAAGTAAAGTTTCACGTACCTGTAAAATCGATTCATTTATAAAAACCGAACTATCGTATGCAACATCCAGTTTCATACCCTCAGGTAATAGCTTATCAAGTTCAACCAGGGCAGCCCGAATTTCTGCTGCAACATCAACGGTACTGGCTTTTGACTGTTTTACAATACCCAATCCAATTGCTGGCTCTCCGTTCCATCGGGCAATTGTTCTCTCATCTTCCGCACCAACTTTAACATCGGCAACATCCCTAAGCCTTACATAGTCATTTCCCTTTTGCGATACAATAATAGCTCCAAATCCCTCGGGTGTAGAAAGTTCACCTCTGGTACGCACAGAAAACTCCCTTCTTTCGCCTTCAACCCGCCCACCCGGGATTTCTGCATTCTCACTCCGAATAGCCGCTTCAATATCTTGCGTTGTAAGCTGATGAGCAGCCAGCCGAAACGGATCAAGCCAAACCCTCATAGCATAACGGCGTGCACCACCAAGTATAACAGACCCAACTCCGGGAAGACGCTGGATCTTTTCTTTAAGCACAAGGTCGGCAAATTCAGTCAATTCCAATCCTGAATGTTTTGTACTTGAAAGTCCCAGCCATACAATTGCCTGTGCATTCGCATCAACTTTTGAGATGACCGGATCTTCAATTTCCGTAGGAAGTGTTCCCCTGATTCTCGATACCCTGTCGCGTACGTCATTGGCAGCTTCGTTAACATCACGTTTTAATTCAAACTCAATTGTAATTACCGATCCACCCTCCGTACTGGAAGAGGTTATTGTTTTAACACCTTCAAGAGTTGCAAATTGTTCCTCAAGCACATCAGTAATTTCAGTTTCAACAACGCTGGAACTTGCCCCGCGATAAAGTGTGATGACTGAAATAATCGGCGGATCAATATCCGGATATTCACGAACCGGCAACTGAGTAAATGAAATAATCCCGAAAAGAATTATTACCAGACTAAATACAGTTGCCAGCACAGGACGCTGAATCGAAATAACGCTTAATTTCATTCTAATATCTCCTTAATAAAACCGCACGAGGTTTGCTCATTATTTGTTTCCCGCTGATAAAGAATCACTATCCATTACAAGCGGAAAGATTTTAGCGCCGGGAAAAAGTTTCTGCTGACCGGCTTGAACAATCTGCATTCCATATTGTAAACCACTTACTACCTCAACAACATCTGATAGTTGTAATCCGAGTGTAATTGGGACCTGAGAAACTGTACTATCTTTCTGAACAACATACACGAAACTCTGGTCACCGTTTGCAAATACCGCTTGATTGGGAACTGTCAAAGCATTTGGCCGTTCGCTCAAGGTCACAACAATATTAGCAGACATCCCGGATCGAAATTTTAGACCGGGATTTTTTAAATAACCTACTACGTTAACATTACGGGTTTGAGAATTTAATATTGGCTCGATGGCTTTGATCCTTCCCTCAGCTTCATACCCGGGATAGACTGATGAATAAATTACTATAGGTGAATTGGTTTTTAACTCGCCTAAATATCTTTCAGGTACTGAAAAGATCACCCGAAGATCATTAAGATTTACAAGTTCCGTAATTTCCTGTCCTGTTCTGATGAAGGCACCCACATTAACTTTTCTCGTGCCGATGGTTCCATCAAACGGAGCGATTATTTTTGTTTTTGCCAGGCGGGCCTTTGCAAGTTCTAAATTTGATTCAGCAACTTTGAGTGTTGCCAATGCATCATCCAGCTCCTGGGGTGTGCTTACTTTTTGATCTACTAAAACCTGTATCCGATTATACCGTGCCTTGCTCTGTACATATAATGCTTCAGTACGGGAAACTTCTGCTGCAAGTTGAGTATCATCCAGCTGGGCAATAAGATCTCCCTTCTTTACAAAGCCTCCTTCTTTAAAAGGGAGAGATTTAATAGTTGCATCGATTTCAGATACAATTGTGATCTCTTCTATTGCTTCTATTGTACCAACAGCTTCAAAAGTATCTGTCATCTTCCTCATCTTAACTGATACTACTTCTGCCGGCATTGGAGGCATTGAAAATTGCTGACCTGAGCCTTTATCATCCGAACAAGAAATAAAACCCAGGGAAATCAGGAAAGTGTTAATTAATAAAATTCTAATTTTAGTAAAATTTTTCGCTGAAACATTATTCATATATAAATATCCTGTATTATTGCCGATAATTTACAACAATTATAACTAATCAAAATGCTTTAAATCACAATGTTTAAATTATTTCAACGTACAAAAATTAGAATACTGCCCTGGTAGTACTCGCCTTCAGAGTGAACCGAGATTTAGACTATTTAACATTATTCTCTAAAAATGCTTTTAAAGCATTCTTTATAAAATAATTCCAACCTTCAATACCACTCTCTCTTTTGAATTCGGGAATGTCTTGAGGAAAGCTTTCAGTAACCTGATGTGTTAGCCTTAACCTTGTAGAATTATTCTCTTCGAATAATTCAAACACAACAAACGAATTCCCCGGATAGTTCGCATATTTCCAATCATATGATACCTTTTTCAATGGCTCCACTTCAGTAATTTTCCACTTATGCAGGAAGTTTCTATCCTGACTTTTTACATTAAACTGTATTTCAAAACCTACTTCAGCTTTAAATGAGGGAATATTCTCAAAAAACCATCTACACATTTGTTCTACTTGTGTTATAGCATTCCAAACAGTTTCAACCGGAACGTTAAAGGTTTCTTCAATAATAATTGGCTCTTCTTCTTTTCTCATATTATATCCATAAAAACTAGGTTATTCTTTAAAGACTGGGAAATTTAATTTTCTGATATTAGAAAAACGACCACAAAAGTAATATAAAATTCTTCTCACTTAACGCAGAAACCAATATCAATTAAGGATATACTTTTAATTTCAGAATCGTGAACTACGCAAACTATATATTTATACCATTAATAAAATACCAAAAACAAATTTTGACAATTGATCGTTTCATTTCTTAGTCCTCCGGATTTACAGGATAAGATTTATTCTGTCTTTTTCGAAATTGGGTCCAGTGAGATTTCAAAAAGTGGGACGTCACCTGCATCTACTTTCACACCTTCCTTTTCCCAGCTCCAGCCTTCAAAATCATTAAAACCTTCAATTTCAAGCTTATAAGTTCCCGGCTCCAAATCTGTATATATCCATCTTCCATTGCTGTTCGGATTAAACCCCTGAGAATGATGAGATCTGCTAATTGCCCTGAAAGAAAAATCTGTGTGAATAGAAACTTCACCAGCATACGGCTCTCCATCTTTTAACATAAGTATTCTTATGTTTGCTGTTCCTTCTTCTGGTTTCTGGTTCCAGATTTTATCAATATTTTGTGCCATCATTTCTGCCATTCGCTTACTTGATTCAGATTCTTCCTGTGCCAGTGTAAGACTAATAGTGGAAAGAAGAAAAGCAAATAAAAAAACATTAAAGATTAGAACAAAGGTTTTCTGAAACATAACTAATCCTCCCTAGTTGTGTTAAATAATAGTTGTGTAAAATTTATATTTTGACAATTAATGCTATTTGCTTTGGCGTACGTCTGATGGATAGTTGTACACAAAATAACGTTTTCAAATGAAACCAGAAAATATTTTTAACTATATTCCCCCAAGTTTAGGTAAAACGGCTGAAGCAAAGCTTAAAACAAAAAAGAAACCGCACATATCTGTAACCGTTGTCAGTAGAGGGCTTGATACAAGTGCCGGATCAAGCTTTAACCGTTTGAGTATAAGAGGCAGCATTCCTCCAAGTGTGACTGAAACCAGAGTGTTGGTTGCTAATGCACCTCCAACTACAAATCCAAGCCATGGATTACCTTTCCAGAAAAACGCAACCACCCCAAGTAGTAATCCAAGAACAAGACCGTTTATTATGCCAACTTTAATCTCCTTTACAAACACCCAAAACAATTCGACCGGACGTACAAGTCCAAGAGCAAGTTCGCGCATTGAAACTGCCACAGCCTGGTTTCCCGAACATCCACTCATATCACTGACCATTGACAAAAAAACTGCAAGTGCAATTACCGCTGTTAAGGTGTCCTCGTAAAGTGCAATTACGCTTGCGGCAATAATATTAAGTACAATATTCAAACTTAGCCAGGAAAGACGTCGCCCTGAACGAGAGATCAGAGACATGGTTCTGAACTCCTCACCACCAACAATACCGCTTAACCTCAGGAATGTTTTTGTTTTTTGTTTATTTAGTGCCTCCTCTATGAAACGCGGCAGTACTACACCTATAAGTCTCTGTCTGTCATCCACAACCGGTACACCAAAAAGATGATGCTCTTCAAAAAATTCCTGAAGTTCCTTAATAGTAAGTCATTAATACGAAGGACACCAGCAAGTTTTTTTCCCCTGTCAACTACATAAAAATATTGAACATTGTAATTTGCATATTTACTTCGATTGGTTTGCAGATCATTTAGTACGTCCTGTATTGTTTGATCAACATAGTAGACAAGAAACTCAGATATCATAAGTCCACCAGCACAATCCGGTGCATACTCCATCAACATTCTGGCTTCTTTAGCATCTTCCCTATGCATCTTTCCCAGTATCGCCTGACTTGCATCATCATCCATTTCGCTTAGTACATCCGCAAGATGATCGCTTGTCAGTTCCTCCATAATTGCTGCTGCTTGCTCAGATGGTATTTCTTCAACCAAATCTGCGGCTTGTTCGTCCGGAATATCCTCAATCATATCAGCAGCATCTTCAGGACTAAGGAGACCCAGCAAACGAATCTGTTCTTCTTCTGAAAGGCGGGAAATGGTTCTCGCTGTCTCAGATGGGCTGAGAGTTTCAATAAATTTTGTTAATTCAATTCGGTCTCCCGAAGCAATCAACTCACTCAGTGTGTCACGGTTCGTTGTTGAAACACTCATTACTGACCTCGATAAATTAAAATGAAAAAATGCTTTGTGTTGAATGAAAAGGTAATATTTTTTTAGAATATTTCTGTGGAGGGGATTATACCACTACCCATAAGAGTTCAAAGAAATTAAACAAATTAGAAATAGTATATTATCCAATTTTCTTTTAACTCAATCAAAGATATCAAGACCTAACGTCACGTGATATAATGTTTTGGTTTTATGCAATAAACATAACGTTATAAATTAACACATAACTTTGTTAAAAAGAGAATAGAAATTTGATTCAGATTTACACACAGCTTGCCAGGCTGAAATTATTTTGAACTCTTATGGGTAGTGGTATAATCCCCTCCACAGAAATATTCTAAAAAAATATT
>JARRKK010000152.1:6265-9822 GCA_037388105.1 Ignavibacteriaceae bacterium | reverse complement strand
TAATTCATCTACTTTGATATGGATTTTAATAGCAAAAACAAGTTTCCTACTAAATGCCAATGTTTAATCATCACTTCACTTTCACGATCATTTCTATTTCAACTGCTGAATCTATTGGTAATTCGTTTACACCAACAGCACTGCGTACATGTCTTCCTGCTTCACCAAAAATCTTTGTCAACATTTCAGAAGCACCATTAGCAACTTTCGGTTGATCAGTAAATCCAGTAGCACTATTAACAAATACAGTTACTTTAATAATTTGTTCTATTTTTTCTAAATCGTTTATTACTGATTTTATTGCACTCAATCCGTTCAATGCACAAATCTCAGCAGCTTTTTGCCCCTCTTCTACTGTTAGGTCTGCTCCTATCTTTCCGGCATATTTTAATTCTCCTTCCTTGATCGGCACTTGTCCAGATGTATATACCATATCTCCGACCTGAACAGCTGGTGTGTAAGCAGCTAACGGCTTCGGAGTTTGGGGGACTTCAAATCCAAGTTCTTTTATTTTTTCTTCAATCATTGGTCTATTCCTCATTAATGATAAACTATTTTTATAAATTTATAGTTAATTATAAAATATTAGAATTTAAAAGGACTAAGCTTTATGACTGATTCGAAATTTAACGAATTCGTAGAGATTGTAAAAAGATTACGTAAAGAATGTCCCTGGGATAGGGAACAAACTAACGATTCAATTAAAGCAGCAACAATTGAGGAAGCATACGAGGTAGTTGATGCAATAGATAACAATGATTTTGCTGAACTGAAGAAAGAACTTGGTGATTTATTATTGCACGTTGTATTTCATACTGTAATTGCTGAAGACTCAAATCATTTTACAATTAACGAGGTGATTGATTCTATCCGAGAGAAATTGATACGACGCCATCCGCATGTGTTTGGAGATACAAAAGTTTCGGGTGCTTCCGAGGTAAAAAAGAATTGGGAAGAAATAAAACTTGAGGAAGGAAGAAAATCTTTATTAGATGGAATTCCGGTTTTGCTCCCTGCTCTGCAACGTGCACACAGGTTACAGGAAAAAGCCTCAAAAGTTGGATTCGATTGGGAAACTAAAGAAGATGTATGGAAAAAAGTAATTGAAGAAATTGAAGAAATGCATCGCTCAGAAAAAAAGGAATCGCATGATAATCTGGAGAATGAAATTGGAGATGTATTTTTTGCGATGGTAAACTATTCAAGATATTTAGGTATTAATCCGGAGAACGCCTTGAGAAAAACAAATAAAAAGTTTATCGATAGATTTGGATACGTTGAACAGAAAATAACTGAATCCGGTAGAAAATTATCTGACTCAACTTTAAAAGAAATGGACAAATATTGGGAAGAGAGTAAAGAAAAATATTAGCTTATTCATCGCTGCCATTAAATTTTTCATAAGCATCAATTATATCTTTCACGAGTCTGTGCCGAACCACATCGGACTTATTAAAATAAACGAATGATACGCCCTTAATTCCTGATAAAATATCCCGTGCCTGTACTAACCCACTCACTTGCTTTGGTGGAAGATCGATTTGAGTAATATCGCCGGTTACAATTGATTTTGAGTTTGCCCCGAGACGGGTTAAGAACATTTTCATCTGCATAGAAGTTGCATTCTGTGCTTCATCAAGAATTACAAATGCATTGTTCAATGTTCTGCCTCGCATATATGCAAGCGGTACAATTTCAATAATTCCTTTTTCAAGGTAGGAGCGTAATTTATCTGAGGGCATCATATCATCAAGGGCATCATACAGCGGCTTTAAATATGGATCTATCTTTTCCCTAAAATCGCCGGGCAGAAATCCCAGGCTCTCTCCTGCTTCAACTGCAGGACGAGCTAAAATTATTTTTTTGACTAAACCTTTTTTCATCGCGGCAACTGCGATAGCAACTGCAAGATATGTTTTACCTGTACCTGCAGGCCCTATTGCAAAACAAATATCATTTTGGGTTGCAGCTTCAACATATTTCCTCTGTCCGGCAGTTTTGGCTTTTATTGCATCCTGTTTTGTGTAAAGTACAATCGATTCAAACTCCTGTTCATCAATAATTTCCCTACCATCAACCGTCAGGTTCAGAATGGTTTGAACATCGTCACTGGTCAACTTACCGCTTGTATTCAGGACGTATATCATTTCGTTGAATATCTTTTCAATTAATTCAATTTCATGTAACACACCTTTGAGTATTAGATTCTCTCCCCGCACGGTAATAACTGAGTTAAACCTGTCCTCAATAATTTTTAGATTGGAATCTTTCATACCTAATAAGGAAAGCATATCAACATTATCTAATGTTAATCTTTTTTCAACGGCGGTCATGTTTAGTCTATTTTAAATAAAAAAACCCTTGTCAAAACCTGACAAGGGTTTAATCGTTAATACAATTTATCTTGAGTAAATAAGATTTTTATTGAACCGGAGCTGGTTTGTAATTTCTTCTGATTTTTTCGTATTTAGATTTTTCTTCTTCACTCAATGGTGGAATTTTAAAAACCTGATCAGGATATATTAAATCAGGATTCTTGATTTGATCACGGTTTGCTTTATAGATAATTGGCCAGGCAAAGCCGTTTCCATAATGTTCTTTTTTCTTGGCAATTCCCCACAAATGGTCACCCCTTACAACTCTGTAGGAGATTACATCTGGTTTTTCAACCCAAGCATCCAAAGCTTTTTGCATTTGAACGTGAACTTTATCGAAGAATTCCGGTAGAGCACTGATCTTCAATGCTTTAAGCACATCAAGATCAATTTGTCTATCAGCTTTTGGTCCTTCTTTTCTTCTTATCATTCCATCTAATTCATTGACAGCATCCCTAAAGTTGTCAACATCGCTTCTTGTGGCACCAACCATTGCATAAAGTTCATCGATACATTCATCGTATGGTTGAATGCCTGATTTTTGCGCATTTAAATTATCTATATCAGATTTTAACGCATCAACTTCGTTGGTGAGAGATGTTTTTTGTTCTCCCAAACGAGTCATTTCTGCTTGCCATTCGTCTTCCGTCATTTCTTGCTGTTGGGCAACTGATGTTACCGACAAAAGAAGAACAAGAGAAAGAAGACTTAGTAAATATTTTGCGAGATTCATTTATTTTCCTCCAAAATCAAATTAAATTATTAAAAATCAACTAATTATTAATCTTGAATTTTATTCAAGTTAGCTCTTGTTTCTTCTTTTTGTTTATTACATTCTGCAAGTTTCCGATTCATCTCAGAAATCTGTGCTTCAAGTTCTGCTCTTTCATCCTTTAATGTATTAGCTTCACTCTCAAGAGATCTTACTTCTTGTCTAAGAGCATCGAGTTCAGCATACTGAGCATCACTAACGCCCCCACAACCAGCCAAGAGAGCAGCGCTTAAAATAAGTGCTCCAAATAATGCTGGCATTTTGAACAATTTGTTCAGGTTCATGATTCCTCCAACCTTTGATTGATATGTTAAATTAGTTATAGTTCAACTATTTATTGTATTCTAAATTATGTTAATTTGTTCATAATTCCAATAATTTAGGGAGTGTTATTTAAACATTTAGTTTTA
>JARRKK010000152.1:0-6247 GCA_037388105.1 Ignavibacteriaceae bacterium | reverse complement strand
GTTCAGGATTTCCACTGGGATGATTATGAATTAATATTATGCTGGCAGACGAACAGTCAATTGCAACTTTAAATATTTCTCTCGGATGAACAACGCTTGAATTTAGGTTGCCGATTGAAATAGTCTCATGTTTAATCACTCTGTTTGCTGAATTAAGGCAGACTACGATAAATTTTTCTTTCAATTCATGCAGTAATATAGGGATAAAAGTATTGGCAATATCTTCTGGTGAAGTAATTTTTTTATTTGAGAACATCTTCTGTTGGGATTGTATTCTCCTACCTAATTCAAACGCAGCCAACAAAGTAGCAGCTTTGTCTCTCCCACTCCCTGTTTCCTTAGTTAAAGATTCGAAGCTACGCGATGCAATTTTAGAAAGATCACCCTCTTCCTTTACCATATTCTGTGCAATGCTTAAGACTGATCTTCCTTTTGTACCTGTCCTCAGTAGAATTGCTAACAATTCTGCGTCACTTAGATTCTGAGAACCGCGCATTACCAATTTTTCACGCGGTCTATCATCGGATGGTAATTCTTTTACACTTATGATATTAACACCTAATAGTTGCTGTATCTAAATTTTTCAACTAATTCAAAAATACCATTTTTATACCGAACGATATTCATAAATCTATTTATTCTATTATCATCAAACGATATATTATTGTGGAATCCCTTACTCATTATCCCGGAAATCATTTTATCCTTAATTCCCCTCCTTCTTGGCGCAATATTTCTCATTACCGTCAATAGATATTTTGCTGTATCATATCCGTAGAGTGCGTTTCTGTTTGGATCTTTGCCTGTTAACTCTGAGAATTTCTCACTGAATTTCTTATAATCATCATCATTAAAATCCAAATAATAATCTGATGAAAATGTAAGCATATTACTTAACTCTGGAGCAGATTCAAAACCTTTTGCTGAAAACCAATCCTGATTTCCATATATAGGATAATACAGGGAATCATGTCCAAGCTGAGATAAAATTACAGTTGCATCAATTTTATTTGCTAATGGAATGTAAATACCCTCCAACGAATCCGCTGCAGCAATCTGTGAAATTGGTTCTGATACTGAAAAAGAATTACTCCTGTAAGTTGCCTTAGCAGTTATCGTTCCTCCCAGTCTTTCAAATTCATCAATAAATGTAGCTGCAAGCAATGGTGAGTATCCATCAATTGAATTCAGCACAGCTATCATTCTTTTATTCTCAATGAAAAATACATATTGTGCCATTATCTTTCCGCGAACTGCTAAAGGTGGGTTTGCCTGGAAAAAATCTTCACTTATATATATAAGGTCATTATCAGTCGCCGTGGGCGAAATTATAGCAAGATTAGTACCTTCAAAAGAGTTTAATGTAACTCTTACCTCGTTACTGAATATTGGGCCGAGTATAACCTTAATATTTTCGTTGTTACCAAGTTCATATCGAATGTCATCAATCACATCAGCATCATTCTTAGTATCCCTTATTACAATTCCTATTTTATCTTCTCTGTTCTCATTAAATTCAGATATCGCAATTTTAATCCCATCCAATATCTCACTTGCTACTGAAGAAGTAAAATTACCTGAATCGTCAACATTAAGTGGAAGCATTATACCAATCAAAGATGTAATGCCAATATTTGAATCCGGAACTACAGGATTATCATATAAATTTTTTGCCTCAGCATATTCTGCTGATGAAACATAATCTTGCAGAATTTGAGAAAATGTGTATAAGGCTTCATCAATCATTCTATCCTTTAAGAACGATTTACCCAATAATAAAAGTAAGTAAGGTTTTACTTTTTGGCTGGTGAAAGAATAACTAAAATTTTGAAGATCTTCAGTATCAAGATATTTACCAGCAATCTTCTCTCCCAAATTTTTTGCTTCAATTTCATATGATATAGAATTGGTTTGATCAATCAGGAATAGAATTTCTTCAAATGCTGAATAGTATTCTTTCTCTAATAATAAGGTTTCTATTGATAACATTCTAACTTCATCGGTATACTTACTTCCGGGAAAATTTTCTATGAATCTTGAACAGAAGTAATTTGCATCCTGATATTCACCGGTTTCAATTAAAATTTTAATTTTAAAGAAATAAGAAGCAGAAGTTTTACTGTTAAGATCATAATCGTTAATTATTTTTTCAAATCTAAACAGAGCAGAATTGTAACGTTTGGCATTAAATAACTCCACCGCACTTGTAAACTCTGCATCAATATTTCTCTGATCAATGTTTGACTGTGGAATGCCTAAGGTACTGAACACAAAAATAATATATATAGAAACCTGGAACGCTTTATACATCAGATGTTATTGTTTTTTTATAAGATTATTTGTTTTCTCTTTCCCTTGAATTGCCGAATTATTTCCCGGTTCAATTTTAATAGCTGTGTCAAAAAAACTCAAAGCTTCTTTTAGTTCACCGGAATTTAAACATGCATCTGCCAGATAAATATAATCATCTGAAGTTATATTCTCCTTTAGATCGATATGTATTTCAAAATATTTCTTTGCCTCAATAAAGTTATTAAGTTTTAAGTTAATCTTCCCGGCCCATTTATATAATTGAGTTTCATTAGGATTGAGTCTAATCCCTTCTAATATTGATTCGGAGCTATGAGTGTACATCTGCATGTTGTAATAAATTTTAGCATAGATAAGATACAATTCCCAAAAGTCGTCGTACATTATTTCTGCTTTCTTAGCATAATTAAGGGCGTTTTTATAATGTTCAAGTTCAAATTCTATTTTAGCGAGATAAAGATATGCTTCGTGTATTAATTCCGGTTCCTCGTCTGAAATTATAAATCGAAGAAAGTACAACTTTGCGGTTTCGGGTTTGTTCTGCATATAATAGTTGTAACCGGTTAAATAAGCCACAAACGGGTCTTCGGAGGATAAACAGGACAGTTTTTTGAGCGCTTTACTCCATTCTTTATTCTGCATAAGGAATTGTGCGAAGTAAAGGGATAATTCATAATTGTTGGGTTGCCTTTCAAGTATCAATCCTAATATTTTTTGAGCACTCTCTTTCAATCCAAATTCGTGATAAATATCCGCAAGATTAATATATGATTCTGTTTGATCAGGGTATTCTTCTATCAGTACCTGGTAGATTTGTATGGCGTGCAAAAACTTCCCCTGCATCTCGAAATCTTTAGCGGTTTTAATTCTATGTTGAATGCTATAATCCAATTTTTTTATATTATTCCCATTCAATTGTTGCAGGTGGTTTCGAGCTAATATCGTAAACTACCCTGTTTACACCTCTAACCCTATTTATAATTTTATTCGATACCCTTGTCAAAAAATCATGTTCAAACGAATACCAATCTGCAGTCATACCGTCAATTGAAGAAACAGCTCTTAGCGACAAAACATAGTCATATGTACGTGAATCACCCATTACACCTACTGTACTTACAGGAAGCAGAACAACGAATGCCTGCCAAATTTTATCATATATATTTTCTTCTTTAATTGAGCTTATAAAAATATCGTCAGCTTCCCTTAAAATGTCAAGTTTAGATTCTGTTATTTCGCCCAATATTCTGACTGCCAAACCTGGACCGGGAAACGGATGTCGCAAGATAAATTCTTGCGGAATATTTAATTCTCTCCCAACGTTTCTTACTTCATCTTTAAATAACTCTCTAAACGGTTCTATTAATTTCAAGTTCATTTTTTCAGGTAAACCTCCAACATTATGATGAGACTTGATAGTAACTGATGCACCTTTTACCGGGATGGATTCAATAACATCCGGATATAGTGTACCCTGGACAAGAAACCTGGCATTTTCAATTTTATGTGATTCTTCTTCAAAAACTTCTATAAAAGTTTTACCGATAATTTTCCTTTTTTGTTCAGGATCAGAGATACCTTTTAACGCATTTAAAAATCTTTCTGCAGCATTGATGTGCATATGATCTAAGTTAAGCTTTTCCTTAAAAATTTTTCCAATCTCTTTACTCTCATTTTTACGCATCAAACCATTATCAATATGTATACAAACTAATTTATCACCAATTGCTTTTTTTACAAGAACTGCAGCAACTGTAGAATCTACACCACCGCTAAGTGCACAAATGACCTTGTCGACACCTACACGATTTTTTATTTCGGTAATCTGCTCATCAATAAAATTTTTAGGAGACCAGTCAGCCGCACAATCACATACATTAAACAAAAAATTATTAATTATTTTAGAACCTTCTTCAGTGTGTAAAACTTCGGGATGAAACTGAACACCATACATTTTTTTAGTTTCATTTGATATTGCACAAATTGGCGAGTGATCCGATTTACCAACAATGTTAAATCCTTCCGGTACCTTTGTTAGATAATCCCCATGACTCATCCATACAGTTGAAACTTTTTTAACATCTCTAAACAAAGAACCGTTCGATATCAATTGAAGTTTTGCTTTCCCGTATTCCCTGTCCTTAGCTTGCTCAACAATGCCATGATAATTCTGAGAAATTAATTGAAGACCGTAACAAATGCCAAGCACCGGAACATTCAAATCAAGTAATTTTGGATTGAGTTTTGGAGCATCATCATCATAGATACTCATTGGTCCGCCTGAAAGAATTATCCCTTTTAAATTGAATTTTAGAAGAACTGAATCATCAAAAAAATGAGGATGAACTTCGGAATAAACATTTGCGTCCCGGATTCTTCTGGCAATCAACTGAGTGTATTGAGAACCAAAATCAATAATAACTATAGTTTCGCGATTACTCATTTTATTTTTTACAGTGTTAAGCTTTTAATCTCTAAAAGAAAACCCGTATTAAAACGGGTTTGTTTGGTACTGATTTTAATATCGGTAACAGAATACTCAAAGGTATTTTCAAATCGTTTATTGTCCTAGCAAATTTTTATAAGCTACATTGTCTAACAAATCATTCAGTTCCGATGCATCTTTGATTTCAACTTTAAGCATCCATCCTTCTCCGTATGGATCAGAATTGATTACTTCAGGCGAATCAGTGAGTGAACTATTCAATTCAACTACTTTACCAGTTAATGGCCCAAACAGATCACTTACTGTTTTTACGGCTTCAATAGTGCCAATCGATTCACCCTTTACTATTTCTTTTAAATCCGGATCAATATCTACAAAAACTATGTCTCCCAATTCACTCTGAGCATAATCTGTAATTCCAATTGTTGCAATATTTCCATCAACGGAAACCCATTCGTGATCATTTGTATATTTTAAATTTTCGGGTATTTTCATAAATCCCTCTTGTAGACTATAAGTATTAATTTTCAGTTATATCAAAGTTATCCAAAAAACTTGTATCAAAGTTTCCAGAAAGAAATCTTTCATCTTCTAACACTTTAAGATGGAATGGTATCGTAGTTTTAATGCCTTCAACTGTAAACTCTTCAAGTGCCCTTTTGCCACGAGCAATTGCATGCTGTCTGTTTTTACCCCATACAATTAATTTTGCAATTAGTGAATCATAATATGGGGGCACAGCGTAAGACTGGTATATGTGCGAATCGATTCTTACTCCGAATCCACCCGGATAATGCAGCGAAGTAATTACTCCGGGAGAGGGTCTGAAATCCATATAAGGATCTTCAGCATTTATTCTAAATTCAATGCAATGCCCGGTATGCTTATGGGGTTTTGTATCAATACCTTCCCCGCCGGCAACTAATATCTGCTGCCTTATTAAATCCACATCATAGGTCATTTCAGTTACAGGATGCTCAACCTGAATCCTGGTATTCATTTCCATGAAATAGTAATTTTTATTTTTATCCAATAAAAATTCAATAGTACCTGCCCCTTCATAATTTACTGATTTGGCACCTAATACTGCTGCTTCACCCATCCTGGTTCGTAAATCATTGTCTATAGCCGGCGACGGAGCTTCTTCTATTAATTTTTGATGCCGGCGCTGCACTGAACAATCCCTTTCTCCATAATGATAAACATTTCCATTTTTGTCGCCCATTATCTGGATTTCCACATGCCTCGGGCTTTCAAAGTATTTCTCGATATAAAGATCCGGATTTCCGAAAGCTGCTTCGGCCTCGGTACTGGCCATTTGGAATGCATCTTCAAATTCATTTTCTTCTAAAACTATCCGCATACCTTTTCCACCTCCACCGGCAGATGCTTTAATAATAACAGGATAGCCAATTTCAGTTGCCAGACGTTTTCCATCATCAGTATTCTTAACTACGCCGTCACTACCGGGAATAACAGGTACTCCATTTT
>JARRKK010000151.1:0-6254 GCA_037388105.1 Ignavibacteriaceae bacterium | reverse complement strand
ACTAAATAATACTCCGTTAACTCACGAGCTTTATAAGATGGTTGTTTCTTTAAAAATTCAAGTGATCTTGCAAACTCATTATGATAATCAACAGAATTAAATGCACCCCAAGTGTGTTCATCAAATAAGTTAATATTGTACCTTGCTAAGTCAAGTACTTCTTTTCTTCTGTAACTGCTTCCTTCAGTATTGTGTGTTGAAATCATTTCAGCTGTAAAGAGTAATGATTTCGTGTTCTCATTTAATTTTGTTTCATATGCAGTACTTGCACATCCATAATTCCAATAATCTGTCCAGTCACCACGCAGCTGAACAAGTTTATTGATATCAATTTCTTTTATTTTATCCAATAGATCATTTGGTGTTATATATCTGATACCTGGCTTTTTTCCTCTACTATTCCACTCCCTTACTAAGTTTGCGACTTCTATGTTCGGTGGCGCATTATCATAACAAACCGGAGCGTTCGCTGTTGTGAGGTAAATGAAGTCTAAATTATAATCCATCTCTTCCAGGTGCTCTAAGTAATAGTTATATCCCTCCTCCATTTTTTCCAAATTGCCGGAAGGTGTATCCATTAGCTGATCGAACATTGTATAATGTGCACCATTCATTACAAAGAGTTCTCTGTCGGATGGTGTTTGCCATCGAAATACTGACGGCCTTTTATATGTGTAACCACCAAAATGGTTATTGGTTGCCATAATAAATAATTCAATTCCTGCATCGATCATGATATCCGCTGAACTCCACGGCAGTCCATTAACATCGTGCTGGTTAACAGTTTTAATTTCAGCACCGAACATTTTTTTAAATTTATTAATATTCTGAAGTTGTAATGTTAGCTGCTCTGCATTTGAATTTGGTGTAGTGTTATACTCCAGACCGGATATTCCAATTCTCCCTTCATCCAGATATTTCTTGAACTTTTCCTTACTGTTTTCACTGGCATACTTTAACCACTTGCTAACCTGTGCAGTTACTTCGCACGTCCATCGTGGTTTTGAATATACATCCCAATCTTCAGTTGAATCTAAAAGTTTTAAAGCTTCCTCAATAAATTCATATTGAAGCTGCCAGATAATTGGTTGACTATGTGTGTAACCAACATCTAAATGACTGTGGTGTAATAAAAGTATTTCTTTAATATCCATTTTTATCCTAAGTTTTCTACCAGCTATCAGTTCTAAATGGTAATGCAGGAAGTCCGGATTCATCGGTAAGATTACAATCCGGATTATTTGACCAGGCATACCTGACAGCAACCGGCCTCTTTACTTCATTGCTGGTAAGAATTATCTTATTTTTTTCTATTTCTGAATTTGCTTTATAAAAGTTTTTATTTTCAGAAGCAATCATAAATTCTCTTGCTTGTAAACTATCATTTGTAAGTAAACTGTTTCCGGAGATAGACCATTCTACAATAATAGAATCAGTTTTAATCCTATGGTTAATGTATTTGGGTCCGGCAACAATAACATTTTTATTGTATATCATTTTCTTAGCAAGTAATGCAAGCCTTGTACCAATATCTTGCTTGTTGCGGGGATGGATATTATTAGCTTCTCCAATATCTATTGAACAAACCATTCCGGTATATTCCATTTGCAATACAGTTTCCTGGGCATGACGCAGCTTTGCCCATTGTTCATTACTATCATCATTAAGATCATTATAATTGGCAAGTTGTACAAATAAAAAAGGAATATTTGCATCTTTAAATCTTTCTCTCCAATCAGTTATTAATGCTCTGAAATAATTACTGTAAATTTCCGCTTCATCAACATTGCTTTCACCCTGGTACCAGAGAATTCCTTTTATCCATAATCTTGTTAATGGATTTATCATTGCATTAAACAGAACAGTTGGAACATCTACATCGGTTGGGTTTTTTGGTTTTTCAGAGATCGTTTTCAGATCAACACCCTTCGCAGCAAACCAACCTGTAACTATTGATTGAGAAAAATTAGTGTTATAAATTCTTATTTCTTCTTCATCTCCCCAAAAACCGCCACCAAATTGTTCAGCAAATACACGGACTACAATTTCATTCTCGCCCTTAGCTAAGATACCCTTCGGTATACGATGTTCTCTTATAAACTCCAGTGGTGAAACCGATTTTATTAAATTACCATTTACCCAAATTGAATATGAATCTTTAATGGGTCCCAAGCTTAAAGTGCAGTCTTCAATCAACAAATTCTCATGAAGTTCAATACTTTTACGAAACCAGACAGAGCCATTAAATTCAGGGAAGTCTTTCTCCTGCCACAAATAAGGTAAGATAACAGGCTGCCATTCAAATTTTTCTTTCCAGTTACAACTTAATTCTGCTGGTTCTTGACTAAATATTTCTTTTTCCCAGTTTGTAATATCCGTTATAAAATTATCAGTTAGCATTTCTTCTAATTTTGCATCAGAGTTTAACTTAGTCAATACATTTTCATTCTCTCTAAATTGAAATAAACTTTCTTTGCTCATCCATGCTTCAATGGGTGAACCTGGCCAGGTAGATTGTATTAAACCAATCGGAATATCAACATCTTTCACTAATTGTTTTGCAAAAAAATATGCTGCAGCAGAAAAGCCAGGTACGGTATCACTGCTGCAGATTTTCCAACCAGAAGTTATTATATCCCGTTGTTCATTAAGACAAGTATTATGATCTACTTTAAGCATTCTAATATTATTGAAGTTGGCAAAAGCTATTTCCTCTCTAAAATTATTAACTCTTCCCCAACCATCAAGCTGCATTTCCATATTTGATTGACCAGAGCATAAATAAAGATCACCACAAGCTATGTTTTTTAAGGTTAATTCCTTTTTATAGAAAATCTTACATTCGTAATTCATCCCGACTGGCAACACATCCATTTCTGTGCTCCAATTGCCTTTACTATCCGAAGAAATTAATGATTCAATTTCGTTTACTCTAATAATAATTTTTTTCTCCGGTTCCGCTGTACCGAATAATACAATTGGTTTACCTCTCTGAAAAATCATATTATCAGAAAAGTAAGGAGAAAAGGTTACATAAGAAGCTAACTGGTTGGAAGGAATCCCGTTGCTCAATTAATGCTCTGCTCACTTTCCTTATCAAAGAAATAAAGTTTATCAGGATTGAACGATAGATTAATATTATCACCGGCGGAAAACACATATTCCGAGCTAACTCTTGCAACAATCTGAACACCGGATAACATAAAGTATAGAAATAATTCATTACCCAATGGCTCAACCACTTCTAATTTTGCAATGTAACTTCCCTTCCCGCTATTACTTGTGGGGTATATATCTTCGGGGCGGAATCCCATTATTAATTGCTTATTGTTATAAGATCCAATTTGAAGATACTTGCTTTCAACAATTTGAAGACTCAGTTCTTTAGAAGAAGATGTAAATATTGAATCCTTACTCTTGTAATTGATAGTACCTTCTATAAAATTCATTGAGGGGCTGCCAATAAATCCAGCAACAAATTTATTTACAGGTTTATCATACAAATTCATTGGTGTATCTACTTGATGAACTATTCCTCTATTCATAATTACAATCCTGTTTCCCATTGTCATTGCTTCGGTCTGATCATGTGTAACATAAACTAAAGTGGCATTTAATTTTGGGTGTAGTTTTGAAATTTCAGTTCTCATCTGTACGCGTAATTTAGCATCAAGGTTACTAAGAGGTTCGTCGAATAAAAACACTTTTGGCTTCCGACAATTGCTCTACCAACAGCAACCCTTTGACGCTGTCCCCTGGAAAGAGCTTTTGGTTGTCTGTCTAATAAAACTTCAAGATTTAAAATAGCTGCAGCTTCTTTTACTCTTTGATCAATATCATTTCTTTTATACTTACGGAGTTTTAACCCAAATGCCATATTTTCATAAACTGTCATATGAGGATATAAAGCAAAGTTCTGAAAAACCATGGCAATATCCCGTTTCTTCGGTGTGATATAATTCATAAGTTCATTATCAATATAAAGTTCATCACTTGTAACTTCCTCCAACCCGGCAATCATTCTCAAAGTTGTTGATTTACCACAACCAGACGGCCCAACAAGCACAACAAACTCTTTGTCTTTAATCTCAAGATTTACATCTTTTACTACTTCAGTTCCTTTTTCGAATGTCTTGCACAAGTTAACTAATTTTACTTCTGCCATAGATTTTACGTATTGAAAGAAATTTATTTAAGCGGATCGTTTAATGGTACTGTTTTTCCAATGCCCTCTTTAACATAAACTTTTACAAATTTACAAGGTCCGTTTGATTTATTGATAAATTTGACTTTTCCCGTTGCTGCAGGAATTATCATTGTCTCAAGGAATGAAAGATTAGCAACTCTTCCATTCTGAGATTCTAAAGTTATTCTTTCGCCTTCAACTAAGTTAATTGTATAACTTTTGTCTTTTGTATCGAATTCGTACTCCCTTTCAAATTCTACACGATTGATGTTATAAAAAGTATAAGGTTTATCATATAAAGATTCTTCCTTCCAATCAGAACCCTTCGTAATTAAAACCGGTTTTGCTATAAGATTTTCTTTTACCCAATTCTTGCGTCTTTCAAATCGAATGTTATCGAATCCCCTTTCAATATTTATTGGACGGAGATTACCTTCAAGATCACGTCTTAAATAATCATAAATTTTAAAAGTAAAAATGTATGGGGTTGCACTTATTTCAAGTACAAGATTTCCTTTGCCACTGCAATGAACAGTACCGTTTGGTATAAGAAAAAGATCGTGAGGTTTGCTCAGCTCACAGTTAACATATTTTTCTATATCCACTTCTTTACTTTTTAGTCTCGATTCCACAAACACTTTGTGAAATTCTTCCGGATCACAATCTTCCGTTAAACCTATAAAAACTTTTGCATCAGGTTTGGCTACTGTAACATAATAAGTTTCATCCTGAGTATACGTTTCTCCAAATTCCTTCTGAATATAATTCTGGCGAGGATGCACCTGGGTGGATAAATTTCCCCCATCTATTGTATCTAAGTAATCAAGACGGATAGGCCACTCATACTTAAACTGTTTTGATTCTTCTTCTCCCAGTGTTCTTTCATTCTCCTGAAACATTAACATATCAAACGTACATTCTAATCTATTACCACCTTTCTCAAAACATATTCCGTTCTCGGGTACAATAAGTTCAAATGACCATGCGTAATTTGGTTCATCTGGATTCAAGGCCATATGCCCTTGCATAAACTTTCCACCCCAGGGTCCGGGAAAAAACCATGGGCGCACTCTGAAAGGTGATTCCGAAATTTCATGTAATGCACTTCGTATATCTAGGCCATTCATAAATGTCAATGTTTCAAACGAACTTCCATCAATAAAACAATCAATCAAAGGAAGAAGCCGTTGTTTGCATCTGCTTAAGGCAGGCCATTCGACAAAATAAGATCTCTTATAAAACTCTTCAAACTCAACATTATGGGTAATACCAATGTTCTTTAAGTTGCCCTCCCGAAATTTATTTTGAATTACATCTTTTGGAATGTCAATGTAAAACAATTCATCCCATAGTTCCAATAATCCTGCACCTAACCCATAAAAGATCGTAAGGAGTTTTGCTTCCGTACCTCTTCTTACAGCAGCTTCGATTCTTTTATCGGAAAGTTTTTTATAATCGAAAAAAACTTCCGGTCCAAGTGGGAAATGTGAACCAAATATTCTATCATCTCCTCCAAGAAAAGGTTTAATACTATTATATATAGTTTTTTCATCAGCGATACAATCGTTCATCGATATCCATTCAGCATTTATACCATTATTAATTAATGATTTGTTAAGCTCATTGTAAAAGTAATTCCAGTCAACACCATGATATCCATCTATCATCAGTACTCTTAATCCGTTTTTCATCTTATCGATTATTTCTCTTGCAAGATTATCAAATCCCGATTTTATGGTTCCATTAGAGGGAGTGAAAGCAGGAAAGCAATTATATGCTCCCTTTGGATATACATTCATAGATTGCGGTAATAAATTTAAATTCGGGTTATCTTTTGATGTGGCAGTATTATTTCTCATAAAGTATATCTTAAAATGGATTGAGTTAAGCCTGAATCTGATTTAGGAAAGCTGCTCCAATTACAGCGGCTCTATTATCTAACATTGCTTTAACGATCGAAACTTTTCCTTTTGGTACTGTCCATGCTCTTTTGGCTACCAGGTTATTAATTTTTGGAATGATAAGATCATCGCTTCTCATAACTCCTCCGCCAAGCACAACAATATCC
>JARRKK010000150.1:10867-17680 GCA_037388105.1 Ignavibacteriaceae bacterium | reverse complement strand
CTAAGGGAAACAATCTGTTTGTTGCTTCCCTTAACGCTTTTGTTCTTTCTTAACTTATTTATTTACAATTACTTAGCTTCTCCTATGGTCATATGATACTATTTCAAAAGGATCATCTTTTTTGTTTCAGCAAACTTATTTGTTTCCAACTTATAAAAGTAAACACCGCTTGATAATTTACTTCCATTTCCAACAGTGGTAGATTGAGAAATCAATCCGCTACTGAATTCAACTTCATAATTACCCGCAGGTTTATCTTCATTAACTAAGGTTGCGACTTCATTCCCTAACAAATCATAAACCTTTAGAGAAACAAATCCAAAGTCTGAAATATGAAATCCAATCTTTGTGGTTGGATTAAACGGATTTGGATAATTTTGTCTTAATGCAATATCAAATGGAATTTCAGGGCTATCATTTACAGAAGTCACATCAGCAAAAGGTGCTGAAAACATTCCTCTGCCATGAGTAGCTGCAAATATTTTTCCATCTGAGTATCTATAATCTAAATCTGTAACTGAAACATTTGCCATTCCATCATTTCTTTGATACCAGGTACTGCCTCCATCTACTGTTGCAAATACGCCTAAGTCTGTCCCAACTGCTAATTTATTAACATTGCCGGGATTAACCACAATGCAGTTTACAGGTAAATTTGGCAGGTTTCCACTAATGTTACTCCAGTTTGATCCGGAACACAATTACTGTTGAAATGGTTGCACCTGACGAACCAGATCCATCTCCCGTTAAGTCTCCACTAATATCTGTCCAGTTTGCTGCTGCATCTGTTGTCCTAAACACTCTATATGTACCGGAAACTATATTGTTGGAATTATTGGGATCTATAGAAAATGGAGATATAAATAGAGTCCTGTCTGTTGTACCATCAAAGAAATTTGGACCGTTTGGAATACCATTCATAGCTTTCACAAAGATAACTCCACCATTTGTTGATTTATAGAAAGCCAGGTTTACATACTCAATGTAAATTATATTAGTGTTGTTAAAATCAACCTCCGTTGCTCCTCCGTCACCACCAAATATTTCGGTCCAATTTGTACTACCGGTTGATTTTAATGAGCCATTATCCTGCGCCCCTCCATAATACACATTTGATACTGGCTCTACCGCACCGTAATAAAATTGTGTGGTGAATAGCTCATTATTTAAGTTTGTCCAGTTGTTCCCGGCATTAGTCGATTTGAATATACCACCATCTGTTCCAAGTAAAATAGTGCCTGGATTTGAAGGATCAAATACAATTGCATGTTGATCGGCATGTGCATAGGGTGGAGCACCTGCTTGAGAATACCAATTTGTTTTTTGGTTCCATGAAGTTCCGCTATCTGTTGATTTCCAAAAATCGATCCCACCCACATAAACAGTGCTATAACTGCTTGGATCAACTGCAAGTACATTATCATACCAGGCTTGATTTCTTGTATAATTATTATCTCCATTATATGTTGGACCGGGGACTGTTATACTGTTCCAGCTATCTCCTGCGTCTGTAGTCATTGCCATAAAACTTACACCATAGTATGTTGAAGAAGCAGAATTCAGATCGAGAAAAGAAGAGTAAGCAACAACAGGATTAGATGGAGAAACTGCTAGTTCGATCCGTCCACTATTTGGTACGGAATAATTTTGTGACCAGCTATTTCCTGCATCTGTACTTCTCCAAATCTGAGATTGATTTAACTGACCAAACGTCGCATATACAGTGGTTGGGGAAGTATAAGCAATTTCAATATCCATGCAACCATTACTTCCACCACCATTGATGATGTTTGTAAAAGAATTGCCTCCATTAGTAGATTTAAATAATCCTGCCCTTGCAGCAACCCACAGGAAGTTCGTTGTATTATCATAGACCATTTTATTTACATAGTAGAAATTGGAATTGTTAGTTGATGATAATTGTGTCCAGCTATTTCCCGCATCTGTTGTTTTAAATATTCCCGCTCCTCTTATCGCATCAATATTAAAGTAGCCTTCACCTGTTCCTGCATAAATTATATCAGGGTTGTTAGAATCCATTACTATCGAACAAACAGCGAGATTCTCCATTTCATCCTTTAGTGGAAACCAGGAACTTCCCCCATTGGTAGTTTTCCACACACCTCCGCTCACAAAACCCGCATAAATTATATTTGAATTACTTGGATGTACAACTATAGTTCTTGTTCTTCCGGGAACGTTTCCCGGACCAAGCTGTGTCCAATTTAATTGTTCGATTTTCCATTTAAGAAAGTCTTCGTTAGTAAAAGTCTTAGTGTCTTTTTCATTAAGATGTAAAAAAGATATTATTCCCACTACTAAAAAAACTGATATATTAAGATAATTTGTTCTTTTCACAATAAGTTTCCTATTACTTTAAAACTTTGTTTATAGTCCATCCTAAATGTTGATCTAATGAAATTTCAGCATTAAACTCATCGCCGACATTTAACTTTACAATTTCTTTTAATCCCGAGTTACGTTCATTATCGGATATCTTATTCTTTTCATCATAGTAGAAATTTGGTTTTAAAGTATATTCTTCTCCGGCAACAGCAATACTTTCGTAATTCGAGTTCTCTTCCACATTTAAAATCCTCACCCTAATCGTAAAGTCTGTTTCATTTTTTGCTTTCTTACTAATTAACCTAGCAAGCACAATAGATTTATTAATTTGTATTGTTTGAGTGGGCCTTTTTGTAATAACCTGTTTTTCTGAGTCAACTTTATTTTCTTTCGAAACATCATTCGAACAGGAAATGAATGAAAGAACAAGAAGCAATACAAATAATTGATTCATATCAGCAATACTTTATAAAAGAAAAAAGTGATTTGTTACAAAAACTATGCTGGGATTTAAACGAGACCGGGATTTTTTTATAACTAATTGTAGTTAAATGAGTTATCAATGAGAATCAATGATTATAAATATTAAAATTTTTAATTTAGTTCACTGATTTGGTAATGAATAATCAGTTCTACCCGGTGATATGAAAACTTTTCTGAAAATCGTATTTTCAAGAAAAAAGCTTTGTTCTGTTTTATTTTTCTATTTTTAGTTTCAATAAAACACTGTAAGTATAAAAATCTATAGTCAGGATTATAGTTTTGAATAAGAGAGAGAGAATAAAAAGGGATTTCTTGAAATTACACGCAAATCTTTGATTGCTTAACAGTATCTTTACATTCTAATATCTTTTTGTCTGAACCACACAAAGTTACATTAATCATTGCTTTCCCTATTTCTTCAAGAGAAACAACATATTTTGGAAAAAGTATCTTTAAAATTGGATAAAAAGGCATAAACACCTTATAAATTTTGTAGGCATTTTTCAATCCTTTTGTCGGTTGAATATAACCTGGTCTAAACATATAAGATTCTTTGAAAGCAAGTTTCATTAGATCATTTTCTGTTTTTCCTTTTACACGAGCCCACATAATCTTTCCTTTTTCAGTGCTGTCAGTTCCGGAACCAGACACATAACAAAATGTCATTTCAGGATTATGCTTTATTAATGTCTTTGCAAAATTTATAGTCAAATCATAAGTGATATGTTTGTACTCATTTTCTTTTTTGCCAACTGAAGAAACTCCTGCACAAAAGTAACAGGCATTAAATCCGGTAATCTGATCTTCAATCGGTGAAAGATCAAAAAAATCTTTGTGAATAATTTCTTTTAGTTTTTCATGTTTTACTCCACTTGGTTTACGGTTTAATACTAATACAGATTCTACATCAGGATGCAGAAGACATTCGTGCAGAACGCCTTCGCCAACCATACCGGTTGCTCCGGTTATAATTGCATTAATTTTCATTTGCAAACAATCCTTTTATGTTTGAACTGATTTCAATTAAAAAATCAAGGAGCTTCTCTGGCGATTCAAATTTGTTCTTTATTTGTAATCTCATTATCTTTTTCTTTTGTTCAAACTCTATAGTTTCTTTATGCTCATCTAATATATAACGCATTAACTCAACGAATTGATTTTTATAATAATCTTCTTTCTCTCCTTTCGGCAGAATGATGGTAGTTGATTTTCTTTGCATTATAATTCTCTCAAACAAAGCATAAGAAGCATAATATCGAAGAGTTGCGGCTAAGATAAGTCGGTTTACTATTGTCGGTATCGGACCAAACCTATCAATCATTTCCTCCTTTAAATCTTCAAGCTCATCTAGATCTTTTACAGAATAAAGAGATGTGTAAAAGTTAAGTCTGTCAGTTTGCTCCGGCATATAAGTTTCAGGAATGCCTAATTCAAAATACGTATCGAGTGTAGGTTCTGTACGATCGTCATGTTTTGGAAGTGTTTTAAATACTTCCTTAAATTCCTGGTACTTTAGCTCATCCACTGCCTGGTCTATCATTTTAAGATAAAGATCAAATCCTATTTCATTAATAAATCCTGTTTGTTCTTTACCAAGTAAATTTCCAGCTCCTCTTATTTCAAGGTCACGCATTGAAAGATTAAAACCCGCACCTATATCCGTAAACTCTTCAATTGCCTGCAGGCGACGTAAGGCTTTTTTTGAAATACCGCTTAATGATGGCACAATAAAATACGCATACGCCTGTCGTGTTGATCTGCCAACTCTGCCCCTGAGTTGGTGAAGCTCTGCTAATCCAAACCTATCGGCACGATTGACTATAATAGTATTTACGTTTGGAATATCAATCCCTGATTCAATTATTTTTGTGGAGAGCAATACATCAAATTTTCTGTTAAGAAAACCATGTATAACATTTTCGAGTTGGGTAGGTTTCATCTGCCCGTGTGCAACCCCTATTCTAATATCTGGAATATATTTGTTAAGATAATCAGCAAGTTTATCAATTGATTGAACCCTGTCGTGAACAAAATAAACTTGTCCTCCCCTTCCCAGTTCATTAAGAATCCATTCTTTCATCTTTACAATATCGAATGTATGAACAGTTGTTATGATGGGTTGTCTGTTAGGCGGAGGTGTAGCAATAATTGACAGATCACGGGCGCCAAGCAACGAAAGATTTAATGTCCGTGGTATTGGTGTTGCTGTAAGTGTAAGTGTATCAACATTGACTTTGAATGAGCGCAGCTTCTCTTTTGCCGTAACACCAAACCGGTGTTCTTCATCAATTATGAGTAGTCCAAGATCTTTAAACTTTACATCTTTTGAAAGGAGTCTATGAGTACCTATAACAACATCTACTTTTCCTTCTTCTAATTCTTTAAGAACAACGGTTTGCTCTTTCTTTGTTTGGAAACGGGATAACATCCCCAAATTCACCGGAAACTGAGTTAAACGATCTTTAAATGTATTATAATGTTGTTCAGCTAAGATTGTGGTTGGTACCAGCAGTGCAGTTTGCTTTTCTTCCTGCACCGCTTTAAATGCTGCTCTCAAAGCTATTTCAGTTTTACCAAAACCAACATCCCCACAGACAAGCCTATCCATCGGGTTTTCCGCCTGCATATCTCCTTTAACATCTGCAGTAACTGTCTCCTGATCCGGAGTGTCTTCATACATAAAGGATGCTTCAAGTTCTTTCTGCCATACAGTATCTTCACCAAACTGAAATCCACTAGTAGCCTTTCTCTTTGCATAAAGCTCAATTAACTCTCTGGCAGCTTCTTTTATCTTTCTCTTTGTTCGTGTTTTAGTGTTTGTCCAGTCATTTGTTCCTAATACAGAAAGCTTCGGTGCAAGTCCGCCAGCTGAAGATTTATTCGAGGAGTATTTTTTAACCAGAGTTAGATAGTTCAGATTTACATATACTATTCCTCCCTCACTATAAAGTAGCTTCATCGATTCCTGTTTAGTATCCCCAATTTGTATTGTTTGTAAACCATCATATTTACCGATACCATAATCTTCGTGTACTACATAATCCCCTTTTTTTATTGAAGCAAATGCCTTTGACTTTGACTTCTTAAATTTCCTTTTGCCTGGAGCTTTAGTTCTGTAAGGTTTATTAAAAATTTGATAATCAGTAAGGAGAAGAATTTTTTTCTCTTTATGAAGAAATCCATCTTTAATGGCTAATGTTTCAATTTTGATTTTACCGTTTTCAATTAAATCTCCTATTTCACTATTAAACTCACAAAGTAATTCCTTTAACCTTATAGTGTGAAGTTCGTTTTCAGCTGTGATTATTACTGAAAAAGATTTGTCTGTATACTCCTTCAGAACTGAAAAGAGGATATCATAATTAGAATTTATTGTAGGCACATTCGCAAAACCCAATTCGATTTTATTTGCAGAGGATCCGACTTCTTCAGTAAATACCCACTGTGCTGATTCATTAAGCTCAATGGGTTGCTTTTTTTCTTCCTCTGATGGCATTTTAACATCATCATCAGATTCCGGGAAGTTATCATCATCAGGATCAATAGTATTCTCATCAGTTTTATTAGTATTTTTTGTAAAAGGATTTTCCAAAACGAATTTGCAATTATCCATTTCGTACTTCGATGCCAGAATTAGTGGATTTTCAACGTAATCAAATATATCTGAGTATCTTGGTTGATCTACATCGTTATAGTATTCGCGAAGGTTTGAAGCCAAAGTTACAGACTCAACTTTTTCGATTGATCGTTGACTTTCCGGATCGAAGTGACGAATTGATTCAAGAAAATCACCATCAAATTCTAATCGTACCGGGTTTTGCTCACTATATGACCAGAAGTCAATAAGAGAACCTCGAAGAGAAAATTCGCCTGGAGCTTCGACAAATTTATCCTTCTGATATTCCATTAAATTCAGATATTCATTTAAGTCATCATAGGTGATATTTCCCCCCATTACTATTTTGGTAGTTTTCGTCTCAATCT
>JARRKK010000150.1:0-10837 GCA_037388105.1 Ignavibacteriaceae bacterium | reverse complement strand
AGTAAGTAGTTGGTAAGTTGAAATTAAAATATAATTTTGATTATTCGATATTTCGGTTAGCTTTTCCTGTAGTAATTCTGCTTTAAAGTCAGTTAATAATATTTTCCTGGAAATTATATCTAGGTATTCAAGTTCAGTGGAAAGTTCTGACGCAAGCTTATCATTGGGAGTAAGAACTACAATATGATTTTCAGTTTTGCATAACTCACTAATTAAAAAACTGTATGCAGAACCATACAGTGGTGATATTAATATTTTATCCTTTGAAACCCTTGTTGATTTAATTTTCTCTAATAGTTTATCAAAGAAATGAAACTTTGAAAGAAATGTTAGGATATCAGGTGAGTTCATTCAATATGAATTATCTTGTATTCATTTAAAAATGATAAAGGGCTCAACATTGTGAACCCTTGATGCTAAAAATCAAATCTCCTATTATCGATCTTGTTATTACTTTTGTAGCTCCAGTAATACGAGCTTCTTCCCCTTTTTATTCCGGATATTAGTAGGTTTATATGCCAACTCATAAACTGTGGATTTCTTTATGTGAGCTTTATACTTCGTCTCTGCTTTCTTGAATTCCTCAGTAAGATCCCCACCCTTCATTGCAAGGATATACGCCTTTTCCTTAATTAATGGGAGAGAATATCTGAACAGAATAATTAATGGTACGGTGGATCTGCTCACAATTAAATCAAATGAGTTAGCATATTTTTCTTTAAACTCAGTACTTTCAACACGATGATTTTCAGCTACAACATTACTTAGTTTTAATTTATCAATAAATTCCTGAACGGCACCGATCTTTTTATTGGTTGAATCAACCAAAACACCCTGTAAATCAGGACGCATGATTGAAAGTGGAATCCCTGGAAATCCACCTCCGGTACCAATATCTAGGAACTTTGTTGTATTTTCGGGAATATATTTAGTAATGAATGCTGATATAAAGATGTGCTTTTCAATAATTGAGTCTATATCTCTTCGAGAGATGAGATTTATTCTCTTATTTTTATCAGCTACTAATTTTGAAAAATAAGCTAACCTCTCGGTTCTTGTTGGTTCAGGAGTAAATCCATTTTCCCAACAATAGGTTTTAAGTTCCTTAAGATACTGTTCTTGCATGTTTACCATGAGATTAATAAAAATTAGTTTCTCAAATATACCAATAATATGGAAATATCTGATGGTGTAACCCCTGATATCCTGCTTGCTTGTCCAATCGATCTGGGCTTTATTTTATTTAATTTTTCTTTTGCTTCTGTTGATAAAGCATTTAATGTTAAATAGTTTAATGTTAAAGGAATATTTTTATCCTCATATTTTTCAACTCTTGCAATGGTTTCCTGCTGTCGCTTGATGTAACCTTCGTATTTTAGTTCAATCTCAACTTGTCTGGCTGCAGTATGGTCTTTTAATAACTCCTTTATATTTAAGTTATTATCAAACCCATTTAAGGTTAACAACGATTTTAATTCAACTTCAGGACGCCTGCATAATTTTGAAACTGATTCTGTTGATTCGATTGGAGATGAATTTTGAGAGATCAGATAGTTATTTACATCCTCTGGGTGAAGTTTTATTTTCGAACAAAGTTCAATTCCAACATTAATTAACATATCTCTTTTAGAAAAATCGTTCATGATGCTCTTATCTATTAATCCAAGTTCAGCTCCATAAAGCATAAGTCGTCTATCTGCGTTGTCCTGTCTCAATAAAAGTCTATGCTCGGCACGTGATGTAAACATCCTGTATGGTTCATCAGTGGATTTTGTCACCAAATCATCGATTAATACACCAATATATGCTTCACTTCTTTTAAGTACTAAATCTCCGTTCCCCAATATTTTCGATGATGCATTAATTCCTGCCATTAGTCCCTGTGCTGCAGCTTCTTCATATCCCGATGTGCCGTTGACTTGGCCAGCAAAGTAAAGCCCTTTTATAGATTTAGTTTCAAGTGTGTTATCTATCTGATGAGGTGGGAAAAAATCATATTCTACTGCATATCCCGGTCGAACCATCTCAGCATTTTCCAATCCCTTGATTTTTCGGATAGCCTCAATTTGAACTTCAGCAGGAAGTGAAGTTGAAAATCCATTAAGATAAATCAGGTCTGAGTCCAATCCTTCAGGTTCCAGGAATAGTTGATGCTTATTCTTATCAGAGAATCTTACAATCTTGTCTTCGATTGAAGGACAATAACGTGGGCCCACTCCTTTAATCAGTCCCGTGAACATCGGGGAGTCTTGAAATCCTTTTTCTAAAATCTTGTGCACAGTTGAATCGGTATGAGTAATATAACAACTCATCTGTGGCAATAAGGGAAAGTTGATCATATCCGTTTGATATGAAAATGGCTGAGGTACTTTATCACCTGGCTGTTCTTCTAAGATATCCCAATTAATTGTTTCTTTTGCAAGTCTGGGGGGTGTTCCTGTTTTCAGTCTACCAGTTTCAAATCCTAATTTCACCAATGAATTTGTTATCCCCATAGATGGTTTCTCACCATATCTTCCACCACTTGTCGAATTTAATCCGGTATGCATTAGTCCGTTAAGAAAAGTACCTGAAGAGAGTATAACTGCTTTTCCAAAAATTACGTTTCCTGAGTTCGCTTCTACTCCTTTAACTTCACCATTTTCGACAAATATATCTTTAATAGTTTCCTCTACAATTTCAAGATTAGCGGTTGAGGAAATCATATTGTAGGCTTCTTCAGAATAAAGTTTTCTATCTGATTGGCACCGTGGAGACCAGACAGCCGGACCCTTTGATTTATTCAACATTCTAAATTGAATACCTGTCTTGTCTGCCAATTTACCCATCAAACCACCTAGCGCATCTATTTCTCTGACAAGATGTCCTTTTGCTGTTCCTCCTATCGCAGGATTGCATGACATTCTGCCTATAGCGTATTTATCCATGGTAATGAGTGCAACAGAACAGCCCATACGCGCACTTGCTGAGGCTGCTTCAACACCCGCATGTCCACCACCAATTACAATTATATCATAATTCATTCTTATTTTTCTCTAATTCTTCGAAAAGTTTCACGTGAAACGATATCATGATATTGATACTTTATCCAATTCGAGTTTCACGTGAAACAATCATTTTCCTATACAAAACTTAGAAAAAACATTATTTAAGATGTCATCAGTAGTCACTGTTCCAATAATTTCCGCTAAACTATTTTCAGCATCTCTAAGATCTACAGAAAGAAACTCACCACTCATATTATTTTCTACTGATTTTTTAGCAATAATCAATTTATCCCTTGCTCCTTTCAAACAATTATAGTGACGAATATTCGATACTACAGCTGATTTCTCACTGTAACCGTTATTGCTAAATGATTTTTCTTTAAGTAACTTTAATAAAAATTCGATTCCCTGCCCTGTTTTAGCCGAAACTTCTACATCGCTTTTAATATCTGTTTTCTCAACTAAATCAATTTTGTTAAGCACTTTAATTATGTTTCCTTGCTTATTTAGTTCTCCGAGATCTTTGAAGAGATTTGTGGAAAATGATTGCTCAACGTCTCCAATCATCAAAATTACATCGGAGCTACTTACTGCTTCTCTTGATCTAAGAACACCTTCCTTTTCAATTTCATTTTCGGATGACCTTATTCCGGCCGTATCAAATAATTTGAAAAGGATTCCTCCGATCGAAACTTCTTCTCTTATAACATCCCTGGTTGTGCCTGGAATATCGCTGACAATTGCGCGGGATTCTTTTAAAATGTAATTCAATAATGAAGATTTTCCAACATTGGGCAAGCCAACAATGGCTACATTCACACCATCTCTCATTATCCTGCCAAATGAATAAGTAGAAAGAAGCGCATCAATTTCATCTATGATGATATTAATTTTATTTATTAATTCTTTATTGCCAATAAACTCTAAATCTTCTTCTGCAAAATCCAATTCCAGCTCGACAAATGATGAGGCGTTGACAAGCATCTCTCTCAATTCCCTAACTTTCTTTGATAATAATCCGTCAAGTTGGTTACGGGAACCCCGAAGGGATGCTTCAGTCCGGGCTCCAATAATATCAATAACTGCTTCTGCCTGTGTAAGATCCAAACGATTATTCAGAAATGCCCTTTTTGTAAACTCGCCAGGTTCAGCAATACGAACTGTTTCAGAAAGTAGCAAATCTATTATTTTCTGAGCTATAAGGGGGTTTCCATGTGTACTGATCTCAATTGAATCTTCACCGGTGTATGAGTTTGGCTTTTTAAATACCGAAATAAGAACATCATCAATATTCTGATTATCACTATTTACAATACTACCATAATGGATAGTGTGTGATGTAGCTTTGGTTAATTCCTTTTTTCCTTTAAATATTTTATTAACTGAACTGATAGCATCCGGACCACTTACACGAACTACGGAAATAGCACCTGAACCGAAAGGTGTTGCAATGGCAGCTATCGTATCTTCACTTGATATATTTTCCATTAAAAATTGAAATTATGGGGTTGCAAAAATAACTAATAATCACCCGATTTCCAATAATATTTACCCAATATTAACTCAACGGATAGTCCCCTACAGTCCTAGTAAACAACTAATCTTATAATTCTATCAAATTTTTAATAGTCTGATATCTTGGCATATAAAAAAGCCAATATTGGTTACCCTATGTAATGATTAACAAAATATCCGACAATATGACGCACAGGATAAAATTAACGCTATTCCTTATAAGTAATTTATTTACAAAGACTTACAGTAATTTCTCTGTTCGGCATAAAGATTGGACAGCATTAGATAAACCTTATTATCAAACAAAAATCGAAAGGAGTACAAAATGTCTATAGTAAGATTTAACCCAGTTAGAGACTTGTTAAATGTCGAACGTGAGTTCAACAGGATGTTTAAATCCTTCGACGATCGTTTTGGTTTCGTCAAGAGGGAAGAGAATGGCGATGAATATGAAAATGCTGTTTGGATGCCATTAACAGATGTTGCTGAAGATAATGACAACTATTATTTAAAAGCCGACCTTCCTGGGATAAAAAAAGATGATGTTAAGATCTCTTACACCAACGGGAATTTAAGCATTAGCGGTGAGAGAGCTCAGGAGAAGGAATCTAAGGATAAGCAATATCATCGGATTGAAAGATCTTATGGCAAATATTATAGATCTTTTAGGTTGCCTGAAAAAATCAAAGAGGATAAGATTAATGCAGAGTTTAAGGATGGGCAATTAAACGTTACCATTCCGAAAGCTGAGGAAGTAAAACCAAAAGAGATTGCAATTAAAGTTAACTAACAAAAATATATCTCTCGGAATTGAAGGAGCAGCTAATTTTAGTTGCTCTTTCTATTTAAATGGCAAACATAAATGCCAGCTATTCGCAGAAGAAAGAAACAATAAATGGAATTCAAAGACTATTATAAAATATTGGGTGTGGAAAAGAATGCAACTAAGGATGAGATTAAAAAAGCTTACCGGAAGTTAGCAATGAAATATCACCCTGACCATAATCAGGGTAACAAGGAAGCAGAAGAAAAATTTAAACAAATCACCGAAGCGAATGAGGTTCTGAGTGATCCGGAAAAAAGAAAAAAGTATGATACATTAGGCAGTAATTGGAAGCAATATCAAACCGGTGGACAAGGGTTTGATAGCTTCTTTAGTAATTTGGGTGGTAGCCGCGGAGATAGTCAATATAAATTTAGTGGTGATTTAGGAGATATATTTGGTAACGTAAGTGGTTTTTCAGATTTCTTTGAAAGTTTTTTTGGAGGTGGCAGAGCAAATCCCGGTAGTTCAGCAAGATCGCACAATCGTAAAGGCCAAGATTATGAAGCGAGCTTGTATATTCCATTAATAGAAGCCTATAATGGAATATCAAAAGAATTAGTTATCTCTGGGAAAAAAGTTAGAATCAATATAGAAGCAGGGACAAGAGATGGGAAAAGGCTGAGATTGAAAGGGCTTGGTGGTGAAGGACAGAATGGCGGAGAACGTGGTGATTTATTTTTAACTATTAATATTGAAAAGGATCCTTATTTCGAATTAGATGGCGACAATCTTTATTATGATTTATATCTCGATCTCTATACGGCGGTTCTTGGAGGTAAAAAGATTGTTCGAACATTAAACGGAAAAGTAGTTAACATAACTATACCAGCAGGAACAGAAAGTGGAAAAACATTACGCTTAAAAGGCCTTGGTTATCCCTTATCAAAGAATAAAGATTCTTTCGGCGACTTACTTGTCCGGATAAGGATTGAATTACCTACTAATCTTTCTTCAGANNGCTTCACTTAGGAGCAATTAGAAATATTAATTTTATTTAAAAAAGGACAATAAATTTATGACAACAGCAAAAGCGACTAAAAAGAAATTTCATTTTAAGGCGGAGGTAAAACAGCTGCTTGATATACTTGTTCACTCACTCTACACAAGCAGAGATATCTTCTTGCGCGAGTTAATATCAAATGCATCCGACGCTTTAGATAAGCTAAGATTTGAATCCAATAAAGGTACAAAAATTATTGACAGTGATCTTCCATTAGAAATAAAAATTGATTTTGATGAGAAGAAAAAGACAGTTACAGTGCACGATACCGGAATTGGTATGACACGGGACGAGCTGATCAAAAACATAGGAACCATAGCAAAATCGGGATCAGCAGACTTCTTAAAACAGATAACCGATAATAAACAGGATGCAAACAACATTATTGGAAAATTTGGAATTGGATTCTACTCTGTATTTATGGTTGCAAAGGAAGTTGTAATAAAAACAAAATCTTTTATTAAAGATGAGCCGGCGGTAATGTGGCGCTCTGATGGATTGGGTGATTATGAAATAATTGAATTTGATGAAGATATTAAGAGAGGAACTTCCATTGAAATACAATTAAAGGACGATGCAAAAGAATTCGCAGAAAAGTACCGGCTCGAATCCATTGTTAAGAAGAACTCAAATTTTATTCAGTTCCCTATATTTCTTGAAAAAGAAAAATTAAACACCGTATCTGCTCTCTGGCGTGAACCAAAAAGCTCGGTTAAGAAAGATCAATATACTGAGTTTTACAAATACCTTAGCTACGATACAGACGAGCCTCTTGAAACAATACATACATCAGTTGATGCACCGATTCAATTCAGTACTTTGCTATTTGTCCCTCAAAAAGCGAATGAGTGGTATAAGTACAACCGCGATGACTATGGGTTGGATCTTTATGTGAGAAGAGTGCTAATACAACACAAAAACAAAGATCTTCTCCCGGAATATTTAAGCTTTGTTGTTGGTGTTGTTGATTCTGAAGACTTGCCATTGAATATATCAAGAGAGACTCTTCAGGAAGATATTATTTTCAGCAAGATTTCTTCAAGTGTTACAAGCCAGGTACTTTCACGTCTTCAGAGTATTGCAAAAAACAATTTGGAGCAGTATGCGAAATTCTGGAGTGCACATGGACAAATATTTAAGCTGGGGTATATAGATTTTGCTAATAAAGAAAAATATACCAGTTTGCTTCGTTTTAAGTCTTCAGTCTCGAAAGATTCTGATGAATTAGTTTCGCTGGATGATTACGTTGGCAGAATGAAAAGGGATCAGAAAGAAATATATTATGCTTTTGGTACAAGCAGAGATGCTCTTGCATTTGACCCACATCTTGAAATATTTAACAGCAAAGGAATTGAAGTTCTTTACCTATATGATCCTGTAGATGAGTTTGTTGTAAATGCACTGGGCAAGTATAAGGATCATGAGTTCAAATCGGTAGAAAATGCAGATCCGACAAAGATTGAAAAAATGAAATCTGTTAAAAAAGAAGAGACGCCTAAAGACGAATTAAGTAGTGATGATAAACTTCATTTCGATAGTCTTCTTGCAAAGATGAAAGAAATTTTAGGTGATAGGGTAGAAGAAGTAAAAGCATCGAAGCGTTTAACTGAAAGTCCTTCTTGTTTAATCAGCAAGGAAGATGGTATGACATCATCGATGCAAAAGTTGATGAAGTTAGCTAATCAAAATATGGGTGAACAAAAAAAGATTTTTGAGGTGAATAAAGATCACAAACTTGTTCGGAATTTATTATCAGTATTTAAAAAATCATCAACCGATAATTACATAAAAAATGTGACAGAGCAGTTATATGAATCGGCTCTTTTACTCGAAGGTTCGCTTGATGATCCACACAAACTTGTGAAAAGACTTAATAAGATGATGGAAGAATCCAGTGAATGGTACGTTGAAATAAAAAAGATAAAATAGAGCTTGGATTGCTTACACTTACAAGGGGGAACAACTAAGGAGGGGATGTTAGGAGAAAAATACTATGAATTTTAATTTAAATAAATTGACTGTAAAAGCTCAGGAAACAGTACAAAACTCACTTGAGATTGCGCAGAACTATAACAATCAAATATTAGAACCAGAACATTTACTTGCAGCATTAGTGCAGGAAAGCGGAAACATTGCCGATACAATTCTTTATAAAACCGGCGGTAACGTGGATGCGATTAAAGTAAAAGTAAATACCTTACTTGAATCATTACCAAAAGTAAGCGGTGCAGGTGTTGGCAACCAGCAGATGTCCCAAAATACAGCTAAGTTACTTGATACCGCAGCTGAGGAAGCAAGAAATTTAAAGGATGAATTTGTTTCAACGGAGCATTTACTACTGGCACTTGTTGATGACAACGGCAATGCGGGACAATTATTAAAAGATAATGGCATCTCTAAAAAAACTGTGCTGGCAGCACTTAAAGAAGTACGTGGTAATCAAAGAGTAACATCCCAAAATCCTGAAGATACCTATCAATCATTAAATAAATTCGGTATAGATTTAAACGATTTGGTAAAGGCCGGAAAACTTGATCCTGTAATCGGAAGAGACGAAGAGATACGAAGAGTATTGCAGGTTTTATCAAGAAGGACAAAAAATAATCCTGTATTAATTGGTGAACCCGGTGTAGGTAAAACTGCAATTGCAGAAGGTATAGCTCATAGAATTGTATCTGGTGATGTTCCTGAAAATTTGAAAACAAAAAGAATTGTTGGTCTTGATATGGGGGCACTGATCGCAGGTACACAATTCCGCGGGCAATTTGAAGAACGCTTAAAGGCGGTCATTAAAGAAGTACAGCAATCAAATGGAGAAATAATTCTATTTATTGACGAGCTTCATACTCTCGTTGGTGCAGGTGCAACACAGGGCGCAATGGATGCAGCAAATATTTTGAAACCTGCACTTGCACGTGGAGAGCTTCATGCTATTGGTGCAACAACATTAAATGAATATAAAAAACATATAGAAAAAGATGCTGCACTTGAACGAAGATTTCAACCGGTTCTAGTCACGGAGCCATCAGAAGAAGATACGGTTTCGATTCTAAGAGGGTTGAAAGAAAGATATGAGGTACATCATGGTGTCCGAATAACTGATGGAGCTATTGTTGCTGCAACACAACTTTCTGAAAGATATATTACTGATCGCTTCCTTCCTGATAAAGCAATTGATCTTATTGACGAGGCTGCCTCAAAGTTAAGAATTGAAATTGATTCTATGCCTGAAGAACTTGATGCATTAGAAAGAAAGGTAAAAAAGCTTGAGATAGAGCGTGAAGCATTAAAGCGTGAAAAGGATGATGCTTCAGCAAAAAGATTAGCTGAACTGAAAAAAGAACTAACCGGTTTGCAGGAAGAACGGAACGTTTTAAGAATGCATTGGGATCTTGAGAAAGAAAAAATCCAGAGCATTCGTTCTATGAAAAGCGAAATTGAAAACTCAAAAATTTTAGCAGAAAAATACGAACGTGAAGGGAATTTGGGTAAGGTTGCCGAACTACGGTACGGTAAAATTAATGAGTTGGTAAAAAAACTAAAAGAAGAAACCGCGCAACTAACCAAGGTTCAAAAAGATAAGAAAATGCTTAAGGAGGAAGTGGACGCAGAAGATGTTGCTGAAGTTGTCGCAAAATGGACGGGCATTCCAGTAAGCAGAATGCTCGAAAGTGAAAGAAGTAAATTACTCAGACTCGAAGAAGAACTTCACAAAAGAATTATAGGACAGAGTGAAGCAGTAACCGCAGTTTCTAATGCAATCAGAAGATCACGGACCGGATTGCAGGATGTAAACAGACCGATCGGTTCCTTTATTTTTCTAGGCACAACCGGTGTTGGTAAGACAGAGCTTGCCCGCACACTTGCTGAATTTCTTTTTGATGATGAGCATGCTATGATAAGAATTGATATGAGCGAGTATATGGAAAAGTTTTCTGTTTCCCGTTTAATTGGTGCACCTCCCGGTTACGTTGGCTATGAGGAAGGCGGACAGTTAACCGAAGCTGTGAGAAGACGACCTTATTCTGTAGTTCTTCTTGACGAAATAGAAAAGGCACATCACGATGTTTTTAATGTGCTGTTACAGGTGCTAGATGACGGAAGATTAACCGATAATCAGGGAAGGACAGTAAATTTTAAAAACACGATAATTATAATGACTTCAAATCTAGGTTCGCAGTTGATACAGGAAAAACTATTCAATCTGGATGAAACACTTATAGAAGATGCCATGGGTGAACTGCGAGAGAGTTTGGTTAATTTGTTGCGAAAAACTATAAGACCTGAATTTTTAAATAGGATCGATGATGTAATTCTTTTCAAACCATTACTTCAGGACGAAATTAGACAGATTGTTGATTTACAACTTGCAAAGGTTATAAAAATGCTAAAAGCAAAAGAATTTATTCTTAATGTTACTGATGAGGCAAAAGATTGGCTCGCTAAGCTTGGATACGATGTAACCTACGGCGCAAGACCACTGAAAAGAACAATACAAAAATATCTCGT
>JARRKK010000149.1:0-11894 GCA_037388105.1 Ignavibacteriaceae bacterium | reverse complement strand
TTCCACTCTCATCATCTGCATTACCGTTAAAAGGAAAATGAGCAAGAAGATTTTCTGATTGAGCAAAAGTTAATCCAAAATGAGTTAGACTAAGGATAAAAATTGTCACAAATAATTGGTTGTATCTATTCACTTGTTAACCTCCTGTTTAAACTTTTTAAAATTGTTTGAGGATTATTTAATAAGAATCATTTTTTTAGTTTCCGTAAATGATCCTGCTTGCAATTTATAGAAATAGATACCGCTTGGTAATAAAGTTGCATCGAAATTAATATCATAATTCCCTGCCGATTTCTCTTCATTTACAAGTGTTGCTATTTCTTCTCCTATAAGATTGTATACCTTGAGAGTTACTACTCCTGCCGTTCGAATCGAATACCTGATTGTTGTTGTAGGATTAAATGGATTGGGATAATTCTGTTCTAACCTGTACTCTTCTGGAATATATAAGCTGCCCTGGTCCTCAACATCAACCGTATTGCTTAAGTAAAGTGTATCATCTATTGTCCCATCATTTCCCAAATCGATATAAATTGAAACAATTTGAAGGTCAGTCCAATCAGGAACAATCCGATGCGAGGAATTATCAGATAAAATTATTTCTGGGCTAAGAAAATAAGGATTCGATATTGCTGAAGCATATTCTATTGAGAGATTGTAAGTCTTTTCTACGCCAACATTTGTTATCTTATAATTATAGTTATCTACAAAACTGAAACTTAGTGAATCATTCTCACTCACATCACAATTGAGAATATTGTATGCCTTTTCAGTAGTGTTGTTTTCAACAACAGTAGACCCTATTGATATTATTTTCTTCTCGTTGTCAGGATTAGAATAAGAGAATATGCCATCATAATTTAACAAGTCAGTTTGATGCTCTGTAACGCCGGATCGATTGTATGTATATCCGGTTGTATCAGTAAAGATTGATAACTCAACTGTTGAATCTCGAAAATTATCAAAGCTTATATTAAAGGATCCTTCAGGTATAATATACGCATAAGGTGGAATTATACTCCCGGTAGCTGGTGTTAAGGGAATTGCATTTTTCATATTATCTATAACAATACTATCCTTAAAACCAATTGTCTCACCCATACCATTTCTTATAATAATATCTGTAGCAAGGCTGGGTATCATTTCAATTAATGTTGAAGTAGAAGCAGCTATTTCCCTATTCGGTTTGAATATTAGATTATCTGATAGATATGTACTAACCGGATCACTTAGATATAGCAATTTATTACCTCCCCAGCCAGGCTGCAGAAGTGAAAGCCAACTACCATTTGATTGGAAAGCGCTTGTATCTATACCAATATAAGCATCTTCTCTTAACGGATAACTATTATCATATACATATATACGATAATGCTCTTCCCTGTTTGGATCGTGCCATAATTTATAAGGAGTAACTGCGTGGGCACCACCACCATTGTTATTTGAAAAATAAAGATAACCTGGATCAGGGTTATCCGCGAGAAGCATTTTTTTAACATCATTTAAAGTTTGATTTGGAGTCTTAATTAAAGAACTAAAATAATTTCTGTGAGGATTGCCAAACCAATGTATCCAAAGTTCATTGATCACTTTACGAACCGAAGTATCCAACGTAACAGAAATCAGATTCATAAATGCCGGGACTTCTGAAAATTTAGTTTTGAAATCATCAGTATGACTAAATGCTTGAAGACTGGAGATTGCAAATCCGGAACAGGAGCCATGCCATTTTTTCTTTAAGGCTGCCCATTTTATTAAAGCCATAATTTTATATATCCCCAATGTTGTACTCCAATAACATTGATCGACTCCGAAAGCTTTAACGAATAGAGGCCAGTCAGGAAAATCAGAACTGTCCGTATTAGAAAAAGGTTTTCTAAGAGGAGTTTGAAATCCATATTGTAGTCCTGTAAATGGATCATTGCCATTATAGTCAAATTGTAACCACCAGCTTCGAGGCCACATATTTTCTCCGAAGTTGCTGAAATTCCACTTATCCTGATGAAATCTAAATGGTTCGTACTGCCCGGAACTATCTCTTGTTAATACATAACCTTTTATTTTGAATATACCACTAGTATCTGTAATAGACTGATCTTTATGGCTTTTAATATTGATCCTGCATTTAGTTGAAAGAATAGTTTCAGGTATTTTCCATATATATTCTCCCATATTGGCTGGGATATTTGTATCTATTATATCATAATTATTCCCGTCATCATCACTATAAAATATTGCAACTGTATCATCCTCTGCCCAACCTTCCCATTTAATTGTATCTTTTATTCCTGCTATCCATTTTTCTCCCCCTAATGGTCTGGTTATTGTTAATTTATTGCTATCAATTAAGCTTACATTATCAATCAACACATAACTTGATGGATTCATAACGGAATCATACAGAACAAAGGCAATGAAGACTGAATCAGGTACATCTGGAACTGAGTAATTTATATCAAACAACTTTTCTGTCCATCCAGTTGTTGCTGATAAATCAATTTCTTCACCACCAATACCGATTTGTACTCCATTTTTAAATAATACTGCACCGCATTCATACTGCCAGCAATTCGATTCGGGATTATCGGTTGACTTTATATAAAATCTGAATGATGAATATCTTTCATTTATTTTGGCACCCCCTAATAAATAAGCATTCGCCTTTCCACCACACCATGTGAATGTATCTTGTTTGGTAAGTTTTGCAGAAAATAAACCATCCTGTGCATCTGTCGATAAGGTTGTTGAGCCCGGAATGTCTGCATTCTCTGTTGTCCATCCAACTGGATCGTTACCTGCCCATAGTTCAAAGCTATGATTTGGAATTGGATTGGTTTGTGAAAAGGTTGATAGATTATATAATATTATTAAAATTAGAAAAGTAAGGATAGTAATTGAACGATTCATAATTAATTTCCCTTATTGGATTTTTAGATGTTGCCCGATTGCCAGTTTAGATCTATTTTGTAGTATGGCAGTATATGCAGAATGGAATTAGAATAGATCTGAATAGTAGAATAATAATTGATAATAATGAATAATTACTATTTATGCAATAGCATCGTGACATATTTTATAGTTGTAATTCTATTTTTCCTGCAATCTTGCTAAAACGCCCACCCAGACGCCTTTTTAGCACTTCTGATCCACTTTTATCAAGTATATTAATTTATTATAAAATAGTAGTACAGTCTTAATGAAAGGTCTAGATTATTCAATAATATATCAAAACGGGATGATGAGAAGTATTGGAACTTTGTTTATATAGAGTTACTATATAGGATTGTAGAACTGGAAGAGTCTAAGTGTACCTGTTTTACTTGACAAATGAGTTGGAAAAATTTCAAGCTAATGTGGACAAGTTAATAAAACAATAATTAAAACCAATCAATTAAAAAATATCACACAATAAAAATTCCTAACCTAAAATTACTTTTTTACCTGCCTCATTTGGTTAATTACTTTGATTTAAGGGATAATTATCGATTCTGAGTTTATCTATTGTGGTTTAATTTTTGATTTTCATTTATTCCTTAAACGATGGAGCAAATGATGCAAACAAATAATGTAGCATTAAAATTTACTTTAATATCTTTAACTTTATTAGCAACTCTATTTTTCGGATGCAGCGAAAACAACAGCACAGAACCACCTCCACCTACAGTAATACAGATAGTGATTAAGTCAGCAGCAGATTCTTCCGCAGTCTCAAGTGCAAACGTGGTTTTATATAATGCTGATAATGGTGAGGCTATATCCAGAGTATTTTCGAGTAACGATGGAGTGGCAAAATTTGATAACACTACTTCAGGAAATTTTTATGTTAAAATAGCAGCACAAGGATTTCTGGAAATTCCAGAGGGAAATGTGAGTCCGGTGCCGTTTTCTGTATCTACAAGCCAAACCTATAATCAAACGTATTATTTGAATGATTTACAAGGTACATTTGGAAAAATTGATGGAAAAGTTAATCCGAACCTATCGGGATTCTTAGTTGTTGCGAATTCTTCAGGTATGAATACAGAATACCATACATACTCAGGTCCGGATGGTTACTTTGTTCTATTCAATGTTCCTTACGAATCATACAAAATAGATGCTATCAAATCAGGGTATCAATCCTCAAATCAGCCACAGGTTACACTCACATCAGGATCACCAAGTTCAACAGTGCAAATAATCGTAAATCAAATTACCGGTTCCACTTTATCCGGAATGGTAACATTTCTTGCGGTTGAAAATGGTATGGTCGATATATCCATCCTGGATAAAACTTCTTATTCAGTCGTAAATGGTCTGACGACTGTGATTAATGCCAGTAGACTCTATTCAATTGAGGGTATACCTGATGGACAGTATATTGCGTGGGCATCGTATGAAAATGATGGTTTTGTAATGGATCCTGACTGGATAATTAAAAATCCCGGTGCTCTCTTCGTAACATTTTTAGGGGATTCATCTAAAGTAATAGATTTTAGTGTGACAGGGGCAATATCTATTTTATCGCCGACCAATCCATCTGATCAAATTGTTCCAGCAACAGCTGATTCCTTACTCCCAACTTTCAAATGGAACGCCTATCCTCAGACAAAAGAATATATCATTGAGGTTAGAGATGTGAATGGAAATCTTATCTGGGGTGGATTCAAAGCAAGTGGGGAAATTCGTCACGCACAAATTCCAAAAGAATGGACAAGTGCTGAATTTAACTTTGATGGTTCTGCACTTTCACAGCTCCACTCAGGAAATATTTATCAATGGAGAATATATTCTGATGATGATGCTATAGCAGGTATTCAGACTTTACTCTCAGCAAGTGAAGATTTGATGGGATTATTTCTAGTACCTTAGGGAATGAGTGGGGAAAATAATTCTCCTACATTTCGATTCTAGATAGAAATAGTACTACTATTTAAATATAGAGTATCAAAAACTCCTACCAACTTTCTTCGATAGAGGTTAAATAATGATAACCTGCCGGTTATATCATCACCACCTGTCCGCTGTAGCTTTTAGCGAAGTAGGATTTATCCTCAGAAGCCCTGCTTACCGATAGGCAGGTTTACCGTAGTAGGACCATCTTCTTAGTCTCAACAAAACTCTGTCCTGAGCTTTTCGAAGGAGAACCTGCCCCGCCGTTTACGGGGTAAACTTGTAGTTTGTAGAAATAAATTCCACTTGGGAAAGAAGTTGCATTAAAATCAACTTCATGACTTCCTATAGGCTTTTCTTCATTTACAAGTGTTGTTACAACTTCTGCAAGCATATTATAAACCTGTACTAATACTAGACCTACAACAGGAATTTGATACTTTATTTTTGTTGTTGGGTTAAATGGATTGGGGTAATTCTGTTCCAGCACAAATCCATCAGGAATTAATCCGGCATCAATTTCAATTATATCGCTGTATTCGAAACTACCATCCGTATCAATCTGTTTTAACTTGTAAGCATATTTTCCATAGTGTGCACTTTCGTCTGTAAAAGTATATTCTTTCGGTGTGTTGCTGTTTCCCTGCCCTTCTTCAAAACCTACCGATTCCCATAAAGTTTTATCCTTGGTAATCTGTTTTCTTTCAACATCAATTTTCTTTCAACATCAAATCCATAGTTATTAATTTCCGTTTCAGTGCGCCAATCAAGCTGCACACCACCACCTTGTAAAACTTTTGCTGTAAAGGAAGAGAGTTCTACAGGGTTAGCATAATCAGTAATAATAATAGTTCCAAGATGACCGGGTGCCCAACCGAAATTTTGATCAAAGAAAAATACTCTATATAAGAAATTAACTGAAGGTATATTCTGTAATACCCAGTTAACTCCACCATCTGAAGTGTAATAAATAATGCCTTCGGGAACGTCGTTTCCACCGACTGCCCATCCTTTCATATTATCAGTAAAGTAAATACTGGATAGATTCTCATCCGTACCGAAAGGTGTTTCATCCCAATTGTTTCCTCCATCAGTTGTCTTAAAAATTGTTGTATAATGAGGCAGACCGAGATATTTACCTGTTACCCAGCCGGTAAGATTATCTATAAAAAATATGTCATAAAAATGAAAAGATGGGATTATTTGTAATGACCAGTTGCTACCTCCATCTGTCGTTTTCATAATAACTCCCGACTCACCGGTAGCGTATCCATTATTCTGGTCAACAAATATGATACTTCTCAGGAGGGATTCATACGCCTCGTTATATTGCGTACTCCAGCTATTTCCACCGTTAGTTGTATGTAATATAACTCTGTGGGCGATATTACTTGGAAACACACCCGCATCACCGCCAACAATCCAGCCTATTTCAGAATTAAAAAAATATATTCTGTAATAATCCGTGCTAATAGGGGCGTACTGATCGGTCCACGTTTGACCACCATCTGTGGTATGTACAATTTTTCCGGCGTAACCTGATGCCCACCCATTAAGCTTATCAGTGAAAAACACACTGAAATAAGCATTATTCGGAAGAATATTTTGCGGATTCCAGGTATTACCGCCGTCTGTTGTGTGAAGCATCGTTCCAGTCCAGCCTGAGACCCACCCATTATTTTGATCAACGAAAGATACATCTGTAAGTTCTCTGTTTACACCCGAGTTTTGTTCATACCATTGCGGTTGTGTGATGCTTACAGGGGAAAAAAGAAAGAAAGAGAAAAAAACCGAAATAAATAATTTATTATTCATAGTTTTAACTCCCGTGACATAACTGATGATGAATAGTTATTTCACTTTTCAACTATTAATAAATTGCTATTAAAGTTATCCTTATTCTTGAAAAAGAATATTAAACGCAACTTAAATGCTAACTATGACTTAATGTAATAATCTCTAAGATAGAATTCATCACGAATTCATCACGAAAGGAATAAGTAATTGTGCAGGAGCAGCAACTTTTGTTAAATAAGAAATAGATTTACTCTAAAAAGCTAAAAATATTTCACATTCGGCCAAAAACTCTCTAACAAAGTGTAAATCAGGATGAATTTAAGTGTATTATTAATGAAAGAAAAAATTGATGACTTAAAAAGGATGACATTCTCTGTGTCGCTACCATCAACAAAAACTCCTGTATCATAATCAGTTGATACCTGCATTAGCACCTGATATAAGAACTCGTTAACTCCTGCCTGAGATAAAACTTCTTTTGCAACAAAATCTGGTTAGATAAGAAAGTTATAAAATATGGATTCCTGATTGCTGATGTTGAGCCTGGATAATTAAGGATGTTACCACTCATAATTGAATGTTGCCAAGAATAAATTACAATAATAATTGATAGTGATGTGAGAAGAATCTTAAGCATTTTATAATGCTTAAAATTAGGCCCATATTATAATTTGGAGGGAATAAGGTATTTCGTTTGATAATGGTCGCTCATCATTAATCAATAATAAGAAAATTTTTTGAAGAAATATGCTACCTCATCAACGTGATCTTAATGGTAGAACTACATCCATTCGTTTTAATCCAGTGATCTATTTTACTATCCGTATAATTGGGGGTTATTGTTATATCTTTCATTAGTTTTATTTCAAAATATTTTCTGGGAATTTACTTATTAATCCAAAATCTTTTATGCTAGTTTATTTATCTCAATGGGTTGCATATCACGTATTTCAAAATTTATTCCGCAATGTATCTTAGTATTAATGCTTGTAACACACCTCCTGTTTCAGGAGTGGTATTACTCTACGTTGAATATTCTGATCATTTTTCTTGATTGCTCTTTAGTTGGACCAAAACTAGGTTGGTAACCAATTTAGCCCAACGACAAAATATTCCGTTAATACAGTAAGATTATTTAATGTGGAATTACAAATGCTAGTCATTCATAGTGCTTATCATAATTGTGTTATAAACTCAAAAGTTCTGCATATAATGTTAATTACAAGGATAAGATCACCCCTACGGAAAGAAAAGAATCTTTTATGATTCTAGCCTTTTTGAATTTTATTCATCAAGAAAATCGATACTATGATGTATACAGCAGTTGCAACATCAATTAAGTCCCATATAATTCTATCAAATCTAGGAGGGATAAATGGATTAAATAGCAAGGCTATAAATAGATAGGTTACAAACCAACCCTCAGGCTGAACATTATATGTGAGATACGCAGAATAACAGGCGTATGCAAAAGTAATCCACCGTAAAAAGGTATAGTAACTGTAAGGCTGCTTTGTAAGTGCCCAAATTAATAGTGACAGGGCAACAACAAAACCTAAGATATCTGGTAAATTAATAAACCGTTTTAGATTAGGTACTTTTGGAAAAATTAACAATTTAACATCTAATTGTAATTTCGAATGTAACGATAAATTAGACAAGAAAAAGAAGATTGACTCATGGCAAATAATTAACAATCCCTTCCATTTGACAATACCAAACTCGGTTTCATTAATTGTAGATCAACAAGGATTAATATTATTTATTTCATCAACACCATTTTCATTATCTCACTAATTGCATTTTCATTCATACCAATGCTTGATATATAACCTATTTTTTCCAAAACCATAGTTATACTTTGGTGGTACTTCCGTTTTAGTTAATGCAAGCCTGATCGCCTCAGTAGAATAAAGTACAAGCCCATCTGAATTACCAATTGTATTACCTGAAGAAGGATTTGGAGTTAAAACAATCAATGCCCCGATTATAGTTGAATGCACGTGGACCAGATCATCAACAATAACCAAACCTATAAAGGTACCTAATTCCATATTCCAAATACGCGCATTGGTTGATTTGTTATGCACTACCAAGATTCCTGAACCTTCCACCAATGCATCTTCCCATTTGTTATGTGGTGTTTTATCGGTTAATTCTACATACGTTACTCCGGAGAGCGGATGAGATAAAAGATTAGGATCGGTAACATACTGGCTTCCTTTAACACCTGACATTGCAATGGACTTAAGTGTTCCCTCAGGATAACCATATGCCGGCCCACCTAGTATACTATCTGGTGAAGTTGGAAATCCTCCCGGATAAGATTGCAGCTCTGCAATTACTCTTGGATCTGCTGGATTTGATAGTGGTATGTCTTCTCCAACGAATGTCCCTCCTAGAGAAGAGCTTCCTTCTTGGCTTACGGTTTTTGTAGTCCAGATAGCATAAGTTCCTGAATATGGTACCAGAGTTGCTTTAATGGTATGGTTTCGACCATCTACATTCAATGAACCTAACGTTACTACATCATTATTTGTTGTAATTGCTCCTCTCATTGCTGGTGGTCCAAGAGGAAACCTATCCACGTAAGCTGTCAAAATATGATTAAATCCATTAAATGAGCCATCGACATAAAATTTTATCAATTCACTTCCGTTGAAAATTGTATCTTTAACATAAAATGTTACATCTCCATCGAAACAATTAATTTTCTGAGGTGCACTGGATCGCCAATCCGGGTCATCTCCTACCTGTGACATTACCATTTGCATACCACTTTTAGATATCTCAATTGCCTTTGAGTATGAATAAAAATCAACAGCATTGTTTGTTGAACTATCAATAGTTCTGTTCTCAGTCAAGCCTATTACACTGTAAGTCAGAAAGGTACTTGAAACTATTATGAATATATACTTTGACATGTTTTCATCACAATAAATTTATAGGTTTAATTACTTTTTTCCATTCGATCTTTTTATATCCATTGTTTACTGTATCTGCAGTTTCCTTAATTAGTTGTAACTGAATTCCCTTAATTGCAGATCTCAAATAGGGATCAGATAAATCGGCATAATTGATTTTATTAAAAGAAGAATCATAGTAAGAAATATTAAGCCTTGTTATGTTATCTAACATGCTGGTCGAGTTGTTCAGGGTTCTGTATAAAATTCTGTCGTTTGGATTTTCTGTGCTATCAAGTTCCGATACATCTCCTACACTATAGAGGACGCTATCAATTTTTCCATCGTCATTTATATCGGTGAGAAATTCAATCCTTGATGAATCGGCTACTAATATTTTATCTCCTTCAACTCTATAACCAACTTTATATAAATCAAACTCAACTCGCTGTGCTAAACCAACAATATTATATTCTAAATTCGTCGAATATATGCTGTCGACGGCTGCCTGATTCAAAGAAAAGTGTATGTTAGTTACAATAAGAATTACAATTCCAACAACAATTACTGAACCTATGTAATCAATAATTTCTGTCATTAACCTTTCCTACTGTTCTTAGTAAGCAATTATTTGGCTAAATTTTATCGGATTTGCTAGACTAAAGTTATCGACGGTTACAGTTACTGCTTTAACAAAAGTTTGTTTACTGCTTAGCTGCTCTGTATACATATTTTTTCTGTAATTAACCTGAACCGATACTTGAAATTTTCCAATATCTTCCAGATCAATCTCAGTCACATAACCATTATAATCGTCGATGTCATCAAATTGTGTGATTATAAGTTCTCCTGTATCGGTCCCAAGGTATAATACATCAGTTAAGTCTTTATCATCGGAAACTGATTTTAGCACAGTAGTTTCATCAAACGCTTTATTCTGAATTTCTTCAATTATAGATTGGGCTACTGAGGAAGCTGCAAGAACTGCTTTATTTGTATTCTTAATTAATGTGCGTTCGATATTGTGCTTATTTGCAGTTAAAATAAGCAGTTGTAATATGAAGACAGCGGCAATTGATAATAATTGGTTCCCGGAGTTCATAGTATATGTTCTCTCCTAAATATGTTCTCTCTTAGTTTCATTTATGTATACCCCAATATGATGCCAATGAAAAATCCTTTAATTATCAAATCTAATTATATATAATGTTTTAATGGACCATAAATGGCAATAATCTTATTATAATTAAACTTCTTTTTATAAAAGCGGTGAATTTTATTTATTTGAGATAATTTCTCATTAATGGGAAAGGTAAGTATCGGTTGTCTTGTATTTGAACATCGATTATTCTTTACTGCGGGTTATTACATGGTGGGAACAATCTGAATCTTACGAAATATGATGCTAATATGAATTAAGTTCTTTTAAACTGATAGCATTTAATTACTGTATTAATTTGATGAGAGTCAGCTTAAGCATTATTTCATATGATCAAAATTTGTCATCAGTTTTTGAACACGAAATGGCGTCACAGAACCTATTATGACGGAGTTAATAAGAATTAATAGTATTACAATCAACCGGTTCACAGTTTTACCACTCTTCAAAACCAGGATTGGGGACAACATTAGATTGAGATAACGTGGCTTGATTATACAAAAACTCTAAAGCGAGTATAACAAGGATAGTAATTGAATGTTTCATAGTTTAATTCGATGATAGATTTTTAGAATATGCCCGATCGCAAGTTCAGATTCAATTGGGAGTATAACAGTATATAGAAAATGAAATTATGGTAGAATAGATCTTAATTGATGAGTGATAGTTGATAATAATTAATATTTATGCATTTGTGTTATGACACATTTTAGTATGTATTTATAATGTTAAGCCTGCAATTTCGGTCATAAATCCCCTAGACTCCTGTAGAGCAGCTCTGAACCACTTTTATAGAAATTTAATTAAACTAAGGATGCCACACATTTGTATCTTAATAACTGAAGAGAGATTCCACTCCAGATTATTTCAAAGATATATAGAGCCTAATGAAAAGCATTATTGGAAGTTTGTTAATATTGAGTTGCTTTTTAGAATAGTGGAGTTGGCGGAGGCTAATTGTATTTGTTTTAATTCTCAGACAGAGTTGGAAAAATATAAAACATATTTAGATAAATTAACACAGAAGACCCCTGTATAAATTACAGGGGTTCCCTAAATTGAATTTCAATCTTCTAAACCATCGTGATTATTATCTCTAAAAGATGTTTTGAATGAATCCTTAATCATATTGTCAATTATATTTTCATTGGCTGGATCATTTG
>JARRKK010000148.1:6373-11783 GCA_037388105.1 Ignavibacteriaceae bacterium | reverse complement strand
GTTCTAATTCAACCTTAATTATGGTTGCATGACTTGTTTCAATAATGGAAACTTTCATATACAATCCCAAATTTTATGTGACATTTAATATTCAGAATACAATTGATTATTCTAATAATTAATTACAATAGTTCAGTTGTTTTATACTCTCACCAGAAATACTATCAGTTAAATAATTAATTGTTAAAATAATTTAATTGATAAGTAAACACAACTGCTGAAAAATAATACGGACACAGCTTAATTAAATTGACACATTAAATGGTAAAAACATGTATTAAAAGTGAATTTAACTAACAGCTAAATGTGTTATCATATAATATCCAATTCAATTAAATTTTTTCGGTTCAAGTGTAAACTAACTGTTATTATTATTTCAGGAAATACTCCTATCAGTAAGGCGAAATGTAAAGGCGTTGGTGATAAAAATATTACCTGATATACCAACAGCACCAATGAATCAACAAACTAAAAAATGATAAATATCAACGATATCATCATCTTACCGATCAACCAATACTTAGTTAGTGATAAAATTGAAAACATATTAATTAAAAAAGCAACAACAAACATCATCTGACTATTAATATTAAAAGATACTTCTTTCAGGTTTACTTCTACGCCGGCAATAAATGTAGTTAGGGTAGCCCCAATAGCATAACCAATGTAGCCAAAGCAAGCTATCATTATGGTGATTGAAATAAAAGTGAATAATCATCTCTTCCTGTTATACTCTTTAACTTTTACATCTTTTGGTTTTCGTCTCATCCAACATGTTAAGACAAGAGAAAAAGTAAGCGTCTGTAAAAGTATTTCGGGCAAGCCAATAAGATGATACCAGATAAGAAGTTTGGAATATAACAAACCTTCTACTGAACAAGGTGCTGCTGCAGGTGTGGATAGTATACCAAACATAATTATAACATTCCATAGGATTAATCAGCCATATTTTTTATCGATGATAAAATTTCTTAAAGGCCATATTCCAAATGTAAATAATAAACCACGTATTGGTTGTAAAAATGGTCCGGCAAGTACATAAGATGAATCTATTGGACGCATGTAATCTCGTACGATCTCCTGTTGAAACAATTTTCCATAATCGAAGAAGTAAGACATTACCAATCCGAAAATAAAATATGAGACTGTATGTGTTACGATTACCTTCCATGCAAACAAAAATAATTTCCTCGTTGTTTCAGTTTTTAGCATTCGGTGTAAGAATATAGATCATAAATGATAAGTTTAACTAAATCTGCCCTTGTACTTTTTTCACCTGCATTACAAAATCTTCGATTTGAATGGAAGCAATACTCTTAGCAATTAAATCAATAGGGAGATCATCCAGCTTTCTAAATCGAACACACGATTTACCTACATCGTACCTTTTCCCTGTTGCCTTGTATGCCTTTTCAAATTTTTTGCGTAATTCCTTCGACATGTATATTCCTGAGAGGTAAACCGCCATATGATTTTTTTGTGATGCCAGGGCAGCATACATTAATGGTTTTTTATTATAAGTATCCGGATAAGTTTCCAATGGTACCTGATAAGTGATCATTCCCCAGTTCATTACCTCCTCATATCCATCGGGTAAATTCGCTAATATTGTTTTGCGGATTGTTGAGATAGCTTTTTTCCTATCGTCAGGAAGCTCTGAAATATATTGCTGTACAGTTTTTGCATTTGAATGCATGGTATTTTCTCCTAAAATATTAATTATATAAAAAATTTAGTGCACCAGAACAACAATATTTTCGAAAACTAATGGTTAGATCCACTATAATTATTAAAAAATGAAAATCAAATCAATTAACTTGAGTGGCAATATTTAAGGATATAATTTCAAATGTTATTTGTATAATATAAGAGTAATTCAAAGAGAAGAATTAATGAAAAATTTTAATGAACATATAGGGTTGTACGCAGATCATTACGCGTTTACAATGGCTCAAGGATATTATCTGGATGGGAGAGAAAATTGCTCTGCTAGCTTTGATTATTTCTTTAGAAAAAATCCGTTTAATGCTGGGTATACAATTTTCGCAGGTCTTTCTGATTTATTGGAAATGTTAGCAGCCTTTAATTTTAATTCAGAATCAATCAAAGCTCTCAAACAAAAAGGTTTTAATAATAAGTTTCTCAATTATCTAAAAGCATTTCAATTTAAAGGAAATATCAGTGCTCCGACGGAGGGTGAGGTCATTTTTGCAAACGAACCGGTTATTAGAGTTGAAGGAAATATAATTGAAACACAATTGATTGAAGCACTGTTGTTGAATATGATAAATTTCCAGTCACTTATTGCAACTAAAGCATCGAGGCTTCGGCAAGCTGCAGGAAAAAGACTTGTACTTGATTTTGGATTACGCAGAGCACAGGGATTATCTGCAATACATGCAAGTAAAGCAGCAATAATCGGTGGATTAAATGCTACGTCAAATGTTTTTAGTTCCTTTGCATTCGGCACAGTTAGTTCGGGCACTCAGGCGCATTCATGGGTGCAGAGTTATCCCGATGAATTAACTGCATTTAGAAAATACGCACAATCATTCCCGGAGAACTGTATGCTAGTGGTTGACACCTATAATACTTTAAAGAGTGGCATACCAAACGCAATCATTGTTGCAAAGGAGATGGAACAAAAAGGACTTAAACTTAACGGCATTCGACTTGACAGTGGTGATTTAGCTTACCTTAGTAAGATGGCTAGAGAGATTTTGGATAGTGCAGGATTGTATTATGTGAAGATTGTTGCTTCAAATCAACTTAATGAACACTTAATTAAAAGCCTCATAGAACAAAAAGCACCAATTGATGCCTTCGGTGTTGGGACAAGTTTAATAACCGGACAATATGATGCAGCACTGGACGGTGTTTATAAAATGACAATGGTAGAGAATGAATCAACATTAAAAGTATCTGAAAATGTTGAAAAGATTACACTGCCTGGAATGAAACAAATCTATCGATACTATGATAGCGGGGGAAAATTTTACGCTGATGCTATAGTTTTGGCTGATGAAAAAAATATTCAAAAAATATTTCATCCACTTCATCCGCATAGACAAACCGATGTACAAAAATTGAAGAAAGAATTACTCCTGAAAAAAGTAATGGAGAATGGTAATATTAAAATAAAAAACAGGAACGTTGTAGAAATTTCTGAATATGTAAAGCATAGATTATCTCTATTACCAGAAGAACATAAACGATTTGAAAATCCACACATATATAAAATTGGAATAAGTAAGAAACTAGCCGACTTGAGAAATAAACTAATAGAAGAATTATCTAACTAATATTCTAGGATAATAATATGAACTCTGTATTATTAGTTGTGGATGTACAGAATGACTTTTGTCCGGGTGGTGCATTACCGACTCCACAAGGTGATAAAGTTGTACCTGTTATAAATGAATTGATGGAAAAATTTAATATTGTAATTGCTTCAAGGGACTGGCATCCGGAGCGCACAAAACACTTTGATAAATGGCCTGTTCATTGTGTCAGAGAAACACCCGGAGCTGAATTTCCGAATGAACTACACAAAGAAAAAATTGATCTAATATTTGAAAAAGGTACAGGGATTAAAGACGACGGATACTCAGCATTTGAAGCAACAAATTATAATCTAAAAGACTATCTTAGAGAAATGAAAATTGATGAGCTTTATGTAACAGGACTTACCTCTGAATACTGTGTTAAATCTACAGTACTAGATGCTTTAAAGCATAATTTCAAAACTTTGGTTGTTAAAGATGCTGTGGAAGGTATCAGAAAACATAAAGATGATTTTGAAAATTCTTTTGTTGAGATGGAAAAAGCAGGTGCGATTATAATTGATAATTGGAAATTAATCCCAAAGCAATAAATTTAAACAGTAATTGATAATTTATTTTATAATAATGATGACCAGATTTCCATTTACATTAATTAATGTTCTTCAATCAAGCTTCTATAAAAATCATGTTTTAGTAAGTATTCGGTTATCACAAATATTTTTAGTATTCGAATCGAAGAAATAATGTTAGATAATATTTTAATTAATTATTGCAGCATACCAAATAATTAACTAACATAGTTGTGAGGATTAATTTTAAAAGTCATTGTCCACTAGAATTATCCAATTAAATTTATATTCAATTCTTTTAGAAAATTTAAGTTAATCACTTTTCTAATTTCGTTTGCATCAGTTTAGCTTTGTCAAACTGAGTAAACAGTCATTCTTATTTCAGTAATAATATTTATTTATACGTCTATTTTTAAAATCATTTGAGAACAGAATAGCGGTTCTGATTAAATATATTTCTACCGCTTCACAAAATGTTCTCTTAATTAACAATAACTAAAAACAATTTTATGGAGGTACTAAAATGAGGGCATTTTCAAAAATCATTGTCCTTTGTACAGTTCTTTTCTTCGCTGCTCAGTTGATTGCTCAATCCACTCCACCTTCTGTTGAGGATGAAATAATAGCTATAACTTACGCTGCATGGAAAGCAGAAATGGAGAAGAATTCAGTAGAATCAAACAAAATACTCGCAGATGATTACACGGAGTTCAATTCTGATTTTTCAACAAGGCTTGATGGCAAAGAAGTCGCTGTGAGGTATTATGATGCACTTAATTTAAACAGTGCTAAAACTATCGCTTCAGAAATGCTTAATCCAAAGGTACAGGTATACGGTGATGTTGCAATCCTATCTTACAATTATGCAGGGATAACCCAGGATCATGATGGGAACACAACACCAGTAAAGGCAAAATCAACGCGCGTTTATGTGAAGATGAACGAACAATGGATGCTTGTACACGCAAACTTTGGAGCGGATCCATCAAATTAATTGAATAGCGCTTGTTTAATTAACTAAGTGACGGTCTTTTCAATTAAGTAGCGCCCTCTAGCTACTTATCCCCTTATTGAACTTAGGAGTAGTTCTTTATTTTATTTTTACAGGTTTCGCCCTAAACTGAATTGCTATGTGTATTAAAATGTAAGTTGCGTAAGTTATAACCACAAATGTTTCTAAAAAATGTATTGACATTTTATCTTTCCTTATAATTCTTCATTCTTACTATCCGTTATTCAACTGATGTGCCATAATGAATATATAAATTATTAACAATAATTAATGAAACTGAAACTTTTTAGGTATCATTTTTATAAATTGTATTAATTTGGTGCCAGTAGAACTATAGAAATAACTCACAATCAGTTAATTCAAATCGAAAATCATTTCGGGATGATTAAGAATTATATCTTGATGTACGGAGTATATTATTCAGTATTAATTTGGAAGACTGACTTAATTCAGATTTTGCATTAAAATAAAAAAGACCGTTTTACTAACGGTCTTTTCATTAAGTAGCGCCCTCGAGCTACTTAATACTTCTTTTAACTTAGGAG
>JARRKK010000148.1:0-6344 GCA_037388105.1 Ignavibacteriaceae bacterium | reverse complement strand
TAATTCTTTATTTTGTTTTTACAGGTTTCACCCTCAACTGAATTGCTATATGGATTAAAACATACATTGCATAGGTTATAACTAAAATTGCTTCTTGTAAATATATTGACAATTTATATTTCCTTTTTATTCTTCGTTCTTGTTACCCCATAGTCAAGTGATGTGCCATCATAAACATTTAAATTTATAACAATAAATAAAGAAACAAAAACTGTTTAGGTATCAATTATATAAATTGTATTAATATGGTGCCAGTAAAATTAGATAAACAATTTACAACTGGTAGCTCTGATCGCGAAAATTATTTTGGGATGTTTCAATTTTATTTTTCGAGGTAAAGTAGATATTAAGAAATATTGATTTTGGAGACTTACTTATTTCAAATTTTCTTTTGAAATAAAAAAGACCGTCTTACTGACGGTCTTTAAATTAAGCAGCGCCCTCGAGCTGCTTAATACCTCATTTGAACTTAGGAGTAGTTTTTTATTTTTTTAATGCAGGTTTCGCCCTAAACTGAATTGCTAATTTTAGTAATATGTATGTTGCATATGCTATAACTACAAATGCTTCTAATAAATATATTGACATTTTATCTTTCCTTTTTATTCTTCATTCTTGTTACCCCATAGTCAAGTGATGTGCCATTATGATTATTTAAATTATTAACAATAATGAAATAAAATAAAACTTTTTAGGTATCAATTAAATAAACTGTATTAATTTGGTGCGGGTAAGACTTTATAATAGTTGTTCAACTAGTAAAATATAAAGGAACTAAAATACGAGATATATGAAATTTATAAATCGGTGTATAGCATCTATTCATGATTATTGATCTTAGAATATTTTATAAATGGTATATTGTTTTAAAACAAAAATGACCGTCATATTAACGGTCTTTAATTTTTGAATAACAACTTGATGTCTAATTAAATTTATACAAACAATGGAGATATCAATTTAGTTTTCCATTTCCATTTTTTCTCTTGTAATCGCCATCATATTTGACATAACATATGCTGCAATCCCAAGTACTATTATTCCTGCTAAGTAATAAAGAGCCATTATAGTAATCCTTTCTAAATTAATTTTAGCTGATAATGCAAGGGTTGTGCCGTTTTGATAACTATTAAAATTAGTATTACACGCAATAAACAAACAGAGATCATTATCAAAAAAATGATTTGTATTGTTATGAAACGAGTATGAAAATCAAGTACATAAATTATATGGAATGGTTCCGACAAAGAAAAATGACAACCATACCAATTTCATCTTGAAAAATAAGAAAGGAGGAAAAGAATCCTGCATTCAAAAGTTGAATTTTAACTAGTCGTTTTGAATCAACGTCATTATTAAGGAATATAATAGGTTAAAATATCCTAACACGTTTTCATTTATCAGATCACAATTTGGAGATTGTATTTTGTATTTGGAATATGGGCATCATTTATTATGATTACAAAGACATTATAATTATTTTTTGCACACAATATTCAGTAAACTAATTTTTCGGAGGTGATATGAAGTTATTGCAACAGTTCAAAATGCTCAAATTGGCGATAACAACAATTTTGTTCTCATTAATTTTTATTTCAGATATTTCTGCGCAGGCAGAATTATTTGGATATGGTGGTTGGATGACCTTTTCCAGTATGTCAGTACAACAAGGAAGTCTTCAATTTAAAGATGTGCCTGATTATGGTCTGGGAGTTGATGTTGCTGTTAGAAGAGATATATCAATTGAATTATTATGGGTGAATGCAGAAAGTCATGTGAATTTAAAACAATATCCATCAGGGATCGTTCAGGATTTATTTGATCTGAATGTACATTATTTCCAACTTGGTGCTGTTCACGAGCTTAATAGCAGATCGAAGGCACGACCGTTTTTTGCTGTTACGGCAGGTGCTACTTTATTAGATGCTAAAAATGCAAGTCTTAGCGATGAATGGCTATTCTCTATGACTTTTGGTGGTGGTGGAAAATTTGATTTATCTGAAAAATTGGGAATTCGTTTGCAGGCAAGAGTGCTGGTGCCAATGGTTCTTTCAGGAGGCGGTTTATGGGTAGGTACCGGTGGGGCATCTGTAGGAGTTGGTGCCTGGGCACCAATAGTTTCATTCGATTTTACAGCAGGTATATATATAAAGTTGGGGAAAAGGTAAAACATTTACAAAATAATATCTGAGTATGATGGATATTCTTCAATACAAGAATTCAAATATTAATAATTTACTTTAAGACCGATTAGTTGATTTAATTTATTTCCTATACTTTTTAGTAGTTACACCGGTATTTAATCCACCTGCCGACTGGGATGCCTATATTAATGAGGAGTGGAAAGGTAACTACAAACCTTTTATGGATGCAGATCTCGGTTATGGTTTCCCCGGGTATGAGAATTTTTCAGGAACCTTTTCAAGTGTAGGTACTGCTGGATTGAAAATGGGATATACATCATTCGATCAATCTGACGCATACGTTTATAAACTTGACCAAAAGTATCTCTTTGGAAAATATACATCTTCCGATATGGGCGAAGTTATGGCTACACAGCTTAACCCTTTTAGTTTAGAACCTTATGCAAATGATATAAAAACTACTAATTTTAGTGCTGGTTTAGGACACAACATTGGATACGGCTATAAAATTGGACCTTTTTCTCTAATTCCATTTAATCAAAACCAAATTATCCTGACCGGCTCAAGATTTTCGTATCCTGATACGTTAAACACTGATGCTATTAATACTCTTTCCCGTTTGGAAGGAAATACGAGGTTTAGCGTATCAACCGAAGGTGGTGCACAATTTTATCTGGCTGAGAAGATTGCTGTAAGGGCATCCCTGGAAGGTCAGGTAATTTTTCCGAGATATAAGTTTTGGTCATGGCTTGGAAGCTATGCTTTACAGTCACTAAGCACAAAATTAATTGGTTTCTATTCTGAGAGTATAGTAAAATCATCTCCGTTATTGGGTCCGGTTATGTACCTTATTCTGCAAAATGCAGTTACTTTTGCATGGTACTATGCTATGAAAAATGAGATGTACTGGCCCATATCATCTGAAGCACCATTCACTATGGAGACTATTAAATTAAGTGCATCGTTTACTTTTTAATTTTTTATGAGTGCTCTGCTTCAATATTATATTTACTGAACTAAATCTATCCTTAAAATACTTTTTATGGAATCCATCTTACAGCCATCCTCCAATTTGAAAATTTCAGGACATAGTTTAAGTTTAATACAAAATGTTATTATAGACGTTATAATTCATGGATACGATTGGTCCTTTACATTGAATTGATATACTTTCAGAAGAACAAATGAAGAAGTTATTCCTGATCATTTACATATTAATTCTATCAAATAACGTTTACTCTCAACCTGAGGATTGGGGTAGTTATATTAATTGGGCATGGAGCGGCAAGTTCAGTCCGTTTATGAAAGTAAATATTGGTTATGGATTTCCGGGTCAAAATGAATTTACAGGTGGTTTCTCAAGTATAGGAATTGCAGATATTGAATTAGGTTATACAGAATATAAACAGTATAGTGATTTCGTATACAGGCTGGATGACCGCTACCTTCTTGGTTCCTATTTTACCTCCGATGCAACAGTGTTTGGTAAAAACGAACCAAGCGAAGTTGATACAAAAGGATGGCGGTTTGGGCTTGGACATAATGTTGGCTACGGTTATAAAATATGGGAATTCTCCTTGATTCCATATAATCAAAACCAGCTTGTATTAACGAGTCTCACCTTTTCGGAGAAGGATTCTTTATTCCAGAATGATCTTGATATTTTGAACCGTTTGGAGGGTGATGCGAGGTTTGGTGTTTCAACTGAAGGCGGAGTAAGATTTTACATAGCAGAGTCAATCTCCTTGAATGCTTCATTTGAAGGATCTGTGATTTTTCCACGATTTGTTGTATTTAGCTGGCTTGGAAGTTTTGCACTGCAGGCGGTTAGTGTAAATCTTGTTTCATTATTTTCTGAAAGTATTGTTAAATCTTCTCCCATCTTTGGTCCAATTATGTATCTTGTTCTTAGGAATGCCATAACCTTTGCTTGGTTTTATACTGTTAAAGATCAGCAATATTGGCCCTTTGAATCTGAGACACCGTTCACTTTAGAAACTTTTAAACTCGGTGCCTCGATAACTTTTTAAATTGATTTTACCGCGATTGGAAACTAATTTTCTGCCAGCTAACTCCAACTTACTAGTTTTGTTGAATCTTTATTAAGAATAGCTGATATTTGCCTGTGAATATTTACTAGTTATTCCCGCAGGAAAAGTCTGGAGACTAATATGGCTAAAACGAATACTTCTACTATTTCACCTCTCTACTATTTAATTTCGTTCCTAGCATCTATTCTTCTTTTTCCCTCTATAAATGCGCAAACCATAAATTTGGAAGATGTTAAAACCTCATCCAAACAGTTTAATAGTTCGTTACATAAAGCAATACTGAATGCAAACAGTTTGTTGGGTTCATTAAACTTAAATGATAGAAAGTCCTTGAGTTTAGCAATTGATTACAATAAGCTGGATGTTGGTAAAAATATGTTCAGAGCAAACGATTCAATCGATCATGCTTATCTTCCACACGACGCTACTAAACATTTTTGGCTTGGGGTTGGAGAAATAGCAATATTGGAATTTATTCCCTGGTCTCTTGCAAGATGGATCCGGCACTGGGATGATCCAGCTGATAATTGGGCAAAAGTATCATCTAAAACCTGGTGGCAAAATATTTCTCAAGGATGGGAATATGACGGAGACAATTTTACTACTAATAATTTTGCACACCCATATCATGGTAGTTTATTTTTTAACGCCGGGAGAACTAACGGTTATGATTTCTGGGAATCAACAGCCTGGTCATTATCCGGTAGTGCCGTCTGGGAATTCTTCGGTGAGACCTTTAGACCAGCATTTAACGATTGGATTTATACCGGTATTGGAGGTGTTAATCTTGGAGAAATCTTCTATCGATTATCGTCAATGGTAACAGATAATACAGCTTCGGGTTCCGAAAGAGTATGGTCAGAGATTTTTGGAACCTTAATTAATCCTGTTCGTGGATTTAACAGAGCTATATCAGGAGAAATGGGAAGGAATTTTCCAAATCCTAAGTGGAGCAGACCTGATGATTTTCTAATTGCATTTGATGCCGGAACAAGATCAATTGATAAAGATGGGGACAATTCATACACGGATAAGGACGTTGAAGGAATTTTTAATTTTCATCTTTACTATGGCAACAGATTTAAGGCAAAAAAACCATTTGAATTTTTTGGATTTAATTTCGCACTGGCTTCCGGTTCACCCCATTTTACAACTTTGAACAGTTCAGGATTTTTATTTGGATACAACCTAGAGAAAAATAAACATCGCTTTGATGTTAATCTCGACTTTAATTATAATAATCTTATTAAGGAAGAGATATCAGGGACCGATACGGTCTATAACGGATTTTTATTTGGTACGACCCAATTGTATCCACATATTGCATCAAAATTTCCAATTGGAGAAAAAACCAATCTCGAAACTCAAATAGGAATAAATGCAATTTTAATGGGAGCAACTCCAAACGATTATTATGTTGATGTTGAAGGAAGAAATTATGATTTCGGTCCAGGTGTTGGAACAAGGATCGTTGCATCCATCCAAAATGGAATCTGGAATTATGTTTCGTTGTTATACTATGGCGCCTGGCTATGGACTCAAACCGAACCAAGTGACTCGAGACATCATATTCACTTTCTTATTGTGGAAGCACAATATCCATTTACACCATACTTCTCTGTTGGTATTAGTGCTGGAATATATTGGAGAAATAGTTATTATGACAATTACCCGGACGTGACAAGTAACCATCCAATGGGCAGAATATTTTTCAGAACTGCCATTATTGATATTTAAGATATTAATGAAGGGTATCAAATGAAAAAATATACATTCATCGTTTTAATATTTTTTGCTTCCTTTTTGTCTGCACAAGTTATGCGGAACGAAATGCTTGCAGAGTCAACACCACCAAATAATTCAAAATTTTTAAGTGACCAATTAATTATTCAGGGATTGTACATTCGAACACTTGGGAATTTTAATGAAGTATGGAGTAATGGAACAGGTGCATATTTAAATTACGGTATGTACTTCCCTGATCATAATACACTTAATTTCCAGCTTGGATATATTAATTATTCATTAAGGGATGGTCTGGACACTGAACTGGATACATTGGGAATTACTGATACTAAATTATTTGTAATACCACTACTTGTTGGCGGCAAGTATTTCTTTACCGATTCCAGATTTATGCCATACTTTT
>JARRKK010000147.1:0-10435 GCA_037388105.1 Ignavibacteriaceae bacterium | reverse complement strand
TGAGAATTAAGAACGCCTGGATTTGCCAGATAAATAATCATTCTATAAATCCGATATTCAGTTGCTATTGAAGAATGATCTGGTAGACGAACTCCGGCTCAAAATCCACCCGTTGTTGATTGGTAGAGGGAAAAAGTTGTTTGATAATAGTGTGAACCCCTCAGCATTCAATTTAATTGAAAGTTCTATTACAACAACAGGAGTAATTATGGCCAATTACAGGAGAACTGGAAAAGTGAAGACAGGTACTGTTGGAGTTTAAGGAGAAATGGAATTTACAATCCGGAATTTATATCTGAAGATTGAAAGAACAAGGTATCAAATAAATAAGAAAACAACCGCCAACAAAGGCTATAGGCAATGGCAGCTGACAGAGCAGAGTTGCAAAACCGGCATAGGCCATAGCCAGGGGTGTTACTCTCAAATCACATTGTTAAAGTCATAATCGCCTTGGCAGTATGTAACCTGTTTTCTGCTTCATCAAAAACAATAGAGATGTTTTCATCATCTATAACTTCATCGGTTACTTCGTGATTTCTATCTGCCGGAAGAGCATGCATCAATTTTACATTTTTATCAGCTAATTTTATTCTTCTTCGGTCACAAATCCAGTCGTGATATTTTTCCAGATTAACCTTCATCTCTTTCTTACATTCATCTTCATTAGCTAAATATTCATCGACTTTATATGCACCAAAGCCGCCCCAATTTTTAGGAACTACTATCTGTGCATCTTCAAATGCCTCATCCATATCATTTACAACTTTTACAGAACCTCCTCCTTTCTCCGCATTTTTATTGGCACGTTCAATTATGTAATCACTCAGGGGAAATTCCGGCGGATTAGCGATCGTCAAATCAATACCGTAACGGGGAAAAAGTAATGCCTGAGTTTGCGGTACTGAAAGCGGTTTTGAGTGAGTATCTGCATATGCCCAGGAAACAGTTACTTTGAGTCCTTTTGTATTCTTCCCGAAGTATTCAAAAATTGTCATCAAATCTGCAAGTCCCTGGAATGGATGATATATATCATCCTGTAAGGACATTACTGGTTTATGTGAATGTGTTGCCATCTCACTGAGGTAATCATTGCCTATGCCGTAAAAGCAGTTTCGTGATGCAATACCGTGACCCATTCGCGACAAAATAATTGCTGTATCTTTTGCGGATTCACCATGTGAAAGCTGCATTTTATCTGCTGTAAGATCATGAGCATGCCCGCCGAGCTGCGTCATACCGGCTTCCATTGAGTTTCTTGTGCGTGTTGATTGTTCGAAGAAGATCATGAACAAAGTTTTATCTCTAAGTAATCGCGTAGGTTTTTCTTTTTTAAATTTTTCTTTTAAATCAAATGAAGTATCAAACACATCATCTAATTCTTCTTTTGTCCAGTCTTCACAGGTTAAAAAGTGCTTGCCTTTATATTTTAATGTCATACTATCTCCTATAAAAGAATAGAACACGGATAACACAGATCACACCGATTGTCACGGATTAAAAACTAATTTTCTATCGTTCGTAAAAATTTTTCTTTTAATTCCGGGTTTCTTTCCAAAGTTCAACAATAAACCAACTTCTAAATTAGTTGCTTTAAGATAATTGATAAGTTGGAATTCATGCTCCTCACAAATTGCCTCCGCTGCCTTCAGTTCAAGAATGATCTTATTTTCAACCAGGATATCAGCATAATACTCTCCAACCTGACTTTCTTTATAGAATACTTCAATTTTCTTTTGCCTTTCACAACGTAAATTAGATAGAATCAATTCGTTATAGAGAGCGTTTTCATAAACTTTTTCTAAAAAACCATAACCCAGAATATTGTATACTTCATAGAAGCACTTTATAATCTTATCAGTTATTTGTTGGTGTAACATTAAATAAAATCTCTGTCAATCTGTTTAATCCGTGTCATCTGTGTTCTATTAATACTCAGCACAGTAATAAGCATAAAATGCAGAGGCTTTAACAAGATGATCAACCGGTACTTTTTCATTTGGTGCATGAGCCATTTCTTCCTGTCCCGGTCCAAAGCCAATAACGGGAATTTTATGTAATCCATTTATTGCAACTGCGTTTGTTGAGAATGTCCACTTATCCACTTTTGGTGTTGAACCAAAAAGATCCGAGAATACATTTACTCCTGTTTTAATGACTTTATGATTTTCATCTATTTTCCAGGTGGGATAATATTTTTCCATACCATAGATTAATCCTGTATATGAAGTCTTAATATAATTCAGCAGTTCAACCTTAACATCAACTCCGTCAACAATTTCTCTAACCTGATTCCTCACCCCATGTCAATCTTCTATCAAGATGGAGCTTTGCGAAATCCGATACAGCACAAAGTGAAGGACTTGAGGATACGAATTCAGATATTGTTATTGTTCCTTTCCCGAGGAACGCATCATCGGCTAAACGTTCATTTAATTTTTCAACTTCAAGTGCAGCTTTGGATGCCATATATATTGCATTTTTTCCCCTCTCAGGTGCAGAACCATGTGCTGATAAACCATGAAAGGATACTTCGATTTCCATTCTTCCCCTGTGTCCACGATATATCCCAAGATTTGTTGGTTCGGTAACGATTACACATTCCGGTTTAATTTTATCTTCTTCAACAATGTATTTCCAGCATAAACCATCACAGTCTTCTTCCATAACCGTTGCAGTAAAATATATTGTCACATCGTTTTTAAGTCCAAGTTCCTTTAATATTCTTCCGGCAGTAATAAAAGCAGCGGGTCCGCCGGATTGATCCGCACTACCGCGACCATGAACAAATCCATTCTTTATCTCTCCCCCAAGCGGATCAAATTCCCAATCCTCAGGATTACCCAAATTAGCTGAGAAAGATTTTTTGAGGTATATTCTTTGTACTCCTCAGCTTTTTCAAGTATTATTTTTGATAGTTCCATTTTATCCATTAATTATTTGAATTAAATAATTTTATATTCTATTAAATTTATTATAGAGTTTTGTTCCCTGCTCAACAATATTCTTGTTCATTTCTGAAGACTCAAATGATAGTCTAAAATCTTTCATTAATACTTTTCCATCTTGAATTACACTATGCACAGGTCGCTCCAATACTCCATAAATATAATGACTCCAGAAATTATCGGCAGTGAAGGGAGTTGGAGGAATATAATCCCAGATAATTAGATCAGCTCTGTCATTTACATTTAGTGAAGGAAAATCCGGAAAATATTTTTGAACAAATCCTATTTGATCAAAATATATTTTGATAATCCAATTGAATGCTTCATCAAATGACAAACCATTATACCGGCTTAACAAGAATAGTTGCTTTAATGATCTTGCAACATTAGAATTCATTCCGTCTGTACCGGAGAGTATTGGAATAGCACTGGGTACGTTTGAAAAATCCGGCAGCCCAACAGCGTTATTTAGATTTGAATCGGGATTGTAAGCAAACGCACATCCTGAACTTTCAATTGTTCTTAATTCATCCTCAGTTAGGTGAATTCCGTGTGCTAAAATGCTGCTATTATTCAACAATCCATACTTCTGCAATCGATCCACAGGGAGATTATTAAATTTCTTTAGACTGATTTCTCTATCAACCTTATCCTCACAAAGATGAATGTGAATTCCACCACCATACTCACTTAAAAAGGCTGCTGCACTTTTTAATGATTCATTTTTCAAGGTAAATGAGGCATGAAGGCCAAGCATTCCTTTTATATTTTGATTAGTCAATCCATTTAAGAAATCTTTATTTTCTTTAAGACCCTCATCGGCAGGTTTTTTACCATTCCGATCGGTCGACTCAAAACAAAGTACGCCGCGCATTCCGATTTCATCTAAAGTTTCAGCAATAGTTTTCAAACTTGCTTTTGCAGTGTTTGGCGATGAGTGATGATCAAAAACATAAGTAACCCCGTTTCTGATTGATTCGAGAACTGCCAACTGCGCTGATGCCTTAATCATATCATTATCCAGAATCATATCCAGCTTCCACCAAAGATTGCTTAGAATATTCTGGAAGTTATTTGTATCTCCTTTTATTGTTAAGCCCTTTGCAAGCCGTGAATAAAAATGATCGTGGAAATTAATGTTTGGAATAGTAACTACCCTATTGGCAGCATCAATACTATCTTTATCAGTTTTAGTATCGCTGGCTTTATCTGAATCGGCTGGAATTATCTCTTCTATTTTACCATCTTTAATTGATAGTTCACCGAATATCGGATTTATAGAATGATTAGTTATCTGGCAAATCCAGGCGTTCTTAATTCTCATGCAGTTTGGACCTGAATTTCAACCTTCTTATTAAAACTATCGATCAACTTATCCCATTCATTAACAATTGAAAATCTTTCTTCCCAATAACTATCATCATACCATTGTGCATCCAACTCTTCAACCTCTTTCCCCTGCTGCTCAACCCAGGTAAAATATTTTAAATTATGTATTCGCTTTTTTTCCAGAAAAGATAACTCAAGGAAGTTATCTGTCTTTTGTTTAATAAGTGAAGAATTATAATCTATTGCGGCTTGTGTTGAGTTATAGCTTCCTCTGTCATTATTCATCTCTTCTAATCGTGAATTATACAAATCTACAGAATCGGTGAAGATTGTAAAGATTACATCTTTTTCGCTGAACTCATAATATTTAGCTACTTTTATTGAGGCAAGCAGATTACAAATGGATGAAATACCAAGGTAAGAAAGTTTCTCAACCATACTCTCACTCAATCCTTGCGATATTAAAAACTCTTTCCCTAATTGTTCGTTAAATAATCTCAGAAGATCTAAAGTATCTTCATCATTAATTGCTGCGACACAATCTGTATTCTTAACATTATGAATCCACGGAATATGCTTATCACCGATACCTTCTATTCTATGGCCTCCATATCCATTTAATAAAAGGGTTGGACATTGCAGAGCCTCAGTTGCACAAACTTTTATCATTGGATTAACTGTTCTAAGATAATCACCAGCAGCAATTGTACCTGCAGAACCTGTTGCACTCACATAACCGCTTAACCTGTTGTTCTTATTTCTAATCTGGTTAAACAAACTTTCGATTGTGTATCCGGTTACTTCATAATGCCAAACTGAATTTCCAAACTGGTCGAACTGATTAAAAATAAAATACTCATCACTCTCTGCTTCAAGTTCGTGGCATTTATCATAAATTTCCTTAACGTTACTTTCGCATCCTGGTGTGGCATATATTTCCGCGCCAAGTTTTTTTAGCCATTCAAATCTTTCTTTACTCATTTCTTCGGGTAGAATTGCAACCGGGTGAACACCAAGTAGTGCTGAATTGAATGTTCCACCCCTGCAATAGTTTCCCGTTGAGGGCCATACAGCTTTATGGTAGTCAGGATTGAATCTTCCCGTAACAAGATAAGGAACTAAGCATCCATAAGTGGCTCCAACCTTGTGTGCACCTGTAGGAAAAAATTTTCCAACCAGACCAATTATCCTTGCATTCACACCTGTAATTTCTTTCGGAATTTCAATAAAATTTATATCTCCTATACCACCTGTGTCAGGATCGTTTCTCCAGTTAATTCGGTAGAGATTAATGGGATCCAATTCCTGCATATCTATATCCGTTAAATTAGATTTAATCGTTTCGGGAATACTATCGGGATTTTTTAATTGGGCAAATGTTGGAAGGATTATTTTTTGTTTTCTGCATCGGGCAATTGTTTTTTCTAAATACTTTTTATTTTCTATATCCCAATTCCAGGCAGACATATTATTACACTTTCAACTTTATTATTTTTTAATTCTATTTATTATCAACCAATAGGGTTAATGGTAACAAATTTAATAAATTTAACACAATCAATCTTAATTATTATTAAAATAAACGTTGCCGCTTATACCCGATCTATTCTCCTTACTTATTTTAATAGCTGTTGGAATGATAGCCGGATTTATTAATGTTACTGCAGGAGGAGGTTCCAGTTTAACATTACCGACTCTTATTTTTCTCGGTCTGGATACATCTATTGCCAACGGCACCAACAGGATAGCCATTCTGCTTCAAAACGTTTCCGCTGTGCAATCCTTTAAAAATGAAAAATTTTTCGACTTAAAAAGAAGCATACAAATATCGTTATTCACTATTCCAGGTGCTATTACCGGCGCATTATTCGCAGCCAGGTTAGATGATGAATTATTTAAACTCATTCTGGGCATAGTAATGATTGGAATAATTGTATCGATGATTCTGCCAAAAAATAAATCAGTTAACGAAGAAAAAGAACCTAAGCTGAATATCGGTGTTTTTTTATCTATGCTCGGTATTGGATTCTACGGTGGATTTATACAGGTAGGTGTTGGATTTTTACTGATGGCTTCACTCCAAAAGCTTATGAAGCTGGATCTTGTAAGGGTGAATATGTATAAGGTTTTTATAGTACTTGTCTATACTATTCCTGCTATTACAATATTTATTATTACAGACAACGTAAACTGGTTGTTTGGCATTTTTTTAGCAATAGGTAATGCCGTTGGTGGATGGTGGGGTGCAAAAATTCAGGTTAAAAAAGGAGAGGGTATAATTAAAGTTGTACTGGTTATTGCCATCTTTTTAATGGCATTAAAATTATTAGATGTTTATTAAACAAGTTCTGCTTTTAAAAATTGTCCTGTTAAACTCTTTTTACATTTTATTATATCTTCCGGTTTTCCCTCTGCAATAATTTTACCACCAAATTCACCTCCACCGGGCCCAAGATCAATTATCCAGTCAGCCATTTTAATTACATCCATATTGTGTTCGACCACAATAACTGTATTTCCTTTATCAACCAGCTTGTTTAATACATCCAGTAAGATTCTTACATCTTCAAAATGTAAGCCCGTCGTAGGCTCATCGAGAACATACAAGGTTTTCCCGGTACTTACTTTGCTCAATTCAGTTGCAAGTTTTACACGCTGTGCCTCGCCACCTGAGAGTGTAGTTGCCTGTTGTCCAAGTTTGATGTAACCTAAACCAACATCGTGTATAGCTTGCAACTTTCTTTTTATTCTTGGAAGATCAGCAAAAAACTCCAGTGCTTTATCAATACGCATTTCAAGAATATCTGCAATTGACTTTGATTTATAGAGAACTTCTAATGTTTCCCTGTTATATCTTTTACCTTTACAAACATCGCAAGTAACATAAACATCCGGCAGGAAATTCATTTCTATTTTCTTTAGACCATCTCCCGAACATCCTTCACACCTGCCGCCGGTAACATTAAAACTAAAGCGTCCGGGTTTGTATCCTCTTATTTTTGATTCAGGATGCTGTGAAAACAAGTCTCTGATAAAAGTGAATAAACCGGTATAAGTAGCCGGATTAGATCTCGGGGTTCTTCCTATCGGTGTTTGATCTATTTCAATTATTTTATCAATATTTTCCAGTCCATCAATACTTTTGTACGGTAATGGAACTGTTTTAGACTTGTAGATTTTCCTCATCAAAATCTTTACAAGAGTTTCATCAACTAAAGAAGATTTTCCGGATCCGCTTACACCCGTAATGATCGTTAATGTACCAAGCACCACTTTTAGATTTACATCCTGTAGATTATTCCCGCGTGCACCATAAAGCTGAATGAATTTATCGTTCCCTTTTCGTCTTTGTACCGGAACTTTTATTTTTTCTTTTGTGCGGAGATAACTAAGAGTTAGCGAGTTAAATCCATTGTCGGAATCTATGAGTTTCTTTGTTTCCCCTTTCACACATATTTCACCTCCGTGTTCTCCAGCACCGGGACCAAGATCAACAATATAATCAGAAGTTTCGATGGTTTCCCTGTCATGTTCAACAACTATAACCGTGTTTCCAAGATCCCGCAGCTTTTTAAGAGAAGTAATTAGCTTAATATTATCACTCTGATGTAAACCAATTGATGGTTCATCAAGTACATAGAGCACTCCCGCTAACTGCGTACCGATTTGAGTGGCGAGTCGTATTCTTTGTGACTCTCCCCCCGATAATGTTCTGGCTGACCGGTTTAGAGTTAAATAGTCCAATCCAACATTGAGCAGAAAATGAAGTCTCTCGGTAATTTCTTTAAGAATAGGTTTAGCAATTATTGCCGCATTACCACTTAGTTTAATCTGATCAAAAAATTCAGTTGTTCTTCTTATTGATAGTTTTGTTATTTCACTGATATTTTTATTTTGGAACAGAACAGCAAGTGATTCTTTTTTTAATCTTCCGCCGTTGCAGCTTTCGCAAATAATTGTGTTCATGTAAGATTCAACCCATTCACTTGTTCTGGTAGAAGAAGTTGAAGTATAATAATTCCTTAAGTGCCTGATAACACCTGAAAAGCGGTGCATATACTTAACAGGTCTCCCGCTGCCGTATGTGTAATAGAAAGCAATTTTTTCTTTGCTTCCATTAATTATAACATCAATTTGTTCTTTAGATAACTTATTCAGAGGTGTATCATAATCAAAGTTATACAGTTTGGATACTTCATCTAACTGTGTAAAGAACCAAATTGAACGCGGTTTTCCTAATGGCGCTAATCCTTCTTCATTTATTGATTTATTCCAATCAGGAATGATTAAGTTAATATCAAGTTCTTTCTTTTCACCCAATCCCTCACATTCAGAACAAGAACCATATGGTGAATTAAATGAAAAAGAATTGGGAGCTAACTCCCGATAATTTATATTGCAATTTAAACAAGCCAAGTGGCGACTATATATTTTATCCTCTTCACCGAAACTGATAACAACAATACCGCTTCCGTGGTTAAGTGCAACCTCAACCGATTCACTCAACCTGCTTCTTGCATTTTGCTTTACAATTAGTTTGTCGACAACAATTTCAATATTGTGGATTTTATACCTGTCAACCTGAAATCCCTTAATAATATCATGAACTTCGCCATCAACTCTGACTTTTAAAAAACCATCAGATAATATCTCTTCAAATAATTCCCTGTAATGACCTTTTCTCCCACGCACTACGGGTGCAAGGATCATCACATTTTTTCCTTTAAGATTTGTAAGAATTGAATCTATGATCTGAGCAGTGGTTTGCTTCTGAACCGGCTTTCCACAGTTATAACAATGGGCTATTAGTCGCAAATAATCATAAATTTCAGTAACCGTACCAACGGTTGAACGCGGATTACCTGAAGTTGATTTTTGTTCAATTGAAATTGCCGGGCTCAACCCTTCTATCAGATCAACATCCGGTTTTTCAAGCATATCCAGAAACTGGCGTGCATAAGCGGAAAGAGATTCGATATATCTTCTTTGCCCTTCTGCATAAATTGTATCGAATGCAAGTGAAGATTTTCCTGAACCGGAAAGACCTGTTATTACAGTAAATGTATCTCTCGGAATCTCAATATCGATATTCTTAAGATTATGCTCTCTGGCACCCTTTATAATTATCGTTTCTTTTTCCAACGCTTTACATTCTAATAATTCAAATAACTATATTACTTATTGAAGTTCTGATAATCAATTTATATAACATTGCACTCTCCGACTTTTCTAATATGAATTATCCCGAAAAGATAGTAACGGTGGATAATTTCTCTGAATACTCATTTAAGGAAAAGGGTTCAACTTTTCTCGGACAGGTTTATCATTGCGAAAATGAGACTGAAGTAAATGAAATTATGACTTCAGTAAAGAAAAAATACTACGACGCAACACACCACTGTTTTAGCTACCGGTTTACAGATCAAAAATTTAAATATTCAGATGATGGTGAACCAAACGGAACAGCCGGTGTAAGAATCCTGAACGCGATTGATCATTTTAATTTAGTGAACGTAGTGGTTGTTGTGATAAGGTACTTTGGTGGTACAAAATTAGGAGTCGGGTTATTGGGGAAAGCATATTATACTTCAGCTTTAACCGTGCTGGAGAAAGCCGATAAAATATCAAAAGCTCTATATCAAAAAATAATTGTTATTTCTGGCTTTGATAGTATCAGCCATATCCACAGAATTATGTCAAACCACGAAGCGAATATTGTAAAATCTAATTATCAAGAGGAAGCTGAATTCGAGTGTGGTATAAAACCATCTTCTCTAAAGGAAATTACAATTGAATTGAGTGAAGTAACGAATGGTAAAATTAAACTTCTACCTAAAGAGGAGTTTTATTACAAGTAATAATACATTCTTAATTCAAGTTGACCGTTTAGTTATTCAATTATTATAAAAACCGTTGAAACGGTTACAAAAGAAGGATTTCTTGTTTCATTAACCCACGACTTAAGTCCTGGGTTAATTAGAAAATAATAAGATGATAACCGTTTTAACGGTTTACCAAAGTAAGCGGTCAAGTTGAATTGTTAAATTTAGTTTTTTCTCTTTTGGTAGTTCAGGTATTTTTTAATCTGTTCGAGATCAGCAATTAAATCGTTCAGATTTTGAAAACTGGCAGCGGACAGCTTAAGATAGTTTTCTTCAAAA
>JARRKK010000146.1:0-16351 GCA_037388105.1 Ignavibacteriaceae bacterium | reverse complement strand
GAAGAGAGGTTAAAAAATATATTATCAAGAAATTCCAATTTAACATCACAAGAATTGGGGGAACTTGTATTATCCTTCGTGAACCAGTTTAAAGGGCCTGCAAAGGTACATGATGATATGACAATGGCAATTGTTAAAAATATTTTAATTTGATGGTCAGTTTAAAAAACTAACAATTCACGATATATTTCAAATAACCTATCACTTTTATTAATGAATTGAATAATTTTGGTACAACACTTGTTGTGCAAAGGGATATTGTAATATTCCAATCACAGAAACTTGTCTATTGAATTAGTGATTAAAATAAAATATGTTAATTCATGAAAGCGGAAATAAAGATCTATTTTATTAGTACATTTATTGCATTGTTGTTACTAGCTCAATCCGTGTGCAGAACACAAACTATAGCTACCATTTCAACTATCCGTATAGATACTACTCTTCATCAGGTTCAAAATACTTCAAAAACTATCTACCCTTCTATAGATTATGATTCATCCAAAGATGATTCAACAGACAAAAATTTTGCATCTCTCGTTTTAAGAGAGAATCAACAGGAGAAACTTCAACAGGCATCACAAGAGAAAACATTTGAATCTATTCCACTCAACCTCTCAAATGAGAAAATGAATGCTTCAAATAATGTATATCCACTTCAAATGATTGATGGAACATACTGGCGTGACGAAACTGATTTAGATTATGGGAGACTATTTACAACATTTGGTGCAATTGCCGCTGTAGATTTGATTGCTTATCTATATCAACGGGGAGTTTGGTACAGAGAAGAAACCACTGGCTTCCATACTTTAGATTTCAATAACGATATGCAAAAGTGGCAGTATATGGATAAGATTGGACACTTCACTGATGCATATTTTGTTAGCGATCTTAGCTCAAAACTTTACAGGTGGTCAGGATTATCCGGGAATAGTTCCGTTTGGTATGGGGCGCTAACCGGAATGATTTGGACATTGCAAATTGAAATTTCAGATGGGTTTATGTCGGAATGGGGATTTAGCTGGGGCGACATGCTAGCAAATACAATGGGTGCAGGATTTTTTGTACTCCAACAGTTTAACTATGATTTACTCGGAGGCATTCAGCCTAAATTTAGCTGGCATAAATCTGATGCCTGGAAAGAAGATAGGTATTACAGAGATCCCGGAGGATTAATAGAAGATTACGAAGGAATAACTTTTTGGTTAACAGTTAACATTTATCATTACTTTCCTGAAAAGTTGAAGAAGGGGTATCCAACCTGGCTTGCTCCGTTTGGAATAGCTTTTGGTTATGGCGCAGAAGGAATCGCTGGTAATCCCTGGGGTGGGAGAAAAGAATTATTTGTTGGATTAGATATTGATCTTAGAAAAATACCTATACTGGATGATTCTGGATTTTTCAGATTTTTAAAGAGTGAGCTTAATTTCCTTCGGTTGCCGCTCCCTACAATAAGAATTTCGCCAAGCGGAATTTGGTATGGATTTTACTTTTAGCACCCCTTTTATTTTCATTTTACCCTAGCATTAATCACCATTATTCGTTTATAAAAGTGGAATAAATCAACAATTCATTGATTTAATGAAAATGTTGGTTTTGGCTCGCCGTTTGTTTTAAAAGAAACATTAAATTTGATCAGAAAATCATTCCTAGTGTCTATTTCCGGAATGTTTTTAAGTATTTACTGGTTAATCCTAAAATGCTCGCATTCTTTTTTAAAAGGATGATTAAAAGTTGATAGTTTTTGTTGACTTAGGTATGGTCATAATACATATATATTCGTAAAAGGGGTATTAAGATTTCTTCTTTCACTACAATAATTGCATTTTTGGTAATAGTACAATCTGTTTGCAGAACACAGGATATAACTTCCAAAACAACTAGTGCAACTGATACAACCAATTATTTGATGCAAAGTGAACCAACTTTAAATTCTAATGATACAGATTATAAATCATCTGATGACCATTCAGCAGATGATTACTACTATTCCCTTGCCTTCAGAAATAATACCATAGATGAATATCAAAACTCATTTCATAGAAATACACTCGCACCAATTCAACTAAGCCATGAATCAGAGAAAAAAATTAATGGGTTAAATGTAACTTCATTTCAAATGATAGACGGTACATATTGGCGGGATAAATCTGAATTAAATTATGGGAAACTATTTACTTCCTTTGGTGCAATCGCTGCTGCAGATTTAATCGCTTACCAATATGCGAGTGAAGTATGGTATAAGGATGAAACCACCGGCTTCCATACTCTTGATTTCAACAAAGATATGAAAAAGTGGCAGTATATGGATAAAATGGGGCACTTCACTACAAGCTTTTTTGTTAGCGATCTCACTTCAAAACTATACCGGTGGTCAGGAATATCTGGTACTAGCTCAGTCTGGTACGGTGCACTAACAGGATGGCTATGGATGTTACAAATAGAAATATCAGACGGGTTCATGAAAAATTGGGGATTTAGCTGGGGTGATTTGTTGGCAAATACAATTGGTTCCGGTTATTTTGTGCTTCAACAATTTAACTATGAATTGCTTGGAGTGGTGATTATGTTATTCCACCTGAATCCTTCATACAAGATTATGAAGGCATGACTTTTTGGCTAACTGTTAATATTCATCATTACATTCCTGAAAAGTGGAAAGAAGGATATCCCGAATGGCTTGCACCACTGGGAATCGCTTTTGGTTATAGTGCAAAAGATCTTGCCGGTAATCTATGGACTGGAAAGAAGGAATTTTTTATCGGAATGGATATCGATATTAGAAAAATACCAATTCTGGATGATTGGGGTTTATTCAGATTCATTAAAAGTGAATTAAATTTTATAAGATTACCTCTACCAACAATTAGAATATCTCAAAGCGGAGTTTGGTATGGATTTTACTTTTAGTTAATCACCAACTCTCTACACCTCTCTATAACTGTCATCATTAAAATTAAACACCGATACTATTTAACAAATAAACTCAAAACAAATATTTTATAATGAACAAATTACAATGAAACGTTAACATTGTACTGTAAATAATATCGTTTATAGTTGTCACATTAAGTACATTTTTGTATTTTTTTAGAATCTAGCAATTTAGTTGTAATTAAAAATTGAATTATTTCAAATCCATTATCGTTATTCTCTTCTGCGTTGTTCTGCTTTATAGTTGCAAATCGGAAAAGGTATCTGAAGAAAAACAAAAAGAAAAATTTATAAGAACAAAGCTTGTTGCTCTCACAGGTTATAATGCATACAGCTACTTTATTTACAAGGGTCAGCCAATGGGTTTTGATTATGATCTCGTAAGTAAACTGGCGGATAATCTTAATTTAGTACTAGAACTTAAATTAGTAAAGAATATCGGTGAAATGTTCAACCTTGTAAATTCAGGAAAAGGTGATATAATTGCATTTAATCTAACAATTACAAAAGACCGGTTAAGAGAAGTTCAATTCACACATTCAATAAATATTGTCACACAGGTACTTGTACAACGTAAACCGGATAACTGGGAACAGATGACACTTGATAAAATAGAAAATCAACTTATTCGTGATCCGGAAGATTTAATAGGAAAAACAATTGTCGTTCGCAGCAGTTCATCATATATACGAAGACTACAGAACCTATCTGATGAAATTGGAGGTGATATTATAATTGTGGAAGCTGAACCTGAATTAACAACCGAAGATTTAATAGCTATGGTAGCATCGGGTGAAATTGACTATACAATTTCTGATGACAATATAGCCAACTTGAATGTCACAAATTTTGGAAATATTGACGTGGTGACCCCCATTTCTCTTTCGCAGAGAATTGCCTGGGCTGTTAAAAAAGATTCAACTGAATTAATAAACCTAATAAATAATTGGATAGATAGTATAAAATCAACAGTTGATTTTGCAGTAATCTATAAAAAATACTTTACGGATAGATATGCGTATGAAAGAAGAGTAACTAGTAAGTATTTTTCACAAACAGGCGGAGGAATTTCCAGATATGATGATCAAATTAAAAAATATTCGGAAAAGCTCGGCTGGGATTGGCGGTTGAGCGCTTCTCTTATTTATCAGGAATCTCAATTTAATCCAAATGCAAATTCCTGGGCAAGTGCTGCCGGGTTAATGCAGCTGATGCCTAGCACTGCAAAGCAGTTTGGTGTAGAAGATGTATACAATCCCAATCAGAATCTTAAAGCCGGATTTAAGTATTTGGCTTTTCTTAATGACCTTTGGATTGATTCTATACCTGACTCATCGGAAAGAATTAAATTTATACTAGCTTCTTACAATATTGGTCAGGGTCATATTGCTGATGCAAGAGGATTAACAGAAAAATATGGGGGTGATCCTAATGTGTGGAATGACAATGTAGAGAATTATTTAGCAATGAAATCAAATCCAAAATATTATAACGATGATATTGTTAAAAGCGGCTATGCGAGGGGGATAGAAACTGTTCATTATGTAAGGGAAATTTTGGATAGATATAATCATTACAAACAGTTAATAAACTAACTCATTTGTTAGTTAGATAGCTTATTCCATCCCATTTCTTTTTCCGAAATCTACTCAGTTTTGGAGTAAGCTCAGTTAAAATATAATTTATAAATACACTAATTAATTAAGCATTGAAATCATAATTGATAATTCTTCAACCAATTTATCGTCCGATCCTGAAAATCCAATACTTTTAAATCTGATATTACCTTCACCGTCAATAATAAACTTCGTCGGGATTCCGCTTACTCTATATTTTTCTATAACTTTGTTCTCAGAATCCATCAATACTTGAAACGGGTAATCATTTTTCGAAATAAAATTTGATGCATTCACTCTTTTATCATCAACTCTTTCCCAACTATTAACAAATAAGAATTTTACATTCTCATCGTCTTGATATTTTTTAACAGATTTTTTCATACCAGGGAAAGAAGCGAGACAAGGTCCACACCAGGTTGCCCAGAAATCGATAATCACCGTTTTACCTTTATACATTGCAAGTGATACCTCATTTCCATCAATATCTGTCAATGTAAATGAAGGTGCAGGCTCCAGTATCATTTCATCTTTTAGTTTTGCAATTAATTTTTCTTTTGCTGCATCTTCAAACTGTGAAGTATAGGATTCAAATCCATCTATTGTACCATTTTCGTTCAGATATGCTTCTCTCAGAAAATCTTTCATTTGCGCAGTTGAATAACCGGATTTAATAAAGTTTGAGATCTTTGTCATTGCAATCTCATAATTACCATTTTCTACCAACGATTTTGCATACGACTCATTAATTACTTCATCTTCTCCATTTGTGATTTGAGTCGCTTCCTCAAATGCAGCTAAAGCCTCTTTTCTTCGATCTAAATTATAAAGCACACTGCCCTGTGCATACAGATTTAATCCTAAATAATATTCCCTTTCCTTGAGCCATTCACTTTCTGATAAATAATTCGGTTTTGCCTGTGATGATTTTATTAATTCATTTCTACTTCTTTCAACACCAAGGTTTATTATACTTAATGCTCGGCTCATATCGGCATTTTCATCCAGCATTCTTTTAACAACTGCATAAAATCTATATGTACTCGTTTTATTACCATATTTCTGAAGGAAACTTAGAGCCCCCTTATAATCTTTTTTGTCCCTGTAACCGTTTGCAATTAAATCATACAGATATTCGATATTCTCACTTTTCGGAAAATCCATTTCAAAATCTTCTGCCAATTCAATTTTTTTATTTAGATCTTCTTCTTTTTTAAAGTCCTTTATTTTCAAATCTTCAGCAAACTCACTTTCAGGATAAAGTTCGAGCAGTTTGGATTTATATTCTACTGCCAACTCTTCCTCTCCAAGTCTTTGATACCAGGCAGCTAATGCAGTCAACGCTTCCAGCCCGGATGGAGTTGACTTAGCAAGGGCATCTAATTCTTTCTTAATTATCCCGTCCTTCTTTTCAGGTTTAATCCCTGATACTACTTCGAAATAAGTTTGTAAAAAGAGAGGTTTAATTTCAGGGTGCTCCGTAAAGTCTTGGATAATTAATTTATATGCTTTTTCTTTATCCCTTTCCATATCAAGATAATAAGCTCCCCAGCGATTATACGCAGCACCATATCCGGCGTAACTCCCTGCCAACCGGTTGCCCTGATCATCGTTTACAAAAACTGCGTAACCATCTTTATTGTTATTATCAACTTCTTTATCTGAAGTAAATTTGAATAGAACTCCAAGGGTGTTCTGTTCGGTTTTAACAGTTCCTGTATAGATTCTTCCTTCCTTTGTTAAAGGAACATCCACAGTGTTATCTAGTTTATTATTGTATAGATAAGCTATAAGTGAAATATCTTCTTTTCCACTTAGATTACTACTATCAGGATTATATTTAATAGTAATTTCATCGCCGGGTTTAATGTAATCAGGAGTGTGATAAAAACTTCCCACAAATTTTTCTTCTTTGGAACATGAAATAAATAACGCGACTATTAAGAAAATTGTTGAGACAAAACGAAAAACCATTCTCATTCTATTACCTTGGAATTAATTGTAAATAAGAGAGTTAGAAATTAAGAATAGATTATCAATAAATCACTGAATTTGTGATAGATGGAAAAATTAGTGAACTATAATTTTGAATCCGGTCTTCTAAACGTCTATAATATCAATGATTTATCCTTCTACGAAAGAATTATCATTAGGGCAATATAAATATTAACGATTTGTGAATCTAAATTTGCGTGCCAAAAGCATATTTTAAAAGTAAAATTTTAAACTATTAAACCTGTTCTAACCAATGATTTGTTTTACCATCAATTAATAAAGACGAAGGAAATCAAAAAATCAACAAATAAGGTATTGGATAATTCATAACCAATTAGCATTTATCTCTTAATCCTATGGTAATCTTTACTATTTTTCTTGGTTGACTATTATTGTTCGAGGATCATTGGCGCTTTTATATTCAAATAATTGGCAGAATAATTGATGGTTTATAAGATTTTAAATCAAACTTAAATATTATTGTGAATCAGCGTTCATATTATGCACGAATCTACTCATCATAGACATCATTACAATGGGATTGTTTACTCATACGAAAAGGAAAGACAGAAAAAGTTAACGGCATATATACTTTTCCTAACAGGTCTACTTTTATTCACTTTTACTCTTCTGGGTTTAACAAACGGCATTTCCAGCTGGACGGATAACTTTCTACTTGAGACACTAGGTTATACAAATAAATGGAGCGAAAAACTGGGTCCAGATTGGTTCGTGCGCATTGTTAACGATATATCAGCATTAGGCGGGAAAGTATTATTATTAATAGGCGTTACTCTTGTTGTATTTTATTATAAGATTAGAACAGAACATAAATTGTTATGGAAATTTTTAAGCGTCATAGCAGGTGCTGTTATTATCATGATTGTTATGAAACTTATATTTGCAGATGAAACTCCTTATGAGCCAATTGATTTGTTAATAAGTAGTATAGCCCCATTCCCCAGCGGACATGCAATGTTAGCATTGGTATTTTACTTAACACTTGCAGTTTTCCTTACGCGAAAACAAAGAAGGGAAATAGTAAGAATCTACACTTTGACATGTGCTTCCATAATTATCTTTCTAATCGGTTTAAGTAGAATAGTTGGCGCAGTACACACTGTCACGGAGGTATTGGCTGGTTGGGCACTTGGGCTTATGTGGGTATCCCTCTGCTGGTCTGCAGAAAGATATTTGGAAATGAAGATAAAATCCAGTGTGAACCATATTCCTATGCATAATACTTCACATTAAAAGTATTTTACTTATTTGTTATTGCACTAATAAGTGTAGTGTTTTATTTGTTCCCCTTTTTCACCAATTTCTGTCATTGCCTCTATACCGATTTCAAGATGTAAGTCTGCAAATTTTTCAGTAACAATTTTATCAGAATCTTCTGTTTTAACTCCTTCCGGAATCATTGGAACGTCAGAAACCAACAACAAGGCACCTCGGGGGATTTCGTTAACAAGTCCCACTATAAAAAGAGTTGCAGTTTCCATGTCAATAGCTATAGTAGAAAGTCTTTTTAACCGGCTTTTAAAATCTTCATCCCATTCCCATACTCGTCTGTTTGTTGTATAGACCACACCGGTTCTATATTCGAGATTCCGCAGTACAATTTTATCAGAAATAAATTTGTGTAATTTAAAAGATGGAAGTGCTGGTATCTCCGGTGCTTTATAGTCGTTGCTTGTTCCCTCTCCTCTAATCGCAGCTGTGGGAAGAATGAAATGACCAATTTCAGTAGATTTTTTAAGTCCACCACATTTGCCGAGCAGCAGCACTCCTTTTGGACTCTTTGCTGCTAGAAGATCCATAATTGTGGCTGCATTTGCAGATCCAATCCCAAAATTAATTATTGTTAAACCATCAGCATTAGTAGCGGTTTGCATTGGACGGCCAACTCCTTTTATATCGCAATTAAATTTCTCACTAAACTGTTCAACATAATTGTGGAAATTTGTTAGAAGCATATATTCGCCGAACTCATCCAATTTTGTACCCGTGTATCGGGGTAGCCAGTTTTTAGCAATTTCAAGTTTTGTTTTCATATTAATTAGTACTATTACCTGTTTATTTACCGGAAGTGAAAAGCAAATATATTATTAATCTGCTTTCTGATAAGTTATGAATAATAATAAACAATAATTATCAATCTAAATGTTTAAGTACATTAATATTCTTAATCTCGCCGGCAATTACTAAAAGATCATCTTTCTGAATTACATAATCTGGATTAGGAATCGCTTTAATTTTTTCACCCCTTTTCTCAATAGTTTTAATTGACAAAACATCAACGCCATATATAGCTCTAATATTTAATTCGCGTATTGATTTACCAATAAATGATTTGGGGGAACTAAAGTGTCTTCCTTCATTGTAATACTACTGGCAAGGTTCGATGCTATGTCTCTTCTTTCGATAACTCTATGATATTCACCCAATATTTCCTTCCTCCAGATAACCCCAATAATTTTTCTTGATCCCTTTTTTTCCACAACTGGTAAACCTTCATAATCATAACGGCCTAATATTTCCATTACAGTACCGCAGTTATCTTCTGTGGTAACAGTTTCAATATTAGTATTTGCAATGTCCCCTGCTATTAGAAGGTTTTGAAGTGAATCTTTATCGAACAAATAATCTTTAATATCATTCAGTGAAATTATCCCAATTAAATTGTTATTACTAGCAATTACAGGATAATCAATTTCTTTTCCTCTAATAGTTTTGTTTACAATCTCACTAAAATTATCTGTGGCTTTTATAGATTCGAATTCCCTGCTGTAAACATCTCCAACATTAATTGATTCCATCACGTTTGTTTCCATTCCCTCTTTAATGCCGATGTTTCTTCGGAGCAGTTTTAATGTATATATAGATTCCCGTGAAAGCTTAGATGATATGATCGTACTGATAATGCAAGTAATCATCAGGGGTAAAATTATATGGTAATCGTTTGTAAGCTCGAAGACGATAATAATTGCTGTTATTGGTGCTCTTGTAGTCCCTGCAACCAACCCGCCCATTGCCACAAGTGCGTACGCACCCGGGGAAGCCGATATTTCCGGAAAATATTGATGGACAAACGAACCGAAAAAATAACCCAGCATAGCACCCATAAATAATGACGGCGCAAATATTCCCCCAGATCCTCCTGAGCCTAATGTAATTGAAGTTGCTAATACTTTTACAAAGACTAATGCAATTGCCAAATACCAGATCATATTTCCATAGAGAGCATGATTCATGCTGTCATAGCCCACACCCATTATCTGTGGAAATGCAAGTGCTATTATACCAACACCCAGTCCTCCAATTGCGGGTTTTAGATATTCCGGAAATTTTAGTTTTTCATCAAAATAATCCTCAGAAAAGTATAATGCCTTTATAAAAATATAAGCTGTCATTCCACTCATTGCTCCCAGCACAAAATAGAATCCAATTTCATATGGTGAAATTAATTCATACTTTGGTACAATAAATGCAGCAAAATCACCTTCGAAACTTCTTGATATTACAGTAGCCATCACCGATGATATAACGATTGGTGAAAACTGAGCTACCGCAAAATCCATGAGTATTATTTCAACTGCGAAAAGTGCGCCTGCTATTGGCGCATTAAAGGCTGCGGCGATGCCAGCTGCTGCACCGCAAGCTACCAGGGTTTTCAATTTTCTGGCCGGAACTTTAAAAAACTGTCCTACAATAGAGCCAAGACTTGAGCCAATCTGAATGATAGGGCCCTCTCTTCCTACAGAACCTCCCGTACCAATTGTAACTGCTGATGCGATAGCTTTTATGAATGCCACCCTTCCGCGGATAGCTCCGCCCTTAAGTAGAATCGCCTGCATTACTTCCGGCACACCGTGTCCTTTTGCTTCAGGAGCAAAAAAGTAAATAATGGGACCAACAATTAAACCGCCAATTATTGGAACAATAATTATCCAAAACCAGGTTGTGTTTAATATATTTTCCAGCATGTTCCCTGTACCGGTAAAGGATAGACGTGAGATTTCTAAAATTAATGCCCTGATACCAATTGCAGCAAATCCAGCAAGCAGACCAATTACAATGGCTATAATGATCAGGAAAGTATGCTCGGTGAGCCGGAGTCTCTCAAGAAGAGCGAGAATTTTTAGAGAAATTTTATTAAATAGCTTCTGTATTGATATTCCTTCCGTATAGATTTAAAAATTATTCTTATTAATCATTCAATGTGATCATAAACAATTATTACTCTGTATAGGAATCAATCATTTCACGTGCAGCTTGCTCACATACTTTGCAAAAAGGTTTATTGCCTTTTGAAAACATTATACAATCCAGCATTGGCCTGTATAATCCTTGTGAAGAATATCCTGCTCCTTCAAAAGCGCCTACCATTCCAGCGAACTTACTTTTTTCCAAATATGAATCAACTTCCTCTGAATGTATTTTATCCTTGAGATCATATTGTTGTATCGCTTTTAGAATTTCTTGCTGCGGTGCTTTTTCCCTTTTAAGTTGCGCAATTTTATCATTTAATTCACTACGTTCACTTTGCCACATATTATCCATAGCATCATAACCTGTTTTTTCCCACGGTGTTGGTATTTCGATACCCTCACTTTTCAATTTGTTCCATTTTAATTTTGATGGATCCAGAAGGGCAGTAATATTTGCTTCAGTTGGTTCAACACCCAATGGATAAAAGTCATTATACGCCGTACTGGATGTATAATATTCATCTGCAAGACCCACAAATGAATGCCCAAATTCATGAAGGAAAACATAATCCTTCCACTGATTATCTGAAGTGAAAGTACAATAGAAGTTATAAATTCCTCCCCCACCATATCTGCTACTATTTACCATTATATAAATCGCATCATAAGGAACATTAGCTGCAATATCCCTTAAAGATTTATTGTCTTCTGTTAACAAATATCTTTCAGAATTTTTCGTTGGATTTATATGGATCAGGTTCAAAAAATACATTAGTAAAATAGGCAAGATCTTTACGAAATTTTTCTTTTTCCAGATTAGTATATCCTTCAGCTAATATAGCAACATCAACTCTGGTATGAGGATCCCCATTATTTTCAGATTCAAATATTTTTATTGACTGATCACTCAAATCATCATTCCTGATATTAACACTTTCGGGATCTATTTCTGCTCTAAAAAATTCATTCAAACTATTAGTTTTGTCTCTCATATATAAGGTAAAAAATATTTTATTCTTCGGTGAAGGAATAATTGCTGATTCCTGAAATGTTTTTTTAACACCATTAATTGCAGGTTGACTTGTTTTATATTCTCCAAAATAACTATCAAAACCTTTTGTATATATTATTTCTCCTGAAGCAGCATCAATAATTTTAACATAATATCTTCCGTAATTAAAATTATCAATCAGATGAACTCTGCTGCCAGCCCATATACCATATCTATAAATCTGATCAATTGTAACAAACTCGTCTTTCGCATCACCAATGTGGTAGTAATCAATGCGTAAAGTTTTATCCACAAAGTATTTATCAAATGTTTCAAATTGCTGTGAGAAGACACTTTTAACAAAAATAAATGCTGCAAAACATAATAATGTAATTCTCATTTTCGATCTCCTTATTTTCTGTTAGCTGTTATGCTTACAAAATGTTGCCGGATAGTTACGATTTCACTAATAGAATATTATTGGCAATAAAAGATTTAATTATTCAGTAAAGTAATTATACATAATTATAATTATCATTTCTATAATCAGGAAATCATAATTTTATTTATTCAAATAATACTTTTCATAATCTTTTAATAAACATTATTCAATATTGGGAAGATTTTCTCAGCAAAAACTTATAGCTTTAAGAACTGAATTATCGATTTCTTTGATCTTTTTCACTTAACCGAAAATAAGGAGAACCCCTCATGGCTCGAAAAAATGTTTTGATTATGGGCGCAGCCGGACGTGACTTTCATAATTTTAATACGGTTTACAGAGATAACAATGATTACAATGTTGTTGCTTTTACCGCAACGCAGATACCAAACATTGATGGAAAAATGAAAGTTGACGAAGTTGTTTTTTCTTATTCCGATATTACATTCGACTATGTAATGACTATAGCATCAATTGTAAATGCTGCAGGTGTATCTTTCAGATTACTTGGTGCAGCAGAAACACAATTAAAAAGTAAGAAACCCGTCGTAGCCGTACTTGCAGTTAGGACTGGCTGCGGCAAATCTCAAACTTCCAGAAAAATTGTTGAAGTTTTAACAAAAGCAGGTAAAAAAGTTGTTGCAATTCGGCATCCAATGCCATATGGTAATCTCGTCAAGCAGAGGGTTCAGAGGTTTGCAAAATACTCCGATCTTAAAAAGCACAAATGTACAATCGAAGAAATTGAAGAATACGAACCGCATATTGCACGTGGCGGTATTATTTATGCCGGGGTTGATTACGAAGCAATATTGAGAGACGCCGAAAAAGAAGCAGATGTTATTCTTTGGGATGGAGGTAACAACGATTTCTCATTCTATAAAGCCAATGTTACCTTTACCGTTGTAGACCCTCATAGACCCGGTCATGAATTACATTATTATCCTGGAAACACATCATTAAGAATGGCTGATGCGGCAATAATAAATAAGATTGATTCTGCCGATTCACAAAATGTATTAGAAGTAATGGATAATATTAATTCAATAAATCCTAAGGCAACTATAATTGAAGGTGCATCTCCTGTTACAGTTGATAATCCTGACTTAATAAGAGAAAAAAGGGTTCTTGTAATTGAGGATGGACCAACATTAACTCATGGCGAAATGAAATATGGTGCCGGAACAGTTGCAGCACAGAAACTCGGTGCAAAAGAAATTGTCGATCCAAGACCATATACCGTTAAATCGATCAGCGCAACATTCAAAAAATATCCTGATATAGGGATTTTACTGCCTGCAATGGGTTACGGTAAAGAACAAATGCGGGATCTTGAAACAACCATCAATAAAACCAACTGCGATTCTGTTATTATCGGTACACCGATCGATCTTGGCAGGTATATTAAAATTAATAAACCTCATACAAGAGTGAAGTACAATCTTCAGGAAATTGGGCAGAATACTATTGAGACAGTCTTGAGAGAAAAGAAGATTATAAAATAGATTTTCAATTCATCACATCCTGTCGAATACACATTAATTAGCAAAATATATTGGCGGTGGCGTTTCTATTTTCCAATAATTCAATCGTTGACTTATAACCGGATAGCGTGTTAGAAATTACAATATCTGTTGTTGACAAATTTCCCACGTCACGAATATTTCTGCTTAAAAAGTGAACCTCTCAATGTACACTCTCTTTTAATATGTTTAGTCCAAAACCTCAAAATATTATTCCTTTCGAAATCTTATCTTATAAACTTCTTATAAACTTTGGCATAGTATTTTCAGAGTCATGTTCTTTTGAATCCAATTGATTTTATCATATTTACCATTTACAAAATGAAGTATTTGGGTACTTGTTTCACCTTTACATATACAATTGCATTTTTAATATTCATCGTCCCTGCTCATCCACAGCGTATCAATGTGCATAGTTTCGAATACCTATCACCTTTAGCAAATTCAACCTTTGTCTCCCCATTTAGCAATATCATCATACGATATGGAAAACCACTAGATGTTATTAATTCTGAAGTTCAAAATTCAATAAATGTATCAGGTTCGATAAGCGGCTTTCATGCTGTTGATATAATCCTTTTGGATGACGGAAAAACTATTATCTTCAAACCAATCCAGCCTTTTACTGAAGGTGAAAAAGTAAGTGTGGAATTAATGAAAGGATTGAAAACAACAGATAATGATGATATTGGTAATCTTAATTTTGATTTTTATGTGGCCGATTCCTGGGAAAATAACAATTTAAATAATTATTCAAAAATGCTTCTTGAAGATTTAAAGTCAGTTAATCAGGATTTTAAGAATAATAATAGTACTCCCTCCGAAATAAATGTTAGTAATGTTAGAGCAGAATCAAATACATTCGAATTACCAAATTTGCATGTTACAATTTCCAACAATCCCACAGATGGATATATTTTTATATCACCATGGTTGTATCAGGGAAATTTCGAAGATCCTAACTATATCCTGATTGTCAATAATTATGGTATTCCAATTTACTACAAAAGGATAAATGCTCTTGCGATGGATTTTAAAATCCAGCCAAATGGAGTTTTAACATACCGCGACGAAAGCACGGGTGCATTTTATGGAATGGACAGTTCGTATAATGTGATTGATACATTCGCTTGTGGAAATGGTTATTACACTGATATTCACGACCTTCAACTACTACCAAACAACCACTATTTAGTAATGAGTTATGATGTGCAAACAGTAAGGATGGATACGATTGTTACTGGCGGTGATACAGCAGCAACTGTATACGGCTTAATTCTTCAGGAACTTGATGAAAACGATAATGTGGTTTTTCAATGGAGAAGCTGGGACCATTTCCAAATAACAGATGCTTCTTACAACATAGACCTTACTGCACACACAATTGATTATGTTCATGGTAATTCCGTTGAAATGGATTATGATGGAAATTTAATTATCTCTTGCAGGCATATGAATGAAGTTACCAAAATTAGCAGGACAACGGGAGATATAATATGGAGGTTAGGTGGTGAGAAAAACCAATTTCAGTTCTTAAACGATAACAGAGGTTTTTCCTATCAGCATGATGTGAGAAGGCTGCAAAACAATAACCTAACAATTTTTGATAACGGTAATCTTTCTTCACCCAGATATTCTAGTTCAATTGAATATCACATAGATGAACAAAATAAAATTGCTACACGTGTATGGGATTATTCTGATAATAACAGCTATACTCCATCGATGGGAAATTCGACCCGGCTTGATAATGGCAGAACATTTATCGGGTGGGGTGGATCTAGTAATCCTGCAATTATTGAAGTTAGTTCCGATGGAACCAAATCATTTGAAATGATATTTGATCCATATGTATATAGTTACCGCGCTTTCCGCCATACGTGGCGTACAAATTTATTTACTGCTGATAGATATAATATTGATTTCGGTAGTGTGGCAATTGAAGATACTGCGACTCAACAAATCTTAATAACCAATAATTCAAATAATGAGTTAAGTATTACCAGATACTTTTCAAGATCAACCTTCTTTTCTGTTGAGAATGAGTTCCCTATTTCTTTACAAGCATTCGAAGGTAAACTTATACAAGTTCAATTTAATCCAGATACAATTGGCAGTTTTTCGGATGATATTCATTTACGTGTTGAAGAAGGAAATGAAATGATAGCTCAGGTTATAAATGTATCAGGTTATTCCGATTCTTCTATTCCGGTCGAAATTAAATCGTTTACTGCTTTTTCGGAACCAGGCAAGGTTAAGTTATTTTGGACAATCGCAACGGAGACAAATAATCTTGGTTTCGAAATTGAAAGAGCTTTGTCATCGCCTCCATCGCTTACTAAACAATGGCAGTTCATTGGATTCATCAAGGGAAGTGGAACAATAACAAAATCAATTCGATATTCATTTACGGATGATCTTGCTGATATTAATTCAAAATTAATTTTTTACAGACTAAAGCAGATTGATTTCGATGGTAACTATTTATACAGTAATGAAATAGAAGTAGAAAATTTTATACCAGGAGAATTCTATCTGTCTCAAAACTTCCCAAACCCATTCAACCCAACTAAAACAATTAAATACTCTGTTAAAGAAGCAACTTTTGTAACTCTAAAAGTATATGACGTATTAGG
>JARRKK010000145.1:0-6391 GCA_037388105.1 Ignavibacteriaceae bacterium | reverse complement strand
GTTTAGTTTAAAACCGGTTGCTGTTCGATTACAGGAACTACTGAATACCGAAGTTAAATTTGTTGATGATTGTGTTGGTAGTGATGTTGATGCAGCGGTAAATTTGATGAAACCTGGGGATGTATTATTATTAGAAAATGTACGATTTCATGCCGGTGAGACAATGAACGATAAAGCATTCTCGAAAGTACTGGCAAAATGGGGGGACGTCTATATTGACGATGCATTTGGCAGCGCACACCGTGCTCATGCATCTACCGAGGGAGTTACAAAATTTATTGATATCCGTGCTGCCGGATATTTGATGAAAAAAGAGCTTGAATATCTTGGAACAGCACTTTCCAGTCCAGAACGACCATATTGTGCAGTATTAGGCGGTGCAAAAATCTCTGGTAAAATTGATGTTATTAAGAACCTTATAAATAAGGTCGATACATTAATTATTGGTGGTGGTATGGCATTTACTTTCTTCAAAGCTCAGGGTAAAGAGATTGGTAAATCATTACTGGAAGAAGAAAAACTGAATATGGCAAAAGATTTGCTACATCAATTGGTCAATTCAAAAACAAAATTTTTACTACCCATTGATGTGATTGTGGCTGAAGAATTTAAAAATGATTCACCATCAGAAATTGTCTCAGTAAATAATATACCCGTCAACAAAATGGGATTGGATATAGGACCTGAAACAATTAAATTGTTTACGGATGAGTTGTTAAAATCGAAGACAGTTGTATGGAATGGACCAATGGGTGTTTTTGAAATGGATAACTTTTCCAGGGGTACATTTTCAGTTGCACAAACACTTGCGGAAATAACTGGTAAAGGAGCAGTAACAGTTGTTGGTGGTGGTGATTCTGCTGCTGCAATCAGTTTGGCCGGGTTGGAAAATAGAGTTTCCCATGTGTCAACGGGCGGTGGAGCATCGCTTGAATTTCTTGAGGGGAAAGTACTTCCGGGTGTTGAGGCTTTAAATGATATTTAATTTTTTTATGAAGGAAATATTTTGAACGGAACTTACAGACCAAGAGGCTTCGGTGGATTTAACGTATTCCCTCCGATTATTAAAAATCTACTGATAATTAATGCTGTTGTATACTTCATTCAGATGATATTTGGTGAAGTGATGATAGAAGGTACTCCGGGTTGGTATGTTTTAAATAAATGGTTTGCTTTAAATCCTTTTGCGGACGGCTACAACTTTCAAATTTGGCAATTGATAACGTATCAGTTTATGCATGGCGGGTTTAGTCACATTCTGTTTAATATGTTTGCATTGTGGATGTTTGGAATGGAGATTGAAAATATGTGGGGATCCAAAAAATTTCTCTATTATTACCTTTTATGCGGAGCTGCTGCCGGATTGTTCCAACTTTTTATTCCCCCTCTCCTCGGTACAACTCCTGCAGTAACAATTGGTGCTTCAGGCGCTATATATGGTGTTTTGATTGCCTTTGGTATGCTTTTTCCTAACCGACATATATATCTCTATTTTTTGGTACCCGTCAGGGCAAAATATCTTATTGGTTTCCTTATAATACTTGAATTTTTGCTTATTGATAGTGCAGGCAGTAATGTTGCTCATTTGGCTCATCTGGGAGGAGCATTATTCGGCTTCTTATATATCATGTTTGATAAATCCATTGATGCCCCATTCAAGCGAACTCTTATGGGTTACAAAGGTTACTCCCCGAGTGAAAGTTTCAAAAAACCGTTCGATAATATCAGCGAAAAATTTCGCAAGCGATACACATCCACTGAAGACGCAAAGTTTTATGAAATAAATGATAAAGAAGAATCTGAAATTTCTCAGGAAGAAATAGACAGGATACTTGATAAGATCAGCCAATCAGGTTATCAGAATTTATCAGAGAAAGAAAAGAAAATTCTTTTTGAAGCAAGCAAAAAGATGAAGTAAGCTTCGCTAACCAGTACTCTTACATTTACCAACCCTTGTATTCCAATAGTTGAAATACACAAATTAGTACAGTTAATTCATTTGATGTTTTGAATTTGATATTTATTTGTTTTATGATAAATGATTATTGATTATTATAGTCATCAAAATTACATATCATTTTTCAGTTTAATTAACTTGAAGATTCTCAAATTTTTAATCTACCAAATTTTAATTGCATTGCTTATTTTCAACTGTTCAGAAAACGAGATTCTCCCTGAAGAGGAACTGGTTAAAATATACGTTGATATTTTAATTGCACAAGACACTACTACAAATGAATCAATCACAATCGATTCCTTAAAGGCCATTGTTTTAAAATCATATGAAGTTCCTGAATCCTTATATGTGAAATCAATTGATTACTATAACTCTACGCCGGCAAAATGGGAGGAGTTTTTTAACAATGCGACTAAGTATGTAGAAAAGTTAAAAACTAATTCTGAAGAGTGAATTTATGTTTAGCAGTGGATATCCTTATCTGTGCATAAGTAATATTCGAAGGAAGTCTCTTTTTTAGTTCCTTTAAAGAAGAATAACCTTTTTTGATCTCTTCCTTTATTCTATTATACGATTCAGGTTCAAATAAAAAATCTATTTGGCTATCAGGGTAGTATTCAAGAATCGTTTCAATTTGCATGGAAATTACCGGTTCAGACAACTTGCGAAGTTGGGCAATTTCTTTCAGAGTATATTTTTTCTTAAGCAGATTAAATGTTTCTTTTATATTCTGAGGAATATCAATTTTATTTTCTGTGTTAACCTCATTCTCAGAATATCTTGTTATGGCTTCCAGAAAATCAATGCCGATCTTATTAAACATTCTGTTGTTAAATCCTTCAATTTCTAAAAGAGTTTCTTTGGTTTTGGGCATTCTTTTTACGACCTGTTTTAATATCTCATCCGGGCAAAGGAGGTATGGAGTTTGCAAAAACTTTTCTGATGATCTTTTTCTTATTTCCCTTAATATGTGATATAGTTCCAACCCTTTATCGTATTTGTTTCTTTCTTCATCAAGCGGTTTATTCCTGTCTGTTTTATTTAAGCCTTCATTAATGATTTCAATAAATTTATTCTTAGCACCAGATTTGTTTAATAAATTTTTCGAAAGCATGCTTTGTAGTACAATTTTTATTTCAGTACTACTGTAATTTGAAAGAGCACCAAAGTACTCAAAGTTTGCAAAACTACTTTTTTCTTTCTCACCTCTTACAATTTTTAATAGTGAGTTTTCGGGTAATGTTGCATTTGCTTCAGAGATCGTATTAAAAATGATGTTGGATATGTATTCAATCGAAGTGTCCGTAATTCCACTAAATGCATTACAATTATCACACATTCCACATTTGAAATCTTCAACTTCTTCTCCAAAATATCTTAGAATATATTTAAAACGGCAATCATTTGTATATACAAAATCTATCATATCGTCTAATTTTTGCTTTGAGTTCAGATAGCTCTCGTTTATCTTTTTATAATTTAATTTTAGCCGTTCCTTCTCAGTCCTCGGCGTTGTTAATTGGATGGTTTCTTTTTGAATTGACGGAATGAAAGAAACTATACCGAGATTATCAAGCGTAGTAAATGAATCAAAAAGGTTATCCTCAGTAGTACTTATTAATTTTGAGAGTTCAACTATAGATATTTGTTTCTGAACATTAAATATTTCATTTCCAAATTCCCTTAAAAGAATTAGTATACTGTTCTTTAATTCTGTCTTTGTTGTTCTTTTTACAAACTCCTCTAATTTTTTCTTGTCAAAGTTTATCTGAATTGAATCCTTTTTCTCAAAATCAGAAATCCTTTTTATATAACCAGCATTCTCCAAAAATTTTAATGATGCATGAAGCACTCCCCTGGAGATAGCTGTACGAGTATATTTTGAGATATACTCCTGATCTACAACTAATTCAGAATCAGGCGAGTTACCCATCGCAATTTGATTAAAATCATTAATTGCATTGTAAATATTTTGAATGAGTTCCTTCGTAGGATGCGAGTTAGAGATAAAATAGTTTTGAATATGGGTATCATTCTCTTCATAGAGTAGGTGTGCATCTGAATCCAGATTATCTCTTCCTGCTCTTCCAATTTCCTGATAATAATTTTCAATAGAACCGGGTAAGTTATAATGAATTATTAATCTGATATCCTTTTTATCTATTCCCATCCCAAAAGCATTTGTAGCACTAATTACACGGATTTCATCATTTATAAAATCTTCCTGTACCTTTTTTCTCTCAATTGCTCTTAATCCGGCGTGATAGTATTCACAGCTAATTCCTTTTAAAGTTAGAAACTCTGCAACTTCCTCCGCTTTTTTTCTTGAGGAAGTATAAATAATAGCCGAGCCACTGTTTCCAGATAATAATTCCAGAATTTTGAATTTTTTATTTACGTCTAAATGTACATTCAACTTTAAATTGTCTCTTTGAAAACCCTTCACAAATATTTTGGGTTCTTTTAGTTTCAATTGAATATTGATGTCCTCAACAACCTTTGGAGTAGCAGTAGCAGTGAATGCAGCCACTTTTTTTATCGAACAGTATTCAATAAACTCACTAATTTTTGAATAGCTTGGTCTGAAATTATGTCCCCATTCACTTATACAGTGTGCTTCATCGATGAAAAGAAAATTTGGTTTCAGTTCCGCCAACCTATCGGCAAATTTTTTATTTTCCAGCCTCTCCGGTGCCAGGTAAAGAAGCTTTATCTTACCGAATGAAATCTTTTGAATTACATCTTCAACTTCTCCAAAACTCATTGTGCTATTAATAAATGCGGATATCTCTGATTTAATATTTAAGTTATCCACCTGATCTTTCATCAAGGCGATAAGCGGTGAGATAACAATTGAAAAACTCTCTGAGATAAGTGCAGGGAGTTGATAACATAATGATTTACCAGCACTTGTTGGCATCACGACAATTACATATTTCCATTTTAGGATAGTTGATATTACTTCTTCCTGACCGGGACGTAACTGCTCAAATCCAAAATACTTATCAAGAACAGCCTTAATATTTTGCATGGGGATCATCAAATCAAATATTGGTGGTAAACGGAGTTATAATATTGTTTATTTTAACTATTGGTTTTATTTTCAATTCTGAAATCTACTATAACATTGAACATAGAGTAATATAAATAATTCTATTGATACCTTGAAGCCTTTTCCGGTCTTCCCCAAATAAATTATTATTATTTAAAGATCAGGATGATTTATAAACCAATTTGGGTAGATGAAACGAGCTTAAAAATTATTACAAAAATCCGTATAAATGTTTCGGAAGCGAAAATGAATAGGATGCAAGATCTATCTTGCTAAAATAAATAACTTAGTACCGTTGAAAACGGATTATGCTTACTGCTGTACAAGTTCTTTTATTTAACCTGATAATTATAAAATAAATGTTGATTTAATAATTTGAAAAATTTCACAACTGAATGATCGCAATTGAAACCAGATCATTGTCAAAAGTCTATGTTTCATCTTTCGGTAAAAAGAAGGTTAGAGCATTAAGTGAACTGAACCTTACAATTAACGAAGGTACAATCTTTGGTTTACTTGGTCCAAACGGAGCTGGTAAAACCACACTTGTAAAACTCTTACTCGAAATTATATTCCCGACTTTTGGAACAGCCAAACTATTAGGGGAGAATGTAGATAATTATCTCCTGAAAAAGAAAATTGGTTATCTTCCGGAAAATCACAAATATCCTGCGTATTTGACGGGAGGTGAAGTTCTGAAATACTTCGGGAAGCTTAGTGGTTTGAATGGAAGTACACTCGATAATAGAATTGATGAACTTCTCGAATCTGTAAAACTCTCAAAATGGAAAAAGGCAAAAGTTAGAACTTATTCCAAAGGAATGCTGCAAAGATTAGGATTAGCACAAGCATTGATAAACGATCCCCAGATCATATTTCTGGATGAACCTACTGATGGTGTCGATCCCATCGGCAGAAAAGAAATTCGTGATATTCTTCTTGAGTTAAAAGCAAAATCCAAAACTATTTTTCTGAATTCCCATCTTTTATCTGAAGTGGAAATGATAACAGACAGGGTTGGTATACTTAATAAAGGAATACTTGTGCGCGAAGGTACAGTGAAAGAGTTAACCGAGACGAAGGAAGAATATAAGATTACTTTGTTGGATGAATCTGTGGATCTTGGGAAATATTCAACTAAAAATATGATCATCTCAAAAGCATATGAAAATTCATTTATTGTAAAAGTTGATGACGTAAGAACTATGAATTTGCTGCTTGATAAACTACGCAGTGATAGCATATTAATAAAAGAAGTTATGTTACAAAAGAGCACCCTTGAAGAGATGTTCATATCACTTATTAGTGAAGTGGACAAAAGCGGAACCGAATGAAGAATATATTAATAATAATTCAGTTTACAATCAGGGAGGCACTGGCAC
>JARRKK010000144.1:4131-17469 GCA_037388105.1 Ignavibacteriaceae bacterium | reverse complement strand
CGACGGTACCTGGGCGGAAAACAGGATTGGAAAAGAACGTGTCAAATCTACACATCCTTACAAATCATTTTTAGATAACAATGTTGTTGTTGCATTTGGGACTGATTGGCCAGTAGCACCGCTAAATCCTTTATTTGGTATTTATGCAGCGGTTACAAGAAGAACTGTTGATGATAAAAATCCAGACGGTTGGATTCCCAAACAAAAAATATCTGTTGAGGAAGCAATAAAATGTTATACCCTGAATGCAGCTTACGCTTCCTTCGACGAGAATGTATCAGTGCAGTTCAGTCGATTCCATATTATCCGTGTGCAATCAGCACCAATGCAATCCATTCATCATTTACAGTAGTATCCAGATGCTTAAAGCCAAGTGATTGATAATATTTAATAACTTCAGTCTCATCATTATCCAGCAATCCTGAAAGTATTACCATACCATTTGATTTTACTCTTTTACTTATCTCTTCTGCAATTTCAATTAAAACATTTTGCTGAATATTTGCGACAACAAAATCAAAATCGTTTTCGATTACATCAGTAACAGTACCGTTAATTATTTTGATCCTCTCTTCGATATCATTTATTTTGGAATTTTCTAAACAATTCTCAAAACAAACTTCATCATTATCCACAGCAACTGCGTACGAAGCCCCAAGTTTGAGTGCAGATATTGAAAGAATCCCCGTACCCGAACCCACATCAAGTATTTTCATTCCCTGTTTGATGTACTTCTCAAGTAGTTTAATAACCAGATTAGTTGTCTGATGTTCCCCGGTTCCGAATGACATTTTTGGATCTATTGTAATTACAATATCATTATGTTTCGGTTCGTAAGATTTAAATGATGGTTTAATTACAATCCGATCAGAGACTCGAATCACTTCCCTGCTATTTTCCCATATCTCATTCCAGTTTTTATCCTCCTGTATCTGGCTGCTGACCGAGAAACTCTCAATTAAATTTTGAGATTTAAGTTTGGTTAATAAATCTACAACAGATTCTTCGTTTAATTTTGAATCTAAAGTAGTATATGCAATCAGATTATTTTCTTCTTCAGTAATACCGGTAATATCTAATTCCCATAAAAGTCCTGATATTAAGTCGGGATTAAATGGAGTTGAATAGATCTTAAACTCTGCAAATTTTTTCACATTTCTGTATTATTTATAATTAACCAGGATATTGCAAATGGCATCCTGTATATCTCTGGCAACTCGTTTATTTTCTACATAGTTCTGCATCAGTAAAGAAAAAGCTATAAAATTACCATTCAAAGTTGTAATATAACCCGAAAGTGTACTAACACCTTTAAGGGTACCAGTCTTTGCGTAAACTCTCCCTTCTGCTTGAGTATCCTTCATTCTTTTTTCAAGAGTACCATCCACACCGGATATAGAAAGTGAGTTATAATATCGATAAAAATCAGGTCGTCTGTACATATATTTTAATAACTCAATTATCAACTCAGCACTAACCAAATTATATCGTGAGACACCTGATCCATCTGCAAAAGAATAATCTTTCGGGTCTAATCCAATAGAATCGACCAGTCTTTTTATTGTTTCTAATCCATACGCCGCATTAGCAGGGGCTCCGGAATCCTTTAAAGCTAATGCATAGAGTAACATTTCTGCACTCAGATTATCACTTTCCTTTTTTACATTTACAACCACAGTATCAATTGGCCTATTGATGGATGCAAGATAGACAGAGTTAGCAGGTAACTTTTTTACATCTATTTTACCAAGAATAGAAATTTCTTCACTCAGTAGATGTTCTTTAAATAATGTTAAAAAATATTTATCTGGTTCCAACAGACTTATTATTTTTTTCTAACTCTTCCTTCTATAATGATTGTATTATTCCCGTTTAGCCAATCTCTGTCTATAGTGAAATGATTCGGTACAGTTGCTGAAACTGTTTTAGATCGATTGTCAACAGTTACATATTCCGTTTTAGGAGTTAATATTATATTTGCTTGTGAATCTACAATGGAACCTTCAACAAATACCTCAATTGAATTGTCGTTAATGTTTAAAGCACTTAAATGTGCTGCAAGGGGATCAGACTCATCGTCCCACATCCAACCCTTTCCCCAATAGAGAGAATCCTTAATTGATATATCTGCATAAATATTCTTCGTGATAATTTTTATTCCGAGAGATTTAACCACATGGACTAATGAATCAAGATCATCAGTAGTAAAATCGGGATCAAGTCCGCCAACAATGTAAAGATCACCATACAGCGTGTCACCTTCTATCACGCCTGTATGATAAAGACTTGTCGAACACTGATAGGCTGAATCCAAATTAATTAAGGCAGCCGCGGTAGTAAGCAGTTTCATATTTGATGCCGGATGAAACAATAATTTTGTATTATTCTTGAATAATGATTCTCCTTCAGTTAAATCATAAATCGAAACAGCAACCTGACACTGCTCAAAAAAATCACCATTAATAACCTGGAAAATATCATCATGCAGTTTTATTATATTACTTTGTGCAAACAGACAGTACGATGAAATCAGAATGATTATAATTTTTGTTCTTAGCACTATTGATCCATTTTCGATTGAATTAATTACCTGAAATCTGTTGAAGATTAAAACAGCTTCAGCAATACTAAAAATTATTCTAATTTAATCTAAAAGTAAGGTCTAATTCTGAACTCGGCACCGATCTTTTCTTCCACCAATATCCTGGCTTTTTCCATATCAACTTCATCCGTAGATAATACTGTCATCACAACTTTTTTTACATATAATTTTAGCTTCTTTGCAAAGTCGATCATTTCATTGAACATCCTTCTTTCAATACCCATAAATTCAGCGTACTGCTTTGGATTGAACGAATTTAAGCTAATTGAAACCTCATCGATTAATCCGTTACATTCGGGAGCAATATCTCTTTTGTTAATAAAACTTCCGTGTCCATTAGTATTTAACCTTGTATAACCACCATTATCTTTAACATACTTCGAAATTTGTTTTACAACGTCCCACCTTATTGTGGGTTCACCATAACCACAGAAAACAATTTCCCTATAAGTTTTGGGATCACCGATTTCACTTATATATACTTGTGCATCCGGCTCCTCCGATCTTTCCATTCCCAAATCATAACCTCTTAATATAGGTTCAGTTTTTCTTCTGCAAAATGAACAATGAGAATTGCATCTGTTTGTAATATTGATATAAAGGGAATTATTAATTAGATATGTAAATGCCTTATTAGGCTTACTTCCGATACCGAATGTTCTGAATGCATTGTAAGAAGTTATTCTTCCGACTTCATCAATACTTAATCCCTGTATTTTGGAAACCTGTTCAGCAACGTAAGTAACATAAGCAGGCTCATTCCGTTTACCTCTGAACGGAACAGGGGTTAGAAAGGGTGAATCAGTTTCCAATAGCAATTGATCAATTCGCACAAGTTTAAGTATTTCCCTCAACTCATCAGCTTTTTTAAATGTAATATTTCCCGTAAATGATATCATGTAACCCATATTAATAAATTCAATCGCATTCTCTAATGAGCTGTTGAAGCAATGAAACTGTGCCTTCAATCCTGACCCGCAATAACTTGCAATTATTTCCATCATATCATCATCACTGTCTCTATTATGAACGATGATAGGCAAATCTAATTTCAGTGCCAGATCAATCTGTGCTTTAAAAGCTTCAGTTTGTTTTTTCTTGGGTGAATAATCGTAGTAATAATCAAGGCCAATTTCTCCAATTGCCACAATTTTTTTGTTCGTTGCAAATGCTTCGATCTGATTAATTAAGGAAGAGTCCCAATCCTTTGTATCATGAGGATGAACTCCGACAGCACCGTAAATCATATTATATTTTTCAGTCATTCTTATCACCTCTTCTGCAGTTTCCAAATCTGTTGCGGGAACAAGAATGTAATCTATACCACTGTCTTTGGCTCTATGAATTACTTCATCAAGATCATCTTTAAAATTAGGGTAGAATAAATGTGCGTGAGTATCTATAAACATTTCTTGAGGGTTTGATCAAATAATTAAAATGACTTACTCTATTTCCCCAACAACTTTAGCAACTTCATTTTTAGAAATTGCTAATTGTATTGTCATCTCTGCTTTTTCAGGCGGAACTACTGCTATCAATCCAATGCCAAGATTAAATACTTTCCGCATTTCTTCGCTACTAATATTGCCTGTCTCCTGAATCAATTTGAAAACAGGTGGAATATCCCAATTTCCCCAATGAATTTTAACTTTTAATCCTTCAGGTATTACTCTTTTTGTGTTGCCAATAATACCCCCGCCTGTTATGTGTGAGAGTGCTTTTATATTTACTCTATCTTTTAATTCCCTTATAAGTTTAAGATAAGATTTATGCACTTGTAATAGTTCTTCTCCTAACGTTCCGTTTAATCGATCAATATAATCACCAAGACCATAACTATTTTGGAAAATTTTTCTTACAAGAGAATAACCGTTTGTATGAAGTCCGTTTGAAAAAAATCCAATAAGCATATCACCAGCCTGAATGTTATTACCGGAAAGAATTTCCTCCCTTTCAACAACACCAACAATGGTTCCTGATATATCATAATCTTTCTCATTATAAATGCCAGGCATTTCAGCTGTCTCACCGCCAATCAAAGCGCAATCGTTTTCATTACAAGCTATAGAAAATCCCTTAACAATTTCAGATGCAACTTCCGGGTCAAGTTTTCCAAATGCAATATAGTCTAAGAAGAATAACGGTTCAGCACCACACACAGCAATATCATTTACACAATGATTTACAAGATCCCGCCCGATTGTATCATGTTTATTCAATTCAATAGCAATTTTAAGCTTGGTACCAACACCGTCAGTGCTTGATACAAGGACAGGTTGCTTGTATTTATCCTTCTCAAAATTGAATAATCCTCCGAAATGACCTATTTCGGAAAGAACATTACTATTAAATGTTGATCTCGAATATTCTTTTATACGGTTAACGGTGTCCTCACCTGCTAAAATATCAACACCGGATGCTTTGTAAGTTTCGCCCAAGATGATTGCTTAAATCCGTAATATATTTCCAATTTTTCAACAAAATTTACCACTTATTGTAATCTTAATCAAAACAGTAATTTTTATTGATAACCGTGCATCTACTACGATGAAACATAATTGTAGATCTTTCATCTTATTAAAAGAATATTTATTATCACAGAATTTTTAGAGTGGAACAAAGATTGCATCACAATATTGAATTGATTTTAATATATTTGTTAGTTATAAATTAATTTAGTAATGATTTACAAAGACCAGAACATAGAAGACTTAAATGAGAGGGAGAAAAATATTCTCCGTTCGATAATACAGCAGTTCATACTTACTGCTTCGCCTGTCGGTTCAAGGAATATTGCAAAAAAATATGAGATGGGAATATCTGCTGCAACAGTAAGAAATATTATGTCAGATCTGGAAGAATCGGGATTTATTAATCATCCGCACACTTCCGCAGGAAGGGTACCGACTGATAAGGGATACAGATATTATGTAGACAGCCTAATGGAACTTAAACGTCTTAAAAGTTCTGAAAAAGGATTGATAGAAAAATCACTAAAAAATGATACTGTAGACACTGAGGAATTGTTCAGAGTTGCCTCGATTCTCCTAAGTTCTATAACAAATCAACTTGCGTGTGTTACCTACCCGGATATTGATTCAGGAATATTTGAAAAACTCCAGATTGTAAGTTTAACTGCCACACGATTAATGTGTGTTATCAGTATCAAAGCAGGACTAGTAAGAACAATCACTCTTGAGTTGACTAGTGATATAAAGGATAGCCAATTGGAATTAGTTCAGGGATTACTCAATGAGCGCCTGGCAGGTTTAAGATTAAGTGATATAAGAAAGACGTTGAAAGATAGGTTCAAAGATGTCGATGATATGCAGAAACCCATAATAAGATTATTTATTGATTCTGTCGATAAGGTTTTTAAAGATGATAAAAAGACGGATAACCTTATTCTGATGGGTGCCCGTAACGTTATTAAACAGCCTGAGTTTGAAAACCCCGAAAACTTTGAGGGAATTATTGAACTGATGGAAAATAAAGACATTATTGTACACATTATGGAAAAATCCGGGAAGGAAGATTCCGAAAATGTTTACATATCTATTGGAAGTGAAAATGAAGATATCAAAATGAAGGACTACAGTTTTATTAGTAAGGAATATGAATTCGGTGATACAATTGGAAAGTTAGGAATAGTTGGTCCAAAAAGGATGGAATACTCAAAAGTTGTAACAATTGTTGATTATGTTGCAAAGATGCTATCAGAATATTTGAGAAACCCTAAAGAATAATATGGAGGAACAAATTTTATGAGTAAAGGGAAAAAAGCAAAACACATTAAAGAAATTGAGATAGATGACGAAGACGTCAAACAGGAAGTGGAAACAAGTGAGATAGAGGATGAAGATAGTGAGTCAGAAAAAGGTTCAGATAAATTAAAGGAACTGGAATTAGAAATAAGTAACCTTAAAGACAAACTACTTAGAAAAGCTGCGGAGTTTGAAAATTACAAAAGAAGAACCGAAAATGATCAACTAAGTTTATTAACATATGCTGCTGAATCCTTTATAAAAAAACTATTACCTGTTGTAGATGACTTTGAAAGATCACTGGAACATATAAATGATGCACAGGATATAGATGCAATAAAGAATGGATTAAAACTAATCTACGAAAAATTTATGAAGGTATTAGAAGAACAAGGCGTTAAGAAAATTGAAGCAGTGGGAAAAGTATTCGATGTGGATTTTCATGAAGCATTGTTGCAAAGAGCAGATGATTCGGTGGAACCTAATACTGTTTTAGAAGAAATAGAAAAAGGATTCAAATATAAGGATAAAGTTATAAGGCATTCGAAGGTAATTGTTAGTGAAGATGTGAGTGGATCATCCGGCGAGAAAGAAACACAAGAAGAGAATTAATTCTATTAATTACAATATATGGCGAAAAAAGATTATTACTCAGTATTAAATGTAGATAGAAACGCTTCAAAGGAAGAATTAAAAAAAGCCTACCGTAAACTTGCGATGCAGTATCATCCAGATCGAAACCCTGGTGATGATGAAGCTGAAGAGAAATTTAAGGAAGCGGCTGAAGCATACGAAGTACTTAACAACGATGATAAAAGAGCAAGATACGACCGCTTTGGTCATGACGGGCTAAGAGGAGGTGGATTTGGATCATCCGGCTTTTCCGATGTAAATGATATCTTTTCTCACTTCTCCGATATTTTCGGCGGCGGGTCATCAATATTTGATGATTTTTTTAGCAGTGGTAGTCAGCGCGGCAGAAGAAGAGGTACAGGTTCTGCCGGTTCTGATCTTCGCATTAACTTAAAATTATCATTAGAGGAAATTGCAGCCGGTACAACAAAAAAGGTTAAAATAAAGAAATTTGTTAAATGCGATAAGTGTAATGGTTCGGGAGCAGATGAAGGAACAGCAATTAAAACCTGCACTGTGTGCAATGGTCTTGGTGAGGTAAAGTCGATTTCACGCTCAGTTTTTGGTCAGTTCGTTAATATTACTACTTGTCAAAATTGTGGCGGTGAAGGTAAAGTTGTTGATACACCATGTCGTAAATGCATGGGCGACGGGAGATTTCAGGATGACGTAATGATTAACATAAATATACCCGCAGGTGTACATGCCGGAAGTTATATTACCATGCGTGGTGAAGGTAATGCAGGAAAAAGAGGGGGTGAAGCAGGTTCGATAATGGTTGTTTTTGATGAAGTTCCACATAAATATTTTGTAAGGGAAGAAGATGATATTATTTATAATTTGTTCATTACGTTTCCACAGGCTGCACTTGGAACTGAGGTAGAAGTTCCGACACTGAATGGAAAAGCTGTACTGAAAATTGATTCAGGGACGCAGTCCGGTAAATTTCTTAAAATGAAGGGAAAAGGAATCAAACATTTAAATTCATCAGGGATTGGCAATCAGATAGTAAAAATAAACGTAGCAAAAAAATCGGATTTACACAAACAGAAATAAAAGTAATTCTTTTTCTAGTAATTACTTTTTTAATCGGTTATGCAATAAAAATTTATAAAGAAAGTTCTATAGAACCATACAAATCTTATGATTATTCAACGGAAGACAGTCTTTTTAAATACTATAGAGACAATGCAAAAAGTAATTTGGAAGCAGAAAAACAGAAAGCCATAACAAAATTTGATTCAAAAGCTAAAGTATTAGGTCTTAAACCAGATGGATTTACAGAAGAAAAAATGCTGCCGCCTCCGGCAGAAAAAAGTATTGATATAAATTCCGCTGATTTGGAAACTTTAATCAGACTGCCTGGTATTGGGGAAATAACAGCACAGAAAATAATTGATTTTCGAACTGAAAAAGGCAAATTTGAAAGTTTGGATGAATTAATGGATGTTAAGGGAATAGGAAAATCAAAGTTTAGTAAAATTGAAAAGTTTTTATATATTAAAACAACATTCTGAATTATTTATTAGTCAGGAGGCAAAATGGATAAAAAATCTGATCCTTGGTATGTTCATGCTGCTTTATATGTTGTCATTGCAATTCTTACAATTGTACTAATTAAGGTTGCAATTATAGATCCGCGAGACTACGTAAAAGCAGAAAAATACTATAAATCTGAATCGCGTCTTAGAATGGAAAATATCAAGGAAGCTGAAATCTTCTGGCAGAGAAAATACGGTAACTATACGGATAATCTGGACAGCATTATTAACTTTGTTAAATACGACCCTTATGTTGATAGTATTACAAGTACTTTTGATTCATTAATAATGAAAATTCCTAATCCATTTCATACACTTAATAGTGGTGAATTCACACCTGATAGTCTTAAACTATCTCCCAAATCTTATTCAATGTATATTTTACAGATTGATACTGCAGTAGTAGTAGATACTGTAGTTAACAGGAGAGGCAAAATTACAAGAATAGATACCACAATAACATTAGGTAGTCGCTATTATCTTGAAGATCCTGATGGATATGGCACTATAGGCAGTTTGGATAATGATGCACTCAAAAATACAGCTTCGTGGGAATAATCTCTCATACATGTCCGGATCAAAAATTAATGCCGGACTAAATTTATCCGCTACAAAACTACAGGTTGTAGAGATTGCCGGTTCTCAGGAACAAATCAGTTTAGATAATCTTAACGAAGCAAAATTTACCCAGCCATTAAATTTTAAATCCGACAGAGAAACAATTATCCTTTCCCAGCTCCAGGCTGCGTATGATGAAATGCGAAAAAATCAGCCGCTACAAAGTGACACATTATCATTTTCGCTACCACTGGATCTTTTTTATATCTCTCAATTACCCTATGACAATACACTATTACAAAAGGATTTAATAGAAGAATTTAGATGGGAATACTCGATTATGTTTCCCTTTGTAAAAAATCAAGATCTGATACTTCAATACCTTGAGGTAGAGAAGAATATGATATTTACTAAAAATACCGCAATAGTTTATGGCATTGAACGTAAATACTTAGCACTTCTTGAAAAATTCTGTGAGCAAAATAATTTAAAATTAGGATTTATCGATAACGTACACCTTTCTGCGGAAAGAGCGCTTGTACTTAGTAATTCATTTGTTAATGCTGGTCTTCGTTTAAGTTTGTACATCTCAGAAAGTATAATGTCAATGATTTTCTCACTGGATGGACGACCAATTTCACAGAAAGTTTTCTCGATTAATAGCTATGACGATGTTCGCCAGAACATATTAGATGAGATATCCTTATCCAAATCTAAAAATATTATTAAGGGTCTTATTCAGGCTAGCTATATTACAGGTGAAAAGATTCCGGATTCTGTTGTTAATTCGCTTAATGAAGAAACAGGGTTAAATTTTATTGTGTTCAATCCATTCGATAAACTAAATGCAAATCCACTTCTAAAAGAAAATCCGTTTTACTGTCATAGTTATAACTCATTTTCTTCTGCAGCAGGAATAGCATACAGAATTGGGTAGTTTCACCTATCGAATATCTAAATTATTACTTATATGAGATTGCGAATTATTGCAGGGGAACTTAAAGGGCGATGGATAAATGTACCCAAATCAAATCTGATACGACCAACCACCAGCAGGGTAAAAGAAACTCTGTTTAATTTATTAACAAATGAGATTAATTTTAACAACATTAAAGTTCTGGATCTCTATGCAGGTTCCGGATCACTTGGAATTGAATCGTTGAGCAGAGGAGCCGCCGAAGTACACTTTGTAGAAAATAATTTTAAAATTTATAAAAATTTATTAGAGAATATTAAAAGTTTGGAAGTTGAGAATTGCTGTTGTGTATTTAAAGTAGGGGCAGAAAAGTTTTCTCAATCTCAAATGAATTCTTCTTATGATTTGATCCTGGCAGATCCGCCATTTTTTAAAGATGATATTTATCAGGTTGTTCGAAATATAAGTGCCAATAAATACCTCAAGAAAAATTTAATTCTGGTAGTAGAAAGGTCTGTTCAAACAAAAGAAAAAGACATAAGAAATTTTGATACAACTCCATTTAAAATTATAGGAGACACTTGTTTGTACAAAATAAATTATCACTGATTTTTTCAGTTACATTTATTGTAATAATGTTTAGTTCTGTTTCACTTTCCCAGGAAGAATTTGTTCGAAGACTAAATTGGATACCAATTAGTGATGGTTCAGGGGAAATATCAAACATTTATTCCGGGGGAATTAATAATCTTGAACATCAGTTTGTTGATATAGATGGTGATAATGATTTTGATATAGTGTTTCTAGATAGTGATGGATCTTTTGGCTGGTATGAAAACATTGGTAATTCTTCAACAGCGGAATTCAGGTATTCATTCACGGAAATTCCCGGTTTGCTTTTATCAGATTGGTTTTATTTTGTCGATATTGATGATGATATGGATCTTGATTACTTTACTGCAAACACTGATCAGATTTCACTATTTAAAAATACGGGGACAGTGAATTTACCTTCATTTCAATTAGAGCGTGATACAATTTATTCTAGCGATGGAAGTCCAATATTCAGCGAATTTGGTAGCAATCCATTGTTTGCTGACATTGATGACGATGGTGACTTTGATTTCTTTACAGGAAATTCTGTAGGTACAGTCACGTTTTATGAAAATATCGGTACCAAAGAAAATTTCTCATTAAAGCATATTACTGATATATGGCAGGGAATCGTCATCATTGGTGGATTAAATCTCCGTGTACACCATGGTTCAAGTTCCCTGGAGTTTGTTGATATTGACAAAGATAATGACCTTGATCTGTTTTGGGGTGATTTTTTTAGCAGAAGCTTATACGTTATTGAAAACATAGGTACTAATTTTGTACCGCTTATGGACACAAGCAATATTGTTGTAACATATCCTCCGGAACCAAATTCTATATTCACAAGCGGTTTCAACATGCCAAGATTTGCAGATATTGATGCTGATGGTGACTATGATCTATTTGTTTCTGTTTTATTTAATCCGACTGATCCACAGTCTTTAATGTATTACAGAAATGATGGATCACCCAAGTTTGCAAACTATCAATTTATTACCAACAACTATCTGAAAACATTTGATGTTATTAATAACAGTTACCCTTCATTTGCTGATCTTGATGGTGATGGTGATAAAGATTTGCTGCTGGGTTCTCAAAATAATCCACTTGGAACCCTACATTACCTGGAAAATATTGGTAGTTCAAAAAGTCCATCCTTTGCTTATTTAGATTCATCATACTTTAACATTACCGGAGATCTTAATATTATACCATCACTTGGAGATATTGATGGAGATAGTGATATAGATTTATTAGTAGGATTATTTGATGGTAAAATAGATTACTACAGAAATGACGGTAGTGTAAGCAACCCTGATTTTATATATCAGGGAAAATTAACTGATAGTACTGGTGCAATTATAGATATTGGTACGCTTGCTGCTCCATTTTTAACAGATGTTGATAATGATTCTGACCTTGATTTAAGTATAGGGGCATTCAACGGTAAGTTTATTTATTTTGAGAATGTTGGTAATAAATTCAATTTCGAATTTAGCCGAAATGACTTCTTCTATGATCAACTTGATGTTGGTGATAACAGCTCACCTTTTTTAATTGATTACAATAATGATAATCTCCTGGATTTATTTTCAGGTAACAGAAAAGGCAATCTTTATTACTTTCAAAACAATGGTTCTAATCAAAACCCGGATTGGCAACAAATAACTGATCAGTTTATACCGGAAATTTTCGGCAGTACAACAGTACCTTCATTTATTGATATAGATAATGATACTGATATGGATTTATATGTTGGAAATGTAAAAGGTGGAATTTATCTTTATGAAAACACAACCGTTATTAATTCTGTTGATGAAACCATTGATATACCTTCAACTTTTAGGATTACAGCTCATCCGAATCCATTTAATCCGAAGGTATCTATAACATTGTTGTTGAAGGTGGTCAGGAAAACAGAAATAGTTATTTTTAATATTTTAGGTCAAAAAGTAAAGTCGCTGTTCGAAGGAGAATTGGGTATTGGATCGCATTCATTTAACTGGGACGGAAAGAATGATTTCAATTCGACGCTTCCTTCAGGAAATTATTTTAACTTTTACCATTTTATATTCCTTTATTTAGTATTAAGTAGTTTTAGCCTCTCACAAAATGTCGATTTGGTTGGACAAATAAATCCATACCCAAATCAGACTTATGCGGATATTTGGGGTTATGCTGCACCTGATGGAAGAGAATATGCCCTTATGGGTGCAACCGGAGGAACAGTTATAATCGATTTGACAGATCCGGAAAATCCGGTGGAACTTAGTTTCATTTCAGGACCCAATGCACCGCCTTATCAATGGAGAGATATTAAAACATATCTAAATTATGCATATGTAGTAACTGAAGGTTCTGGTTCCGGATCTGGTATGCAGATAATTGATCTTTCGAAACTGCCCACTAGCGCTACTTTAATAAATACATATAACACAACTTTTACAACAGCCCATAATCTATACATTGATAACGGTTATGCATACGTAATAGGTGCTTCTGGTGGTGGTGGAATACACATTTTGGATTTAAGTAATCCTGTAAATCCCGTTGAAACTGCTTATTATAATTCGAGTGGTTATGTTCACGATGTTTATGTATGGGATGATACTGTGGTAGCGTGTGCCGGTTCTTCAGGTGAATATCATTTAGTTGATGTGAGTAACAAATCCAATCCTCAACTTGTAAGTGCCAGCACTGCTATACCGGGAATCTATGCACATAGTG
>JARRKK010000144.1:0-3994 GCA_037388105.1 Ignavibacteriaceae bacterium | reverse complement strand
ATCGTTCTTCATGGGATGTAGTCTTACCAAGTTGGCAAATGACTGGTGATTCTCCAATTCACAACATTTTTATTTTAGGTAATTATGCTCATATCTCGTATTACAAAGAAGGATATGTTGTGCTGGATATTTCCGATCCGACGACTCCAAAACTTGTTGGACAATATGATACCTATCTAAGCAATGGTGGTACTTACAATGGCGCGTGGGGCTGTTATCCATATTTACCTTCGGGTTATATTATTATTTCTGATATGGTAACAGGTCTTTACATTTTAAATTTTAATAGCGGAGTAACAGTTGAATTATCTTCATTTACAGCAAATGCTTCTGAAAACTCTGTAGTTCTTAATTGGACTACTGCTACTGAAAAAAACAATTTTGGGTTCGAAATAGAGCGAAATATTGGAGGCGTTTTTACAACAATAGGCTTTGTTGACGGATTTGGTACTACAACAACATCACAACAATATTCATTTACAGATACAGAGCTAAATAATGAAATTTATCATTATCGATTAAAACAGATCGATTTTAATGGTGGTTTTAAATATTCGGAAATTGTTAAAGTAGAAGTGTTCGTACCAACCGAACTAAAACTGGAACAAAACTATCCAAACCCATTTAATCCTTCAACAAATATCAATTTCAGTATACCTGAATCAGGTCAGGCTACTCTGACGGTATTTAATATAATCGGTGAAGAAGTTGAAGAGTTGGTAAATGAATTTATGGAAGCCGGAAACTATACCATTAATTATTCAGTGAAGGATCTTTCTACCGGTATTTATCTGATGAGGTTATCATCAGATAAGATTACTCGAATAATAAAAATGAGTTTGGTTAAATAAAGTAATAATTTTTTGAGGAATAGATGTATATAAAGATAATTTTACTGTTAGTTTTGCTCATCTCAAATCTATATTCACAATCAAACATTGAATTGTTAAGTAATTTAGATGATTACCACTCTGCACGATATAATGATATTTGGGGATATGTTGATCCCTCCGGCAATGAATATGCACTGCTTGGTGTAAGAACCGGAACATCAATTATAAGCCTTGCCGATCCAACTAATCCATTCGAAATTGCCTTTATTCCAGCAACTAATTCAATTTGGCGTGACATTAAGGTTCACGATCAATATGCATATGTTGTATCAGATGGTACATCCGATGGATTGCAAATAATCGATTTATCGCAGCTACCAAATACTGCAACACTTACAGTGCAGTTGAATACATGGTTTAATGCAGCTCATAACATTTTTATTGATAATGGATACGCATATGTAATTGGTACAAATAATTTTTCCGGCGGTATGCACATACTCGATCTTTCAGATCCTACAAGTCCGACAAGAACCGCGACATATACAGCAAGCGGATATATACATGATGTATACGTGTGGGATGATACTGTGGTAGTGTGTGCTGGTTCTTCAGGTGAATACCATCTTGTAGATGTAACTGATAAAACAAATCCACAGTTGATAAGCACCAGTATTCCTATTCCAGGGATCTACGCTCATAGTGGATGGATGACCGAAGATAAGAGATATTTTTACGCAACTGAAGAGTTCAACCAGGTTGATATAACTGTTTGGGATTTACAAGATAGATCTTCCTGGGATTTAGTCGTGCCGTCGTGGGAAACTAATTCAGGGGCAACTGTACATAATTTATTCTTTGTAGGAAACTATGCACATATCTCCTATTATTCTGACGGTTATGTAATACTTGATATTTCCGATCCATTAAATCCTGTTTTGGTTGGTCAATACACAACACCTGATATGTGGGGATGTTATCCATACTTTCCATCCGGAATAACAATTTGTTCAGATATAATTAATGGTTTGTATGTTTTTAATTCTGATTTTGGGCTCCCAGTTGAGTTATCATCATTTACTGCTACTACATCGGATGGTTCTGTAACTCTTAATTGGACAACTGAAACGGAAAGAAACAATTTAGGATTTGAAGTAGAACGAAAAATTGGTGGGGTTTTTACAACAATAGGCTTTGTCGCTGGACATGGTACTTCTACAAAGTCACAACAATATTCGTTTACAGACACCGATCTCAGTAATGACGTTCATCATTATCGATTAAAACAAATTGACTTTGATGGAACTCTTGAATATTCTAAAATAATTGAAGTTGAGGTACTATTACCATCAGTATTTAAAATTGAACAAAACTATCCCAATCCATTCAATCCTTCTACTAATATCACTTTTAGCATAGCTGAATCAGGTGTGGTTACACTGAAGGTATTCAATATAATTGGGGAACAAATTACAGAACTGATAAATGAATATTTGGAATCAGGAAGTTATACAGTAAATTTTTCAGCTGCTGATCTATCTACCGGAATTTACCTTGCAAGATTATCTTCTGGTGATAATATTCAAATGATAAAAATGAGTCTTATGAAATAGTATTCAGATTATTTAATTGAAAAAACGATTATGAAAGTAATTATATTTATACTTCTTATTTCAGAATTAATCAATTCTCAGACAAATATTGAATTCATAAGCAATCTTAATCAACATCGGACATCCGGTTATAATGATATTTGGGGGTATGTTGATCCCTCTGGTAATGAATATGCATTGCTTGGTGTAGGAAACGGTACATCTATTATCAATCTTGCTGATCCGTCAAATCCTATTGAAGTTGCATTTATACCGGCAACTCAGACGATATGGAGAGATATAAAAGTGCATGACCAATATGCATATGTAGTATCTGACGGTGCATCGGACGGTCTGCAGATAATAGATCTGACACAATTACCAAACAGTGCAACATTGGCAAATCAAACTCTTAACTTTTTTAGTAGAGCACATAATATATTTATCGAGGATGGATATGCATATGCGGTAGGAACAGAAGGTGGTGGTGGAATGCATATACTTGATCTTTCCAATCCCATCAATCCAACAGAAACTGCATATTATACAGCTAGTGGATATATACATGATCTTGTTGTGTGGAATGATACCGCAATTGTTTGTGCTGGTAGTTCTGGAAGTTATCATCTAGTAGATGTTACAGATAAATCAAATCCACAATTTATTAATGCCAGTGCAGCTATTCCCGGTATTTACGCACACAGTGGATGGATTTCAGAAGACAAAAGATACTTTTTTGCAACAGAGGAATTTGACCAAACAGATTTGATGGTTTGGGATTTAAAGGATCGCTCAAGCTGGGATCTGGTAGTACCAAGCTGGCAAATGAATTCAAATGCAACTATTCACAATCTCTTTATACTAGGTAACTATGCTCACATTTCTTATTATGTAGATGGATATGTAGTACTGGACATCTCTAATCCTACTGACCCGGTACTTGCCGGGCAATATGATACGTATGATGGATTAGATGGACCATTCAAAGGAGCATGGGGCGTTTTTCCATATTTCCCTTCGGGTTATACTATTGTTTCCGATATTGAAACGGGATTGTACGTACTTAAATTTAAGGCACCAACTTCAGTAGATGATGATTATTTACCTTTATCTTTCAGATTATTCCAGAATTACCCGAATCCCTTCAATCCATCTACTCAAATAGATTTCAGTATTGCAAATGTTGAATTTGTAAATCTTTCTGTATACAACTCCCTGGGTGAAAAGGTAACTGAATTAGTGAATGAGTACAAACCTGCCGGATCATATTCAGTAGTCTTTGATGCACCTGAAATATCATCAGGAATATATATAGCTGAATTAACTGCAGGGGATTTTAGGCAGACAGTTAAAATGGTGCTATTAAAATAGTAGAAGAGATTAATGCTAAATAAATTATATTATTTTTGTCTAATTTCAACAATCATAATGGTTGGTTTTACAGGCTGTAGTAATGAACCAACCAAACCGCCAGCATCGGATTTGCAAGGCCCAGCTATTACTCACACTCAGCATCAAGATGTTCTAGACTCACTATCAATCAATTTAACAGCTCAGATAATCGAGCCT
>JARRKK010000143.1:0-14160 GCA_037388105.1 Ignavibacteriaceae bacterium | reverse complement strand
GTCCGAGTTGTTCAAATTCTGTTTCCCAATATCGTAATACGTATTGTTCAATATCAGTAATCTTACTAACCTCGCTAATCGAGTAATAAAGTTTTTTTATTGAAAGATCTTTCATCTGATTATAATTTCTTATTTTTGCCAGATAGAAACCGCATTGTAACTATTTCCATATAACTAATTTCTTTTGTTGCTCGTTTTATATGTTTATAATTGTTCGTTTTGGTCATATGGAACTCGCATAACAATCATTCCCCTGTTTGTAAAAGTTTTTTTCACACTCGTTTCAACTTTTATAATTCTTTTCGATTAAGTCTGAAAAATCACATAGTAATTTTGATTCCAAATGTAATTTTTTCATACTCTTTTTATCCCACCTTATGCAAATTCTTTACGAAGATAATCAATCATTATATAAATAGCAATATCTATCAGTTTTATAACTAACTACTTTAGAGATTAAGTGTAACTTCTTTGTTTGAAAAAAGGTATCGAGTGTATCAAAAGTAAACACTTTATCACATGTTACAAGTTGAATGGAAAAATCAGGTAGGTTATTTTATTTAAAAAAATAGATTAAATTATACCAAAAACTCAATTATTTCTTTTGATTCTGTAATTCTATCAAATAAACAGCAGCAAAGTAACTTTTCTCCTTAAAACCAGAGATATAACCATCACAACCAGTGGCAGTTATAAGGTTTTGCCTGAACTCTTCTCTTTTTGCCAGATGGGAAAGATGAACTTCTATTTTAGGCAGACTAGATTCTGCAAGCGCATCACGTATTGCTACAGATGAATGGGCATATCCACCCGGATTTATTATCAAAGCATTAAATTTATTTTCGCAAGATTGAATATGATTAATCAACTCACCTTCAATATTGCTTTGATAAAATGTGAATTTATGTTGGGGAAATTTTTCCTTAATTTGCTTTTCTACATCATCCAGGGAAAAATTGCCATATTGATTTTTATCTCTCTTTCCAAGCAGATTAAGATTTGGACCATTAAGAACTAGGATCTTCAATTTATCTCGGCCATTTCATCAATTATTTCTCTTATTTTGGGAGCTATATAAATTTTGTCAACACCGAGTTCTTTTAATGCGGCAGACAAAATCATAACTTTTCTCTGTAGATTCGTCATTTTATTTACAATTATAACTTTACTGTCGTGAAGAATGCAATAGCCGCCTTTAAAGTTTCCTTTCTCAAATCGAACTGTTGCACCTAGTTCTGCAGCAAGTGATTTTAGATCCTGGAGTGTTTCTTCAAATTCTTTCTCTTTTATTTTCATATTTTTTTCAATTTCAATTGGTATTAATACAAAACATTAATTATTTATGAGGTGAACCGATTTACTTAAATCAAAAAATAAATAAAAAATATGATTATTGCTTCAATTGATGTTGGTACAAATACAGTACTTTTACTCCTGGCAGAGGTAAATACCTCCACAAAATCGCTGTCCACTATTTTAAATGAATACCGAATGCCCAGATTGGGTAAAAACTTAAAACCGGGTGGCAACATTTCTAACGATAAAATTGAAATGTTGTTGAGCATCCTAACGGATTACCAAAAGATTATCGAAAGCCATAATACCGATAATGTAATAGTAACTGCAACGAATGCATTTAGGATTGCTGATAATGCGAATGAGATAATAAAACAGATAAAAGATAAATTTGGATACAATGTAAATGTTATTTCAGGCGAAACTGAATCGGAATATGCATTTTATGGTGCTGTACCAAAATCAGCAGATAATAAATTAAGTCTTGTAATAGATATCGGTGGTGGAAGCACCGAATTGATTATTGGAAGCAGATAATAAATTAAGTCTTGTAATAGATATCGGTGGTGGAAGCACCGAATTGATTATTGGAAAAGCAAATAAAATGAATTACAGAAAAAGTTTTCAGATTGGCTCTGTAAGTGCAACCGAAAATTACATATTGCGCTCACCTCCTAAACAGGAAGAACTGGCAAACTTTGATACTGAATTATCAAAAATATTTCAAGAGATTAAAAATAATTTTGCCCCGGATCCAACATTTGCTGTTGCCGGTACACCTACAACTTTATTTTGTATGATAAATGATTTAAAGGAATTTGATGAATCAATTGTTGAGGGAAATAGTCTAAGTTTTGCTGAGGTAAAACAACTATCTGAGGAACTTAAATCGTTAACACCTAAACAAGTAAAAGATAGATTTGGAAATGTTATGAGAGGCAGAGAAGATATAATTTTGGGAGGCTCACTTATATTGTTAAAAATTATGGAGTTACTAAAAATATCAAAAGTAATTGTTAGTGCTAGGGGAATAAGATACGGAGCAATACAAAAATACTTGCTGGATCAAAAGTATTTTAATAACTGAAAATTATTTGTTTATTATAATGATTTTAATACCTGATGGAAATTATAGAGGAAAAAATCTATATCATTTTTCGTTGCAATCAAAGGAGGTAGGATTCTAACAACTTTTTGGTTTGTACAATTTATCAGTACTCTTCTTTTCATCATTTGTTCAACAATTGTATTGCAATCTGTTACCATCTCTACCCCTATCATAAAACCTAACCCACGGACTTCACGTACTAGCGAAGGAAATATATTTGCCAATGCTTTTAGTTCTTCCATAAAATAGCTTCCCAGTTCTGTTACTGCAATCATCAATCCCGTCTCGAATACCTCCTTTAATACAACAATACCTGCAGCGCAGCTTACAGGATTACCCCCGAATGTACTGCCGTGGTAACCGGGTAAGAAAGCTTCATCATAAACTCCTCTCGTTAGCATTGCTCCCAATGGCAACCCACCGCCAATAGATTTTGCTACAAGAATTATATCAGGATTGATATTAAAATAATTAAATGCGTAAGGTTTTCCGGTTCTCCCAACACCACTTTGGATACAATCAGCTATAATTGCAAAATCAAACTTCTGACTTAATTCATTAATAGTATTTACAAACTGCTGGGAAACTATATTTATTCCGCTCTCTCCCTGAACAAATTCTATAAATATTGCAGCAGTATATTCATCTACTTTTTTAACCAGATCGATTTCATCATTAAACTTAATTGTTGAAATCTTTGGTAGCAGAGGTTCAAATTCTTTTTTATTCTTGGTACGATCTGTTAAGCTCATCGCACCGTAAGTTCTACCATGAAATGAACCCGTTAAAGTCAGAATGTTTCCTTGTGAACCTTTAACACGACGGACTGCTTTGATCGCAGCTTCAACTGCTTCTGTTCCGCTATTTGCTAAAAATATTTTTGACATCCCGGAATATTCCAGGAGCTTTGCTGCAAATTCTAACTGAATATCGGTAATAAAATAATTTGAAACATGTGAGAATTTGTTTATCTGTGCTTGAATGGCTGCCACTATTGCAGGATGTGCATGACCAAGAGCATTTACACCTAATCCACTAAAAAAATCCAGGTAGCGCGTTCCGGTTTTTGAAATAAGATGAACACCTTCCCCATGAGAGATATCAAAGTTTAATCTTTTGTACGTAGGAAGGAACAGGTTCTTTTCCCTATCCATATTGTTGTTCATTACAAAATGTTACAGCTGAAATATTATTAAGGATGAGAAATACAGAATTGGAGCTAAAATTAAATAAAAAATTATAGTTCCCAGGATGCTCATAATTATTGAATCAGTCTGGACGCGAATTGCTGAGAATGAAAGAAAAACAGACCAAAAAATAATTAATATTTCCGCACCTAAAAATAAATATGCAATTAGCCCCTTAATTACAAATGGAGTTGGATTAACAGAAAATAGATAATCACCAAATACAACTACTTCCAGCATGAATAGGAAGATAATCCCGAAAACATGCGGGATTAACGAATAAATTAACACTGCCAAATTATCACGAAATCTTGTTTCAATATTGTACGAATGAAGGACAAATTTCATTAAGAACGAATAGAATAACAAAATTAAGGATAGTACCCCGACAACTATCAGATAGCTAAATAATAAGCTTGTAGTAACATGATAATCACCCACGGTTAACAGAGAAATGAAACGAATATCTATAAGTAATTTAGCTGCGACGAGAAGTAGTATAAAGACAACAAAATTCTTATGCTCTGAAAATACAATTTCCGTAAATGCTATTTTAGGACTTTCAACTAATAAGCCCGTTGTCTTCCAAAGATCAATATTATAAACTCTGCTTCTGATAAATGAGTTACAGTTTTTACAGATGTATTCAAACGATGGGTTTGCAGTGGAACAACTCGAACATACTATTACGTTTTTCATTTATTAATTATTAAAGAGTTATAAACTCTATCATTAAAAGTGATATCTAATATTCAGCATTCTTGTTTTATAAAAGTGATCTTCCTCAACGGTAAAATCAAATAGATGTGCTCCTACAAAAGCATCTACTAAATTAAGCAGGTAGGTAATAACAATGTATATAGTAAAGTTGTCTCTTTGATCATGATAAAAGTCTCTCTGAGCCTTAAAATTTTGATTCTGAGGATTTTGAATATAAAGATCTTTATATGTTTTGTAATCATTATTATTTTGAACCCACTGATAACCGAACCACCCCAGGAATCCCCAGATAATAGGAATATGCCAATAATCTTCATTATAAAACTGACCCCAACCCGGTAGTACAGCGCTGCGTCCCACAGCACCCCACGGAGATTTTTGCATTTCAAAAACTGATTCATCAGCGGTTAAAGTTGTATCGGTTATGGCTTTATCTTGTGAAAGAATTGAGGATGAAATAAGAAAAGTAATTAGAGTAGTTTTAATTATAATTTTTATCAATGATCTCAAAAAATTCAAATAACCGTTCCAGCTCCGTGGATGAGTAATATTCAATAATTATTTTTCCGCTGCCTTTTTTATCTTGCTTACATGTCACCTTCGTACCAAAAATCTTACGTAACTTATCCTCTACATCTTTAAGATTTGAGTTTGATATATTACTTTTATTTATCGTTACCAATTTCTTATTTCCAATAGATGATTGGGATGTTAAAACATCTTTAACAAGCTTTTCAACTTTTCTTACTGAAAGGTTATTATCAAGAATATTTTTTAGTATCTGCAGCTGTAAATGTTTGCTGGGGAGATTGATAAGTGCTCTGGCATGTCCGGAACTGATTTCTTCGGAAATTAAACAATTGCGTATTTCTTCAGGTAGTTTAAGTAGCCTTATTGAATTTGCAATTGTGGTTCTGTCTTTACCCACTTTATCAGCGATTGCTTCCTGAGTAAGATGACATTCATCCATTAATCTTTTATAAGCAGTACCAATTTCAATTGCATTTAGTTTTTCTCTCTGGATATTTTCAATCAACGCTAAGGCAAGCATTAATTCTTCCGAGTCAACCTCGATAATGTAAGCGGGAATTTCCTTATACCCTATCTCACGGCATGCATTAAGCCTTCTTTCGCCAGAGATTAATTGATATTTATGATCCGGAGTTCGTCTAACAGTAATTGGTTGAATTAAACCATTAGAAAGGATTGATTTTTTCAATTCCTCCATTGCTTCGGAATTAAAATTAGCACGAGGTTGATATGGGTTACGGGAAATAAAATCTACTGAGATTCTCGCCAATATATCTACTTCCTTGCCGTCATCATCTCTCAGCTTTTTATAATCCGATTTATCTGTTCCGTTTTTTACAAAATCCTGCGGTTTAATCAGAGCATCCAATCCCCTTCCTAAACCGTGCTTTACTTTACTCATTTTATATAGTGTTAATTATTTTATTTGGTTCCACTGGTTTGGAATTTTGTTGTAACAATTCATTTGTAAAAGCCATATAATTTTGGGCTCCTGAAGATATGGCATCGTAAAGTATAATAGGTTTTCCATAGCTAGGTGATTCTGATATTCGTACATTTCTGTTAATTACAGTTTTGTAAACTTTATCACCAAAATATTTTCTTATTTCATCAGCCACCTGATGAGATAGTTTTAGGCGAACATCAAACATCGTAAGTAATACACCCTCAATATACAATCTTGAATTATAATGTTTCTTTACAACATTTATTGTATTCAGAAGTTGCCCCAATCCTTCAAGAGCAAAATACTCACACTGAACGGGAATTAATACAGAATCTGATGCAGTAAGAGAATTCAATGTTATTAATCCCAATGACGGAGGACAATCTATAATTATAAAGTCATAATTATCAACTACCTTTAGTAGTGCCATTTCTAAAAGCTTTTCTCTACCAATCATATCAACCATTTCTATTTCTGCGCCAACCAGGTCAATGTGCGAGGGGAGAAGATCAAGGAAAGGCATATACGAGTCAATTATTGCATTCTCAATGCTTTCGTTCCCGATCAATACTTCGTAAACAGATGGGTTGTGATTTGTTATTCCCAATCCTGAAGATGAGTTAGCCTGAGGATCGATATCGATTAGTAATGTCTTCTTCTCTGCAGCGGCAATAAGAGATGAAAGATTTATGGCAGTGGTTGTTTTACCAACTCCGCCTTTTTGATTAGCTATTGATATTATTTTTGTCATTAATTACAAATTAGGAAATATGTATCCAACAAATCTTTTCCAGGAAAAAACTAAAGATAATATTTACAATTGTTTTTTCATAGATACCTGATAGGAGAATAATCAATTCTGCCATTAAAATGAAATTTCGTCTCCATATTCCATTACCTTGCACTCTTTTCCTTTTGCTTCAACCTTTTGTTTGAATTCATTAGGATCTGCCTGAATAACAGGAAACGTATTATAATGCATCGGAACAGCAATCTTTGGTGAAGCGAATTCAACGGCCCTCACAGCATCATTTATACCCATTGTAAAATTATCTCCGATTGGAAGAAGCATGTAGTCAATTTTATTCATTTCACCAATTAATTTCATATCGAGGAATAACCCTGTATCTCCTGTATGATAAATATTTTTGCCTTCAATACTGATGATCACGCCAGCCGGTTCTCCGGCATAAATATTATCAGGAGTCATTGAACCGTGATGTGCAATAGTAAACTTTACTCTTCCAAAATCAAAATCAAAACCACCTCCGATATGCATATTGTGAGCTTTGTATCCTTTTGATTTACAATAGTTCGCCAATTCGTTTACGCAAATGAATAATGAATTGCATCTATCAGCTATCGAGAATGAGTCGCCGAGATGATCATTATGTGCATGAGTAAGTATTATATAATCCGCTTCTAAATCTGCTGCTTTTACAGGTGATGTTGGATTATTATCTAAAAACGGGTCTATCAAAATCTTTGTACCATCCCCGGTAGTAATTTGAAAAGCTGAATGTGAAAAATACTTTAGCTTCATATGTCTCTCCCTTGCTAATTTAATGATTTATAAAACTCTTTTAATGTTTTGCTGTGCTGGAATTTCATTAATTCCAATTCTAAATTACTCTCAAGCAAATTTCTTCTTTCCTCAATTTTGTTTAGAACTGAAGATCTTAATTTAACGTTGCCAATTGTTCCGGCTAAAAATGTTTCTTTTTTTGAAAGTTCAATATCATTAACGAAATCTGCTTTATCCTGTGTGGTTTGAAGGGAACCATCTTCACTTCTGAAGACGTACGTCTTTTGTAATATCGGTTCCTTCGGATCGGTTAATTTATAAAATTCTCTGGGCGAATCGATAACGAACTCATACAAATTTGGACTTAGTTTCTTTAGTCTAGGCTGACCTTCATTGTCCCCCCATGTCCCAATCACATAACGCCATTCCCTGGTTGGTATTAACGCCCGTATGGACATAAACTGTTCCGGTATAATTTTGTAATATTTCAGCACCTGGCTGAGTAGTATCAAGATATATTGTTATATGATCGTTTTCCGTTGGAGACTCCGGAATTGTTTGAACAACTTTTGATGTTGCTGCTAATGAAGTGTTATTATTTTCATTCTCTTCAATCTAAAACGATTTAAAATTTTCTTCAAAAACGTCAAGATCACGTACAAAACCGGAATTATCCTGAAGTGCTTCTACCATTTTGTTGAGTCTTAAATGCAACTTTCTGTTAAAGCAGATAATAAATAGCTCCATATTATAACGCACTCTTCTGAGAGCTATTCTTACTTGATGTAAATTTTCAACAGATTGTTCTGAAAAATAATTATCAATTGTTTTCGTTAAATGATCCAGTCGTGATTTCAGAATTATTTTACCTGCTTTACAGATTTTCTGCTTCTTATTAATTCCATCTATTTCCCACTTTTTAGGTTTGCTCATTATATTTTAATTGAATAATAATTTAATAAATCCGAGAGTAGATTTTACGGGAGTCATTTTGCTGATCTCATCTCCATAAATTGTAGATATATCTGCAAACCCGATTTTGTAACCCAAACGTGATGATTTTATTAATATCTCACTTTCAGCTTCATAACCATCTTCATCAGTTTTAATATTTTTTATTACTTCGGAACGATATGCTCTGAAACCACATTGACTGTCTAATATCTTTTGACCGGTTTTAATGCTTAACAAATTAGAAGTAATTTTATTACTTATTTTTCTTTGCAGCGGCATACCCATTAAGTTATTCAATCTGTTACCAATAACAATGTGATATTCACTTAGTTTTGAAATGAGCAATGGAATCTCATCCGGATTATGCTGCAGATCAGCATCTAATGTAACCAGTTCATCGAATCCATTTTCAACTGCGTAGTTTAATCCTTTCCTTAACGAAAAACCTTTACCACGATTTGTATTGTTCCTAAGCAACGTTATATGTTCATTAAAAGATATATTTGCATCTGAATCATCGGTTGATCCATCATCAATTGCGATGACTGTATTTACATGTTTTAATGTTGAATGAATAATCTGGTTAATTGTATTTTTTTCATTAAAAAATGGAATTACGGCGGCAATTTTATTTTTGTTTTTTAATGTAATCAATTATCTGTTTCCATCCTTTAATTACAGGTGTTTTAAATGCCGATTCAATTTTTCGTCTCAATGCATCTTTTGATAATCCCTTAGACAGTATGCCATCCACTGCGACAGTTATACTTCCGGTTTCCTCTGATACAATCACGCTTATAACATCTGCCTGCTCACTTATTCCCAGGCCTGCTCTATGTCTCATTCCCAACGATTCACCATTTATCGAGGTCGTATTTGATAAAGGAAGAGTTGCACGAGCGGCTTCGATTCTATTATTATTAACTATTACTGCTCCATCGTGTAAAGGTGAACTTGGAAAAAAGATTGAAGTTAATAAATCCTTGCTTAACTTTGCATTCAGTATCTCACCGGTTTCAGTATAACCCCGTATTCCTGTAGAACGTATTAATACCATAAGTGCTCCATGCTGCTGCTGAGAAAGTTCAAATGCAGCATCAACCACAATTACTACTTCCAATGGTGCTTCTGATTTTGTAAATATTCTAAACACCGGGTTCTTTGCAAGTATTACAAGCAGTCTTCTTATCTCCGGTTGAAATAAAATTACAAAAGCAATTACCCAGACATCTGTTAACAACTTCAGCAGCCAGCTTACTGCTTTAAGATTTATAAACTGCGCGATAAATGAAATAGTCAGGATAATAATTAATCCTAAAAATATTTGGGCCGCAATAGTACCGCGAAGTAATGTGTATAATTTGTAAACAATAAAGGATACAATTACAATATCAATCAAATCGCTGAGCGTTATACTTAAAAATCCTATTTTAAAAAGTTCGATCATTGAACAGGAATATTATTTGTACGATTGAATAAATTTCTCAGCATAACTGCATTTTTCACATTATGAGTTCTGATTATGCGGACACCTTTACTAAGTGAATAAGATTCCATCATTGAAGTGGGCACATCTGATTCTTCTAATTCAATACCAAGTGTTTTCCTAATAAATGATTTCCTGGATACCCCGATTACAATTGGATGAGAAAGTGATTTAAAATCATCGAGACGTTTTATTAAATTAAAATTATCTTCCACTCTTTTACCAAACCCTATTCCCGGATCAATAAAAATATTTACAATTCCTTCCGCTGTTGCTCTCTTAACCTGTTTATACAAAAAATCGTACACTTCATCCACAACATTCTCGTATAATGGATCAATCTGCATATCACCAGGTCTTCCCTTCATATGCATAATAATAATAGCTGCACCACATTCAGCAACTCGTTTCATTATGCGCGGCTCAAATGTTCCACCGCTAATATCATTTATTATGTGTGCTCCTGCCTCTAATGCTTGTTTTGCAACTTCCTCTTTTGTTGTGTCGATGGAAATTACAGCCTCCGGTCTTTTAATAAGAATATCTTGCAAAACAGGAATTACCCTTTCCAGTTCAGATTCTACACTAATATTTTCAGCACCCGGTCTGCTTGACTCACCCCCAATATCAATAATATCGGCACCCTCATCCAATAAATTCAGTGCATGATTTACGGCTTCGCCTCTTTCCAAATAATTTCCTCCGTCTGAAAAGGAATCTGGTGTAATATTAAGAACACCCATTACATATGCATTTTTAAACTCAAACAGTTTATTATTTATGTTATAATTAGTTAGCTCATAATTTTCAAAGAAGTTTATAGTATTAAAAATTTTTAGCGATATACCTGCTGGTGATTTATTTGAGAGCCGATTCCCAACAGATTTAAATTTCCTGATTGATCCAAGTAGGAAAATACTATCAGGTTCCTTTGTTTTATAGTACGACTCACGAATTGCGGATAGTCCATTGTGCAAAACTTCGCTCTCAGCAGATTTTAATTCGCGTAATTCCAAACCATACAAACCATAAGAATACCTGATATCATTTATATCATATTTATTCAGATAATATTTAAATACCTCTACCGGTGAAAGATTTATTATTTGTGCTATCATTGAAGATTATTTATAATTTTTATTGTGTCTATAAAAAATGACGACATAAAGTCGCCATTTATTCGATTAAATTATTGATTTGATAATTCAGGGACATAATCATTTTGAGATCGCTGTTTTTATTTCCCTGGCAGCTAATGTAATATCATCAGCACTAAATATTGATGAGCCGACAACGAAAACTTCAGCTCCCGCCTGGAATGTTTTTTTCGCAATTGCTGCATTAATTCCACCGTCTATTTCAATTAAAAAATTTGCTCCAAGTTCTTTTCTAAGATTAACCGCTTCTTTTATTCGTCTCAACGAATTGGGAATAAACGTCTGACCACCAAAACCTGGATTCACGGTCATGATTAGCAGTAAATCAATATACTCGGCAACGTCCTTAACAGAATTCACCAAAGTAGCAGGATTTATCACCACACCAGCTTTGGCACCAAGTTCTTTAATCCTGTGAACAGTTCTATTCAGATGAACAACTTCTTCAACATGTACAGAAACATAATCCGCACCTGCATTAATAAAATCTTCCAGATATAATTCAGGTTTTTCAACCATCAAGTGAACGTCAATTGGAAGTTCAGTTACTCTTTTGGCTGATTCAACCACTAACGGGCCGAAAGTAATGTTTGGAACAAAATGTCCATCCATTATATCGCAATGCAACCAATCTGCACCACCTTGTTCAACCAGATTTATTTGATGTTCAAGATTTGTGAAATCCGCAGTTAATATTGACGCTGCAAGAATTCCCATGTTTACTCTTTTTTTGTTTCAGGCATTTCAGGCTCACTGGATTTGGTTACGAAAAGATCAACTGATTCACCCGGATTTAGTTTATTACCTGAACTGGGATATTGATCCAGAACTGTATTTGGTAATAGCGTAAGTGATAATTGATAGTTTACTTTGCCTACTGTTAATGAAAGATCGGACAATATAACCTCAGATTGAGCTAATGATTTACCAATCAGATCCGGTACTTTTATTACACCACCGCCTCTGCCAGCACTTACGGTTACATCAACTGTTTGTCCTTTTTTAAGCGGAGTTCCTTCAGCAAATTCCTGATCAAAAATCATTTCTTCCGGTTTTTCGGATTGAAGTTGAGTAACTCTTCCTAATTTTAAGCCAATTCTTTCAAGTGCAAATTTAGCATCCAATATTGTTTTACCGATTAACTCCGGTACATAAACTTCAAACTCCCCTCCACTGATAAAAAGAAATATATTTCTACCCTGTTTAACAATGTCTCCCCCTTTTGGTTTTTGAAGAAATATTGAGCCGGGAGGATAATTTTCTCCGTAAGTAGTATCAACTATCATCGGTTCAAAACCCATATTAGTTAGTAGTTCAATTGCATCAGCATTTGGAACACCCACAACATTCGGGACTACAGTTTCGGGTGATTCAACGTACCATGGTATAATTAGATTGTTCAATAAAATAATGATAATGAAAAGAGCTGCAAAAAAATATAATATTCTTCGAACTATCCGGCTTTTCAATAAATTTTTCATGGATTCAAATATATCGATAGGGCAATTGTTATTCAACAAAACACAGCAGTACTCTATCAGTGTCTTTAATGATTTACTTATAACAATTATGGTTATGAATTACCCTTTAAATCTTATATATTTGAAAAATAATTAGACAAACCATCGGATTAAGAGGCATCAATGTATCTAGGATTATTCTTAATCTTTTAAAGAGTTTATCATCTTACCAATAAATAAACATTGAGGATTCCAAATGTTCAAACAACACCCTGAAGGATTACCCGTATTATTTATGTCAGAGATGTGGGAAAGATTCTGCTACTATGGAATGCGTACTCTCCTCACATTATTTCTGGTTAAATCATTACTCAAAGGCGATGCAGAGGCCAGCCTTATGTACGGTGCCTATACGGGTCTTGTTTATGCTGCACCTGTTCTTGGCGGACGCATGGCCGATCAGTTTTTAGGTTATCGGTATGCAATTATGCTGGGTGCGGTCTTGATGTCAATTGGCGAATTTGTATTGCTTGGTGGTACTGAAATTTTTGGACTTGACATGGCATTGCGAAACCATTTTGTACTTATCGGCATGGGTGCAATTATTGTTGGTAATGGCTATTTCAAAGCAAACATATCTACTATTGTTGGAAAATTATACAAGGAAGGAGATCCAAGAAGGGACTCGGGCTTTACTATCTTTTATATAGGAATAAACATTGGTGCCGGGTTGGCTACCTTAGTAGTTGCTTACGTCGGTGAAACTTTTGGATTTGGATATGGATTTGGACTTGCAGGTATTGGAATGTTAATAGGATTATTCGTTTTTTGGTTTGGAAGAGATAAATACCAGGATGCCCCCGGAATCGAGATCCCTGAAGCCGGAAGGAAGAAAATGTTGGGGCCACTAAATGGTGTCCAGACAATTTCGATTGGATCATTGCTATTAATTCCAGTTTGTTACATACTTATTAATAAAAACATAATCAGATTTGAAAATTTTGATTTCCCGCTGATGATGGTATTGCTCTTAATCTTATTCTTGTATGTAGCAATTAGCCTAATCAAGACTGGTATTAAAGAGAGCCCAATGTGGAGAGACAGGATGATTGCACTGGTTATTTTTATGGTTATTAACATTGTATTTTGGGCTTGTTTTGAACAGGCAGGAACTTCTCTAACTCTATTTGCAGACCGAAATGTCAATCGAGATGTACTTGGTTGGACAATGCCAGCTTCAATGACTCAATTTTTTAATCCTCTTTTCATAATACTCTTTGGATCGATTTTCTCGGTAATGTGGGTGAAGCTAGATAAAATTGGAAAAAATCCAAGCATTCCAATGAAATTCTCACTTGGAATATTTCAGCTTGGCTTAGGCTTTTTAGTTACAATAATTGGAATGCAATTCGTTGACAACTATCAAGTTCCACTTCTAACACTCGTCTTTCTTTACATGCTGCATACCACAGGAGAATTATTTCTTTCTCCGATTGGCCTATCTATGGTAACAAAACTCGCTCCTGCTAAAATCGCTGCTACAGCAATGGGGGGATGGTTTCTTAGTTTTTCAATAGCAAATTATCTTGCCGGAGGAATTGCTTCACTTACAGGTGCAGAAGAAGGAGCAGCACATTATACCATAGCTGAGGGTCTCGATGTTTACATTGGTGTATTTTCAACAATAGGGATTGTTTTGATTGGATTTGCAATTCTAATTGCACTAATTTCAAAACCACTAAACAAAATTATGCACGGCGTTGTATAATTTATCTATGTGGAATCGATTT
>JARRKK010000142.1:6440-12366 GCA_037388105.1 Ignavibacteriaceae bacterium | reverse complement strand
GGATAGCTCTATAAAAATATTTAGTGAAGTTACATCTTATCATTTTGACCTTTCCACAACAGCATTTTTGCAACCTTGTCCGGATGCCAGAACAGGCTGGTGTTATACACAGCCATCTTACGAAGAATATTACAAAATAGATATACCTGTTGGTACAGTTTCACCAAATCAGGCAGGATGGGTGATGCCGGCACTTTTTCATTCGGGGAAATATTGGATTTCTATTACAGAAACAGCTGTGGATACAAATTATTGCGGATCACGTTTAAGTCAAATTTCACCTGATGGCGAATACTCAATACAATTTCCCGAACCGCAGGAATGCAGATCTGAGGAACCAGTTTTGCCGGAATCAACTTTACCATGGCATACTCCCTGGCGCGTAATTACATTAACCAACAATCTAGCGAACCTCGTTGAATCTACACTGGGAACCGATTTAGCTGACCCAGCTAAATATAATGTTTCTTCTTGGCTGCAACCAGGAATTTCATCCTGGAGTTGGGTTATTCTAAAAGATGATTCAACTGTTTATAGTGTTCAGAGACAATACATCGACTTTGCATCATCAATGAATTGGAGATATTGCCTTATAGATGCTTTTTGGGATACCAAAATCGGATACGAAAATATAAAACAACTTGCAGACTACGCAAAAACCAAAAACGTAAATATTTTATTGTGGTATAATTCGGCAGGGGATTGGAATACAACTACGCTAACACCTCGTGATAAATTGTTAACCCCCGAATCCAGACAGACTGAGTTTAAAAAGTTGAAAGATATGGGTATTGGCGGTATTAAGGTTGATTTTTTTGGCGGCGACGGTCAATCAATGATGAAATATTATATTAATATTTTAAAAGATGCTGCAAAATATAATCTTGCAGTAAACTTTCATGGATGTACTTTTCCAAGAGGATGGTATAGAACTTATCCCAATTTAGTAAGTATGGAGGCAATTAGAGGGGAGGAGTATGTAACTTTTGATCAGAAAAATGCGGACCAGCAGGCCTCACATTGTACGATAATTCCATTTACAAGAAACCTTTTTGATCCAATGGATTTCACTCCCGTAAACTTCTCTGGTATTCCCAATATAAATCGCAGGACTACGAACGGTTTTGAAATAGCTTTATCTGTTATTTTTACTTCAGGTATACAGCATATTGCAGAAACGCCCGCCGGAATGGCATCACAAAAGGATTTTGTTAGAGAATTTATGAGTTATTTACCCGAAACCTGGGATGATTTAAAGTTTATTGATGGTTATCCTGGAAAATATGTTGTGCTTGCACGAAAAAAAGGAAACGTTTGGTACATAGCAGGTATTAATGGAGAAAACTTAGAACACACTGTGACATTAAACTTTCAATTTATTAATAATACAACCAAAGGCTCCATCATCACAGATTCGGATGATGTTAAAGAATTTATTAAGAGAGATATAGATTTTTCGACCCCAGTGAATATAACTATGCATCCCTTTGGAGGATTTGTTATTGAAACTTTATTAAAATAAGAGAATCAAAAATCAAAAACGAATAAAATACTAAAAAGAAATAGTGATACTCTTATACTTTTTATTTTTAATGAGTAAATGTATTGTTAAAAGCAGAACCCTAAGTTGATATGACAAAAAAGATAATATTAAGTATTGTAATAGCGGTTGCACAGTTTAGTTGCACTAATGCTCAAACTTACCAGAAAACAGATTTGGGAGTAAAATCAATAATCAATTCTGTAGAAGTTGAAATTCAGTTCTTTAATCAATTTACAATCAGAGTGCTGAAGTCAAAACAAGGAAAAACTTTTGAGAAAGAAAGTCTCTCGGTAATTGAAATACCACAAAAAACAGATTTCACAATAAAACAGGAGGGTGATGAACTTTTATTAAGAGGTAAAAATATTCAAGTGGGACTGAACCTAAAAAATGGTAAAATCTCTTTTTCAACTCTAACAGGTGAGGCAATATTAAATGAGAAAGTTGACGGTGTTGCATTTACAGATTTCAACGACGCCGGTGTAAAAACCTACAGTGTGTCACAGCTATTTGTTTTGGATAAAGATGAAGCTATTTATGGATTGGGAGAACAGCAGCAAGGTAAAATGGCTCAACGGAACGTTAAACTAGAAATGATACAAGGCAATACCGATGATTATGTTCCTTTCTTTGTTTCTGTAAAGGGTTATGGATTGTTCTGGGATAATTATTCACCAACTCTTTTTGAAGATAATCCGGAAACCACATCGTTTAAATCTGATGTTGGCGATTGTATAGATTATTATTTTATTTACGGTGGTAACACCGATGGGGTGATTGCTCAAATGCGTATTCTAACGGGACAAGTTCCTATGTTTCCATTATGGACTTTTGGTTACTTCCAAAGCAAAGAACGTTATAAAAGCCAGGACGAATTGCTTGATGTAGTTAAGAAATATCGCGAGCTTGAAGTTCCACTTGATGGAATAATTCAGGACTGGCAGTACTGGGGCAACAATTACTTGTGGAATGCAATGGACTTCCTAAATGTTGATTTTTATAATCCGCAAAAAATGGTTAATGATGTACATCAACTAAATGCTCATATGTTAATATCAATCTGGAATTCGTTCGGTCCCAAAACCAAACAATATGAAGAATTGGATAAAATCGGTGCACTCATGGATTTTCAAACATGGCCTCTGTCCGGTTCGGGAAAATGGCCGCCGAGAATGGATTATCCTTCAGGTGTTAAAGTTTACGATCCTTACAATCCCGAAGCTCGCGATATTTACTGGGAGTATTTAAACAAAGGTATCTTCTCACTTGGAATTGATGGATGGTGGTTAGATTCATCCGAACCAGATCACCTGAATTTTAAACCTTCCGATTTAGATAATAAAACATATCTTGGTTCATTCCGGAAAGTTAGAAATGCTTTCCCATTAATGACAGTAGGCGGTTTATATAAGCACCAACGATCTGTAACTTCCAATAAACGTGTGTTTATTCTTACTCGTTCGGCATTTGCAGGACAACAACGCTACGGAGCTAATACCTGGTCGGGCGATGTTGTTGCATCGTGGGAAGCACTAAGAGCACAAATTTCGGCAGGATTAAATTTTTCACTCAGCAATATTCCTTACTGGAACAGTGACATCGGCGGATTTTTCCTATGGAATTTCCCACAAAAGCTGAATGATGCAAATTACTGTGAGTTGTATGCACGCTGGATACAGTTCGGTGCGTTCTGTCCTATGATGCGTTCACACGGAACCGATGCACCACGCGAAATCTATCAGTTCGGTAAAAAAGGCGATAAGATTTATGATGCTATTGAGAAGTTTATAAACTTACGTTACTATTTGTTACCCTATATTTATTCTACCTCGTGGGATGTGACTGCAAATCAATCTACAATGATGCGGGCTTTGGTCATGGATTTTGCAAATGATAAAGATGCATTGGATCTCAACAATGAGTATATGTTTGGAAAATCGTTATTGGTTTTTCCTGTAACTACTCCGATGTATTCAAAGATAGTTGTTCGCGGTAGCGATACTACCAAAGTTGGAGATTTCAGCAAAATAAAAAGTGCAAAAGTTTATCTGCCCAAAGGAACAGATTGGATTGATTTTTGGACAGGTGAAAAATATGAAGGCGGACAGACTTTAAATAAAAAAACACCTATTGACATTATACCTTTGTTTGTGAAAGAAGGTTCCATAATTCCTATTGGGCCTAAAGTGCAATACGCAACTGAGAAAAGATGGGATAATCTTGAAATAAGAATCTACTCAGGTGCTAATGGAGAGTTTATATTATATGAAGATGAAAATGATAACTATGATTATGAGAAAGGAATTTATTCAACAATAACATTCAAGTGGGATGATGCTGAAAAAGAATTGACTATCAATGATCGTAAAGGTTCTTTCCCCGGGATGTTAAATGAACGTAAGTTCAACATAGTTGTTGTGGAAAATAACAAAGGAACTGGAATTAATCCATTTGAAAAATTCGATAAAGTAGTAACATATAAAGGTAAGAAAGTGATTATAAAACTATAAGAGGTAATATTAATACTTATAAAATAAGGAAGAATTTGATATTATAAACGTAAGAAGAGTAATAATGAAACAGGATTTTGTTTTTTTAGTAATTATGTTATTGACTTTTTCAGGTTCAATATGTAGTGCTCAAACAGACCAACAAACAATTAATGAAGATTTCAAACCTGCTGCGACGAATCAGCCGGGCAAGGAGTATCCTATGGTTAATTCAGAAGGCAGAATTCGTGCCAGCATCTTAGCACCCGATGCACATAAAGTACAGTTAGATATTAGTGCCGTAAAGTATGATCTAACTAAAGACGAAAAAGGTGTATGGACAGGTGAATCTGGTCCCCAGGATGAGGGATTTCACTACTACCAACTTTGGATTGACGGGGCTGCAGTTCCCGATCCCAATAGCTTATATTATTATGGTGCTATGCGTTGGGGCAGTGGTATTGAAATTCCTGCGAAAGATCAGGATTTTTATGCACTAAATGATGTCCCTCACGGACAGATACGACAGATTCTCTTTCCCTCGAAAAGCACAAATACTTCATGCCAAGCATTTATATATACACCATCAGGTTATGAAAAAGATTTAAATAAAAGATACCCAGTATTGTATCTTCAGCACGGCTGGGGAGAGAATGAATATGGCTGGCCTAATCAAGGGAAAGTCAATCTAATAATGGATAATCTGATTGCTAAGGGTAAATCCGAACCATTTATAATTGTAATGACCTATGGTATGACCAATGATGTGAAAATCGGTGGCCTTAGAAATTTTGATATTAAACCATTTCAAACTGTTCTCATCGATGAGCTGATCCCATACATAGATACCAACTTCCGCACATTAACCGATCAATCCAATCGAGCTATGGCAGGACTTTCTATGGGTGGCTTTGAAACCAAGTTGATAACACTTAGCAATCTTGATACTTTCTCCTCTATTGGTCTTTTCAGCGGCGGCAGTATAAGTTTAGATGATGTAAACAATACTCCGGGTTTTAAAGAGAAAGTCAAACTCGTATTTGTCAGTTACGGTGAAAGGGAAATTGAAAATATGAAAAACAGACCTCGGAGGGGGCCTTTTGGTGGTGATCCTAAAGAGGGAATTGAAGCGATATCAAAGGAAGGCATCAATGCTCATTTCTATGTTTCACCCAAGACAGCTCACGAGTGGCAGAGTTGGAGACGCAGTCTGCATGAATTCGCACAGTTACTATTTAAGGATTAAAGTTTCGTTCATCAAGTCATATAAAATATTGTTAAATAGCTGACCAAAGCTAATTGGATTTAATATCTAATTAAATATTTGTCGAAGGTAAAATATTAATGAAAGTTAAAATATTTTTTGTGGGATTTTTTCTGAGTCTGTTGGCTGCTGTAATGATGAGTAAAATTTCAGCTCAAACGCCGAAGCAGGAATATCAACCAACCTTTGAATCATTGGAGAAAGCTAATCCGGTTCCCGAGTGGTTCAAGGATGCAAAGTTCGGTATATATTTTCACTGGGGAGTTTACTCAGTTCCGGCATTTGGTAACGAATGGTATCCCCGAAACATGTACATTAAAGGCTCGGCAGAAAATAAACATCATATTGAAACTTATGGCGATCCATCAGCATGGCCGTACAATTATTTCATAACCGGTGCAAGAGACAAGAAAGGTAATTTTGTACAGTTTGCACCTAAACTCAAATCCGAGGGCGGGAAGTTTGATCCCGATGAATGGGCTCAGTTATTCGCAGATGCAGGAGCTAAATTTGCCGGTCCGGTCGCTGAGCATCACGATGGCTTTTCGATGTGGGAAAGCAAGGTTAATCCCTGGAATGCAAAAGATATGGGACCGAAACTTGACCTGGTGGGTTTATTAGCTAAATCTA
>JARRKK010000142.1:0-6425 GCA_037388105.1 Ignavibacteriaceae bacterium | reverse complement strand
TTAAAACAAACGATCCAAAACTTAAAATGCTATTCGGGCAACAGGGGAAAGAAAAAAACGAAGCCTTTTGGTTAGCTAAGCACAAAGAAATTATAGACAATTATAGACCCGATATCATTTACCAGGATTTCAATTTGCATATTATTTCACAACCTATTCTTTTGCAATTTTTGTCTTACTACTATAATAAAGCAAACGAATGGGACAAATCTGTTGTAGCCACATTTAAAGACGGTCTGAATACCAAGTGTGCTGTGTTAGACTACGAACGAGGTGGTCCTCCGGATATTACAGATAATTATTGGCTTACAGATGATGCTGTTAGTTCTTCGAGCTGGTGCTACACCGAAGGAATTGGATACTATACCAGCAAAGCGATACTCCATAGTTTTATAGATAGAATAAGCAAAAATGGGGATATGTTACTTAATATTTCGCCAAAATCCGACGGTACAATACCACAGGAACAAAAGGATATTTTACTTGAAATGGGTTCGTGGTTGAAAAAATACGGCGAAGCTATTTATGCAACACGCGCTTGGGAAAAATACGGTGAAGGTCCAACCAAAATGGGAGCTGCACACGGCGTAATGGGAGCTCCTATTGAGGGCACCGCAAAAGATGTTCGCTATACGAGATCGAAAGATTATACAACTCTTTATGCAATACTACTCGGATGGGAAAAAGACCAGAAAGAAGTAACACTAACGACATTGACCTCAGATAGAATCGATTTAAAGAATCTGAAATCTATTGAGCTTATTAATGGCGAAGCCGGAAAATACCTTCCGCTAGATTTTAGACAAAATGAAGAAGGATTGATAGTTAGTTTGCCAGAACACTCTTTCGAAGAAATAGCATACCCTTTAAAGCTTAGCTTCGATGGTAAACTTCCACCACTTGGTATGTCCGCACAGCTCAATTGTAGTCCGCATTATTATATAGTTCCGCGAGCTAACGGAGGCAGTTTAATACTTGGTGCTAATTTGACGCTGACCGGAAAAAGAAAAGATCTTTCGAACCAATGGAGGTTGGAATCTGAAGGTAAAGGTATTTATAAAATTATGAACCGCGAAAAGGATCAAAAAGTATTGGAGTGCAGTATTTCTAACAAACACCTTGCGATTTCTAATTTTGCCGGGAAGGACAATCAATTCTGGAAAATTGATGAGGCACATAACGAATTATTAAAAATTTACAACAAACGATTTCCCAATATGATATTGTCCTTGAATACCGAACCTTCTGAAGGTATTAAAGCTGAATTATTAAAGTCGGAAGATGGTTCATTTTACAGTTGGAAGTTTATGGAAGTCTGCGAGATAAATCAGGAAGCTTACAAACCACACACTATACCGGGAACAATTGAAACCGAAGACTTCGACACCGGCTGTGCCGGAGACGCTTACTACGACAGCGATGATATTAATCAAGGTGGTCAATATCGGATTGGCCAGGGAGTAGATATAGAAAAATGTTCAGCGGGCGGATATAATGTCGGTTGGACACATATTGGAGATTGGATGGCATACATAGTCGATGTAAGTAAAAATTCAACATATCAGATATCATTCTATGTCGCTTCATCCTACGATAGTGGAAAGTTTCACCTTGAATCAGATGGTGTGGACCAGACAAGTGTGATTTCGGTTCCAAACACTGCTGGATTTCAAAATTGGGTGGTTGTAAAAAAATCAGTGAAACTAAATGCTGGTCAACATCTATTGAAGTTTGTAGTGGATGGTGATCTCTTTAACATAGACAAAATGATTTTTGAAGAAAAAAATTAACTTGTAAAATAATTTACTAAGTCAAGAAGTTTAGCATCAAGAAATAATTTGGGAAATTACATTTAGGAGGGTTAAAAATGAGACAAGCATTTTTTTCTGCTTTACTTGTTGTCTATTCAATTGGTGGAACTTGTTTAGCCCAGTCAGAACAAACTACTGTTTTAGAGGACTTTAAACCCGCTTCTACAAATCAACCCGCAAAGGATTATCCCCAGGTTAATTCCGAAGGTATTGTCCGCGTCAGCATTTTGGCTCCTGAGGCAACTAAAGTCCAGTTAGATATTAGTGCTGTAAAATATGATCTTACAAAAGACGAAAATGGTGTTTGGACTGGTAACTCAGGTCCTCAGGATGAAGGTTTTCACTATTATCAACTTTGGATTGACGGAGCTGCAGTTCCAGATCCAAACAGTTTATATTTTTATGGTGCTAGCCGTTGGGGAAGCGGAATTGAAATCCCAGCAAAGGATCAGGAATTCTATGCACTTAAGAATGTTCCGCATGGTCAAATTAGGGAGAACATTTACTTTTCAAAAAGCAATAACAGCATTCGTCGTTGTTTCGTTTACACACCGCCAGATTATGATAAAGATGTTGCTAAACGCTATCCGGTTCTTTACTTACAGCATGGCGGCGGTGAAGATGAGACCGGTTGGTCTAATCAGGGAAAAGCCAATTTAATTATGGATAACCTTATAACCGAAAGTAAATCCAAACCCTTTATTATTGTAATGGACAATGGAACTTGGCGGTCTCGACGGATTCCTGGAACAAAACCAGGCGAACGTCCTGCAGGCCCCTGGCCTCCAAAAGGCTGGGCAGATGAGTTTATGAAAACACTGTTGGATGATATTATTCCAACTATTGATGCGAATTACCGTACAATTGCTGACCCGCAGAATCGGGCTATGGCAGGACTATCAATGGGTGGTATGCAAACTCGGGTTATTACTCTTGCTCATCCTGAAATGTTCTCATATGTAGGTATTTTTAGCGGTGGAAGTATAAGTATGGATGACATTAATGAATCACCAGGCTTCAAAGAGAAAATCAAACTAGTATTTGTCAGTTACGGAAGTCATGAACTTGAGAATGGTAAAACTCGTTTTGGCGTTAATCCAGAAGCTGACATCGATGCTTTGAAAAATGCCGGTATGAATGCACATTATTATGTTTCTCCGTTAACAGCACATGAATGGCAGAGTTGGAGACGAAGTCTGCATAAATTTGCTCAACTGGTATTTAAAGATTATTAGAGAAAATTTAATGGACTAGGACGATCACGATGTCAGCATTATTGTATTTTACAACTGGATTGATTTAAATCTAGTATTAACTTGTAGTGCTTATAGGAGATAAAATGGTAAAGAAAATATGGTTTATATTAGGTTACTTATACTCGGTAAATATATGGGCACAAACCTTACCTTATCAAAATCCAAATTTAAGCTCTGAAGAACGTGCTAAAGATTTAATATCCCGTTTGACCCTGGAAGAAAAGGCATCATTGATGTGTGATGTTTCTGATGCAATTCCTCGTCTTGGCATTAAAAAATTTAATTGGTGGAGTGAGGCTTTACACGGGCTCGCAAATAATGATAGTGTTACGGTTTTTCCCGAACCGATTGGTATGGCAGCTTCGTTTGATGATGAGTTAGTCTATCAGATTTTTAACGCAACTTCCGATGAAACCCGCGCTAAGTACCAGGAAGCAATAAACAAAGGATTAGAAAACAAGCGCTTTTTAGGTCTTTCTGTATGGACACCCAATATTAATATTTTTCGTGATCCCCGCTGGGGTCGCGGACAAGAAACTTACGGCGAAGATCCTTATCTCACATCACGCATGGGAGTTTCTGTTGTAAAAGGTTTACAAGGACCCGCAGATTCTAAGTACAGAAAACTACTTGCTTGTGCAAAACACTTTGCCGTGCATTCAGGTCCGGAATGGAGCAGGCATACTATTAATTTAAATAATATTGATCCTCGTGATTTATGGGAAACATATCTTCCTGCGTTTAAATCTTTGGTGCAGGATGCTGATGTTCGCGAAGTTATGTGCGCTTATCAACTGTTGGATGATGAACCGTGCTGCGGTAACAGCAGATTGCTTCAGGATATTTTGCGGGATGACTGGGGTTATAAATATCTTGTCGTTTCCGATTGCGGTGCGATATCCGATTTTTACACAAGCCATAAAGTTTCATCCGATGATATCCATGCAACAGCCAAAGCTCTTTTAGCTGGAACAGATGTGGAATGTCAATGGGAAAATCATACTTTCAGAAAAATACCGGAAGCTATCGAAAGGGGCTTGATAACTGTAAATGATGTTGATACTCATTTAATGCGTGCCCTGATAGGACGCTTCGATCTCGGTGAAATGGATAAGGATGAAATTGTACCCTGGACAAAAATACCTGCTTCTGTCATTAATAATGAAGAACACAGGAAACTCGCTCTAGATATGGCTCGTGAGACAATGACTCTTCTCCAAAATAAAAACAATATCCTGCCATTATCAAAATCTATTAATAAAATAGCTGTTATAGGATCCAATGCTGATGATGAATCTATGCTGTGGGGTAACTATAATGGAAAACCTATTCGTACAATTACAATTTTAGATGGAATAAAAACAAAGCTTTCAAATGATAAAATTATTTATGACAAGGCGTGTGATCTTGTCGAGGATAAAGTAACTAAAAGTTATTTTTCAAAATGCTCGATTGATGGTAAAAAAGGTTTTAAAGTTACTTACTGGAATAACCCCAAACGTGAGGGAGATTTTGTTGTTACAAAACAGATTGAGTACCCAATTAAATTAACTACAGCCGGACAACATGAATTTGCTTCCGGGGTAAAACTTGAAGGATTTTCTGCACTTTATGAAACTGAGTTCATTCCAATTGTAAGTGAAGAAATTGTATTCAAATGCGGTGCTACAGGATATTTCGAGTTGCTTGTAAACGGCAAATCGCTCAGGAGATATAATAACTGGAGAACACTCCCATCACGAATTCCTTATAAAGTTGAAGCCGGCAAAAAATATAAAATAGAAATTCGTTATGCCCAGTTAAATAATTGGGAAGCAAACATCGAATTTAATTTTGGTAAAGAAGTGGATATTGATTACACCGGGCTTATAAATAAACTTAAAGGAGTTGATGTTGTAATATATGCGGGCGGACTTTCTACACTCCTTGAAGGTGAAGAAATGCCCGTTTCATATCCCGGTTTCAAAAGCGGCGATCGTACACATATCGAACTTCCTTCTATACAACGCAATTTATTGAAAGCTCTAAAACAGGCTGGGAAAAAAGTGATTTTTGTAAACTGTTCAGGTTCCGCAATAGCACTTACACCGGAAACGGAAACCTGTGATGCTATCCTTCAAGCCTGGTACGGTGGAGAATCAGGCGGTCAAGCAGTGGCTGATGTTTTATTCGGTGATTATAATCCTTCAGGCAAACTTCCTGTTACATTTTATAAGAGTTCGGACCAATTACCGGATTTTGAAGATTATTCTATGAAAGGTCGTACTTACCGTTTTATGTCCGATCCTCTTTTCCCGTTTGGTTATGGATTAAGTTATACAACATTCTCAATCGGTGATGTTCAAATTAGTAAAACCAGGATTAGAAATAATGAAAGTGTTGAGCTTACAATTCCCGTATCAAATACAGGTAAACGCGATGGAACTGAAACTGTGCAGGTTTATGTACATAAGGTTAATGATGTAAACGGGCCTATAAAAACATTAAGAGGATTTCAGAGAGTAAAAGTTGATATCGGTAAAACGAATCAAGCAGCTATCACTCTACCTCCTTCTGCATTCGAATTTTACGATAGATCCAGTTATCAAATGGCTGTAGCACCTGGAGAATACGAAGTGTGGTATGGAACCAGTTCAGATACAAAAGATCTGAAGATGACAAAGGTTACAATTCATTGATATAATTATTTAGGGATGAAAGAAAAATAATAACATAATGATTTTCACAGACTAGAATCTTAGTCAATAAATTAGAGTATACAGTTTGGGATGAAAAAGCTTTGATCATAATTTGTATTTTGTTTACGTCGCTAACCTTACACGCACAGGATGGACACAATCTTTGGCTTCGTGGTAAAAGTACAGGTTCGGTGAAAATTATCTGCTCAAAAAGTTCAGTCACCTTAGACATTGCAAAACAGGAATTAAAAAACTCCTGGCAGGGGAAATCAAACGCGACCATTGAACTACTAGTAAAATCGGATCCGTTAATAGAAGGAGATGGATTCAAATTAAGTTCTGGCAAAATTCAGGCAAACACAGAGTCAGGGATTTTATACGGTGTATACGAGTTGTTACGTCGTCAACAAACAGATCAATCTATAAATAATGAGATCTCAAATCCTTCGTATGAACGGCGCATACTTGATCATTGGGATAATCTAAATGGAACAATAGAACGTGGCTATGCCGGGCTTTCCATTTTTTGGCATAGTGAAAAGGATTCATTTACTGTTACTGAACAAGACAAAATTCTGTGGACGGAATATGCACGAGCTAATGCATCTATTGGAATAAACGGAGCAGTTCTGAATAATGTTAATGCTTCACCCAAAATGTTGTCTGGTGAATGTCTGAAA
>JARRKK010000141.1:0-6439 GCA_037388105.1 Ignavibacteriaceae bacterium | reverse complement strand
CATTCATAAATTTCTCAGCAATCTCCTTTGAATCAAAAGCCAATACATTCAATCCCATAGGACTCGGGAAATTATCATTATGAACATACATTGATTTACGTGTATCAATAAAAGTACCCGGAGAATTATAATCCGATATCATAAAAGATTGTTCTGTATCATCTACGTAATTCATGACCAGCGCAAAATCTGTTAGACATTCTAAAGAACCAAATTTATACAACTCCCCTACTGCTGTAACGATCATCGCGCTATATTTATCATCATTTATTTTCATTGTGCAGAATGCGCATTCGTCCTGCCCGTAATGAATGGATTCGATTTTATTATCACAGGAGACTAATAGCATTACAATAACGCAGACAATGATAATATAGGGAAAGCAGGGCAGCAACCTAACTGGCTTCATTCAATTACCTATTTAAAAGTTGTTTATTACTAATTATGCGAAATTACTCAAAAACCTAAAAAATACTTTCTATCCGATGGTTACAAGATTGATTCAGTATTTAAAAATTAATTTTAAAAGAGATTCCGATCCCGACAAAGTCGGGACGGAGTGACAAAAATGTTATTTTGCTATCTCAGCTGTATCAACAGGTTTTGTTTTGTATTTTTGATCAAGCCGTTCATCAAATAATTTAGCAATCTCTGCACCGATAATAAATACAACACCTGAATAATAGATCCAAAATGCTACTACTATACCCAGAGCATAGGCTCCATAAATCTTGCTAAAAGTTTTAAAATTTGCAAGGTACAATCCAAATAACACCTTGGCACCAACCCACATTAGTGCAGCCCAGAGTGCACCAAGTAAAATGGAGCGTTTGCGTATCTTGATTATTGGCATGAATTTATAAAGTAGTGAGAATATAAAAAACATTATTACAAATGAGATGGAAGAAGAAAATATTCGTTGAAATAAAGGGTGATTAAAAAATTGTAAATAAGGTGTTTCTTGCGCGAATGAACTAAAAAAATCTAATAACGGGAGTGACAATGTTGTGATTAAAAATGCCAGAACAACAATAATTATAACGACAAAGTCCCGAAGCTTTCCAAGAAAAATATTAATATCAATGTCGGTTCCAAATACTTTATTTAAAATTGTTCTTAAGCTGCTGGCAAACCCGCTCGCCGCAAAGAATAAACCAACTATTCCAACGAAGCCGGCAATATTTCTAAACTCAACCACTTCTTTAACACGGTCGAAAATTATATTTTCAACAAAATGTGCATAATCCTCATACGGTATCACTGTTTCTATAAGAGTTATTATTTGCGACTCAACCTCCATAGAGTTTAGAAACTTACCCAGTAGCCAAAAAATAATTAGCGTAAAAGGTATAATGCAAACGAAGAGAGAAAATGCTAATCCACCTGAAAAAAGAAACACATGATGCCTGTCTATCCTGTCATACAAACCGCCAAAGTAATGTTTTGAAAATGCTTTGAACTTATGCCAGCAAGGTGTTAAATGAAGATAAAACCGTATTCTTCTGAAATACTTGTAAGATTTAGTTCCTCTTACCTTATTTATTATTCTATCCTTCACGCTTCATAATATTTGGAATAGTATTGTAATATAGTTCGGCAATTCTATCCAATCCCACATTAATAGTATCATTGATTCTTAAACTATCACCTCCGGTTTTTCCAAGATACATATATGGTTGATTAAATTCTTTCAAAGATGATTCAAATTTTTCTTTATTACCGGGGGAAACTGAAACCACAATTCTTGATTGACTTTCAGAAAATAACGAAAAATCATTTCGTGATATTATAGGAATAGTAATTTCGGCTCCTATTTTCTTATCCTCATTAATTATGCAACACTCAGCGATGCAACACGTAATTCCACCCTCAGATACATCGTGTGCAGAGTTAATTAGGTTGCTGCTGATTAATGCAAGGGTTGAAGAGTGCAATAATTTTTCATTTTTCAGATCAAGCTGTGGTGAATCTCCTGTAACTTTATTATGGATCATCTTTAAATATTCACTGCCACCCAATTCTTCCCTGTCTTCACCCAATAAAAAAACAAAGTCACCTTCATTTTTAAAAAATGATGTGGTTACATTTTTAATATCCTCGACTAAACCTAACATTCCAATTGTTGGAGTTGGATAAACTGTAGTCTCTGGTGACTCATTATAGAAACTAACATTTCCACCAGTAACCGGTGTTTCAAAATAGCTGCAAGCTTCTCTCATTCCTTCTATCGCATTTACAAACTGCCAGTATATTTCCGGTTTATATGGATTTCCAAAGTTCAGACAATTAGTTATTGCAAGCGGCAGTCCGCCCGAACAGACAACATTTCGTGCTGCCTCAGCTACGGCTATTTTTGTACCTTCCTTGGGATTTAGATAAACGTAGCGTGCGTTGCAGTCCGTCTTCATTGCAAGTGCTTTATTCGTTCCTTTAACATAAATTATTGCTGCATCACTGCCCGGACCAACGATTGTATTTGTTCTAACCATAGAATCGTACTGCTCGTATACCCATTTTTTTGATGCTATGTTTGGCGATGCAAATAATTTTAAAAATGTTTCCTGAATATTATCAGGATTAGGAAGTGAATAAAAATCAAAATTCCTTGTTTCCGTTAAATAGTTAGGTTCGCTCGTTTCTCGTCTATAAACGGGGGCACCTCCCCCAAGAACCAGTTCAAATGGTGGGAGTGAAGCTTTCAGTTTACCTTCATATTCCACATCAATTTTACCGTTACCAGTTACTTCACCTATTATTTCACAATGAAGATCCCATTTTTCAAAAACTTTTTTTACTCGTTCCTCATAACCTTTTTTTACAACACACAACATTCGTTCCTGACTTTCAGAGAGCATAATTTCATAAGCACTCATTCCGTTTTCCCTCAATGGAATCTTATCGAGATTGATTTTCATCCCTGAATTACCCTTTGCACTCATCTCACTTGTGGAACAGGAGATTCCGGCAGCACCCATATCCTGAATACCAATTAGCCATCCGTTTTTCACAATTTCCAAAGTTGCTTCCAGAAGAAGTTTTTCAGTAAATGGATCACCAACCTGAACCGAAGGTCTTTTTGCTTCTGACTTTTCTGAAAGTTCTTCAGAAGCAAAAGTAGCACCATGAATTCCATCTCTCCCGGTAGAAGAGCCAACTATCATAACCGGGTTTTCTTTGCCTTTTGCAATTGCGCTTGCAAACTGATTTTTCTTAACTATTCCGACTGCCATAGCGTTAACAATCGGATTACCCTGATATGATTCATCAAAATAAACTTCACCTGCAACAGTAGGTACACCAAAGCTGTTACCATAATCTCCAATACCTTTCACAACACCAGCAAATAAATATCTAGTTCTTGCATCATCAAGAGAACCGAACCGGAGTGAATTCAATGATGCAATTGGTCGGGCGCCCATTGTAAAAATATCCCGCATAATTCCACCAACACCGGTAGCAGCTCCCTGGTATGGTTCAACTGCAGATGGATGGTTGTGGCTTTCTATCTTAAAAGCAACGGCGAGATTATCTCCAATATCCACGAGTCCAGCGTTTTCTTCTCCTGCTCCTACAAGCAGCCGTCCTCCTTCACGGGGTAAAGTTTTAAGCAAAGCTATGGAATTTTTGTAACTGCAATGCTCACTCCACATTACACTGAATATTCCAAGTTCAGTAAATGTAGGTGTTCTGTCAAGTATATTTAATATTCTTTTGTATTCTTCTTCGTTCAGCCCATGCTCAATGGCGAGTTCGAGGTTTACTTCCGGTTCTTGCATACAATAATACTTAGTGAGAAAAAGTTTTAACTAAAATGTGAAATATAAAGCTTTTGAGGTAGGATGAGAAGTTTCAGAGTTTGGTTTACTTTTATCAACAATTTCAGGGATTAGATTTAAAAAATCGCTATATATTCATCTCAAATATTGTAAAAACTTAGCTGCGGTGTATATTCTGGCTACATGATATAGATTTTCCCATCCCTTTATAAAATTGTGCAAAAAATATTTTTTGACTTGGTAGTCGCAACCTTCAAGTTGCGTTAACAAAGAAATATCGAGTCTGAAGCCTGCGGCAACCATCACTTTTTAATTATCACACAGCGTCAAAAATGGGAGAGGGTGTTTTCTATTTCAAATTCAAGAATTCATTCCAAATCCTATAAAGCTGGTAAGTAGCATAAATATCATGTGCGCAGTAAATGGCAATATCTTTTAACCTTCCTGCTTCGTATAAGTTTTTAACTTCCATACCTGAAATTTCTTTTGTTTTTGGCGATTCGATACCAAAAGCCTGGCAATAGAAATCCAGATTAAATTTTCTTGTTAGTCCGTAAAATGTAAATTGATCAAGGAGATCAATGTGAGATGATGTATCGTATCTTCTTCCAATTAAATTTTTTGATGGCTTTATCTTTAGCATTGCCGAGCGAAGCATCAGAAAAGGTATATCAAAATTCCTTCCGTTAAATGTTATAACTTTGTCGGTCACTTCAATTATTCTCCAGAATGATTCGAGCATTTCTTCCTCTGGTATTCCTTTATAATGTATATGTTTATCTTCGGAATACCATTCTTCACTTTTTATACTTTCGTAATAAACAAAAGATTTTTCTTTTTCAACATCGAGTATACCAATTGCAATACATTTTGCAGTAAGCGGATATAAACTTGTATAACGTATTGCTTCATTAATTTGTGTTTCTTTTTTATCAGGATCGGTTTCCTTTTCTGCATAACGAAGCAGGTATTCTTGTTGGCTTTCTGTTAGATGTTCGAATGGATAGGCGCTTGTTTCAATATCAAAAACTATTTTTCGCATAGTTATTTTTTATTAGACATAGTTTAGCCAATAATATAATAGATTTTCTGATAAAAGGATAAACTTGAGAGTTAATAGAACGCAGATTTTTTATGATTAAATAAGATCCGTTACGATCTTTATTCATAAGTAAACTTCAATGATATTAAACGACCGATAATTGGATTAGAAACAATATTTATTTGCTTCAATTAACTTATCGGCTATTTCTCTTCTGAAGTTTTTTGTATTAATTAGATTATACTTGGTAAACCGTTTCAATCCCAGTATAAGCATCTTCTGATCATCGCCTTCCGCAAAAGCTGCTATTGCATGCTTACCGGAAAGATTTATTCTCTCCATCGCATCGCTAATATAGACTATCGTCATATTAATGAACGATTGCAAATCGGTATTGCTATCGGCATTAGAAATTTTTACTGTTCTGAGGTAGGCAGACTCACATGCAAATACTTCAATCATCATATCTGTTAAGTTCATAATTATTTCTTGTTCATCTTTCAGATTCTGCATCAACTTCTGAACTGCTGCACCAGCTATAATCAAAATAGCCTTCTTTGCATTCTGGATTGCTCTTTTCTCGGCACCAAGAAATTCTTCGGAACCGTTAGTAAAATCGGGTACTGACAATAACTCCCTCTGAACAGCAAGGGCAGCACTCATAATATCAATTCTCCCTTTCATTGATCTTTTCACAAGCATATCAACAGTTAATAATCTGTTGATCTCGTTAGTACCTTCAAATATTCTATTTATTCTTGAATCTCTGTAAGCTCTTGCCGCCGGATACTCTTCTGAATATCCATAACCGCCAAATATTTGTACTGCTTCATCAACAACATAATCAAGCATTTCTGAACCATATACTTTAAGCATTGCACATTCTATTGCATATTCTTCCGCCGCTTTTAAAGATGCTTCTTCATATTTCAGCCCTTCAGCCAATAAATCATCAATTTTTTTACTGATCAAATCACTTACTCTGTATGTAGCAGATTCTGAAACAAAAATTCTCGTAGCCTGTTCTGCTATTTTATGTTTAATAGCACCAAAAGAAGAAATTGGCTTGCCAAATTGTTTTCTCTCATTTGCATAAGCGATTGCATTTGAAGCCACTGCTTTTGCACTTCCTGTCGTCATCGCACACAATTTAAATCTTCCGACATTCAGAATGTTAAAAGCGATATAATGTCCTTTACCAATTTCCCCTAAAACATTTTCAACAGGAACTTTTACATTGTCTAAAAATAAAGCACGTGTTGAAGAACCTTTAATACCCATTTTATTTTCTTCTTCACCTGTGTTAAATCCCTCAGACTTAGCATCAATAATAAAACATGTAAACTTGTCTCCATCAACCTGAGCAAAAGTTATAAGTATATCAGCAAATCCACTGTTAGTTATCCACATTTTTTGTCCGTTAAGAACATAATGTTTTCCATCATCAGATAATGTTGCTGTAGTTTTTGCGGATAGAGCATCTGATCCTGATGTTGGTTCAGTTAAACAATAAGCCGATTTCAACTCACCGCTTGCTAATTTAGGCAGGTACTGTTTTTTCTGTTCTTCAGTTCCATAATAAAGAATTGGTAGGGTTCCAATACCTGAGTGTGCTGCAAAC
>JARRKK010000140.1:0-7517 GCA_037388105.1 Ignavibacteriaceae bacterium | reverse complement strand
GAATTCTTCTTATATATCTTGCGCATACCTGCTTTCTGAGCTAATCCATCTCCCGGATCTGCAAAGTTTATCCATTCTGTTTTAATATTTTCGGGCGTTCTTAATCTGTTATTATCTCCCGGAACTCTGCTCAAGTCAGATTTTAATTTATCGATAATGAATGGAATCCCAAGAGGTGAACCCATTGTAACAAGTGAATCTATTTTAATATCATTCTCCGAATGCACTAAAACATCATAAGTAATAATACTCCCCATTGAATGAGTAATTAATAGAATATCTTTATTCTTATGTTTCTTTAATGTACTAATAAGTTTCAATCGGATTTCCTCTTTTACGAGACTATCGGATTTAGTTTCTTCAGTAAATTTTTGTGTAAGATAAATAGCTAAGTCCTTAAAAAATCGTTTAATGATCAGATCTGTAAAAGAAGGAAAATTTTCATGCATTGATTCGTTAAATAAAATACTGTCTCGCTTTTTCTTAAAGTATTTTATGAATCGATCTTTCAAATCTTTTGGTTTAGTTCTTTTTCTGATAGGGGCAGGGGAATATCTTTCACTTAAATATAATTTGCTATCCTTATCAGTTTCATCCGGGTTAAGAGGCACCGGATGTAAAGCATCAGCCCAGTATACAAGTTCAAAGTCGATTTTTCTATGAGTATATCCACTCCGGGTTAATCCTTCAGAAATCGCTTGTTCCCACCATTTTTCTAATAAATTTTTTGGCGGTTTATTACCAAGCCCATGTACACCAATTATTATTTTATCCATGATTGAAACTTATTCAACCTTCTTAAATTGTAATTGATTCCCTAACCAGAAGGCCTTGTTTGTAGTAATTCCATCTAAACCATCTAAAACTAATTGTTTTGCTCTCACAGGATCATCAACTGTCCAGGTATAAATCTTTAAACCTGATTTTTTCACAGAATGTATCAAATCTTTATTTAAATATTTGCCATCTTTTATATCAACACCATTAAGTTTTGAAGACTTACACTTTAAAATAATATCCTCAATGTGAATCTTTTCTAAGATTTACCAGACTCATTGTTTTAAAATTGAATCCTATAAAATTAATTTGATTTGGATCAATTTGTTTTTGGTTTATTAATTCTTGTAATGGTTTTACAATTTTATAATTACTCTTAATCTCAACAAATAATATTTTATCTTTTGGGATCGTATTAATAACTTCATCGAGTAAAGGAATCTTTTCATTTTTCCAATTACTGCCCTTAAATTTCCCTACATCTACTTTAAGTAACTCATCATAACTGCATGATGAAACATTCATAAATTTTCTGCCAGTTCTAAATGTATTATTGTCATGTATAACAATTATTTTATCATCCTTAGTCATCCGAATATCTATCTCAACTGCGTCATCATTCCTTTGCCAGGCTAGATTTATTGAACTGAGCGTATTTTCCGGAGCTTCAAATGATTCCCCACGATGAGCAATAATTATAAAATCTCTATTCTGCATTAAAATCTCTGATGAAATTTTGAAGTTCAACTTAAAATAAAGGAGCCTGGGAAAAAAAGTAGTTGATCAATGTACACTTATCAAATTTAAGTTGTTTTAGTATTAGTGGAATAATTTATTGTGCCAAAATTTATGAGTCACTTATTAGCAATAATAATTTACATTAATGAAAATATAGGGATTAAAATATGAGAATATTGTCATCTTTTATTTTTGAAAAAAGAAAGTCAAATACCTGTAAAAGTAAGGTTTTCAGCTAAATTGTAAAGCTAGAGGTAAATTATGCTAGCTATTATCAAGATTTCGAGGGACTTTGTATGGCTTACTTTTTGCTTAATTCTAACCGGAAACTAAGAATTTAGAATTCAGCTGAATTTATTCAATAAGATAAATCGTTCAAAGTCCCAATTTTTGTTAGTGGAAGATTTATGCCAAAACTATTCGAATTATAAAGGATCTGGACGAAAAATTTCCGAATGATCACACTGAATACTCTGAGTAAGCAAAACGTCTAACAATTATATGAAATCCGGTAATTTAAATTTTAACAGATTAATAGATATTCTCCTTTACCAACAAAAATATTATCCTAAAGAGGATGCACTATGCGATAAAACCACTGGAGAATGGCGAAAGTTCAGCATATACAAGTGTAATGAGATTGTTGATAGATTCAGTCTGGGTTTGTTGAAGAAGGGTATTAAGAAAAAAGATAAGATTGCAATCATTTCCGGAAACAGAACCGAATGGAATTTTGTTGATATTGCATCACTTCAGGTAGGGGCAGTAGTTATACCACTTTATCCCAATATGAGTGAGGAAAATTATAAATATATCTTTAAGGACTCCAAAATAAAGATTGTATTTGTTGGTAACGAGGAATTGTGGAATAAGGTTGGGCGAGTTACAAAATCTATAAGTCAGAAAATAGATGTTTATACTTTTGATAAAGTTCCTGAAGCAAAGCATTGGTCTAAAATCTCGGATATGGCTGACCAGTCTTTACTCCTCGATTTGAAAAAAATTGAAGATTCCATTGACGAAAATGATATTGCTACAATTATTTATACATCAGGAACAACCGGTGTTCCAAAAGGAGTTATGCTTTCACATAAAAATGTTGTAAGCAATGTAAAATCACTTATGGAATGTATGCCAATAGGACCTGAACATAGAGCAATAAGTTTTTTACCGCTTTGCCACATTTTTGAGAGAATGGCTTCTTACTTTTATTTAGCTAACGGTACTTCACTCTATTATGCTGAAAATACAGAGAAAGTTGCCGAAGGATTACAAGAAGTTAAACCGAATTATTTTACAACTGTACCCCGTCTATTAGAAAAAGTTTATGAAAAAATTATGGCAAAAGGAAGTGAACTTCCTGCTTCAAAGAAAGCAATCTTTAATTGGGCAATGAATGTTGCAAGTCAATATAATCCTCAAGGTAAGAATAATCCAATTTACAATGTTAACTTAGCTCTTGCCCGAAGATTAGTTTTCAGTAAATGGCATGAAGCGTTAGGGGGAAATGTAGAAGGAATAATATCGGGCGCTGCAGCATTACAACCTAGACTTGCAAAACTTTTTACTGCTGCGGGTATTCCAATTGTTGAAGGTTATGGTCTTACTGAAACATCCCCTGTATTAGCTTGTAATAGATTTAACAACGACGGATTCTATCTTGGAACGGTGGGATCACCTATTCCTGGAGTTGAGATCATGATTGATGACAATGGGGAAATACTGGCAAAGGGTCCAAATGTGATGATGGGATACTATAAAAAATCCGTGGAAACTAAAGCTGTTATTGATAGGCAGGGTTGGTTTCACACCGGGGACATTGGTGAGTTGGTTGATGGAAAATATTTAAAAATTACAGACAGGGTAAAGGAAGTATTTAAGACTTCCGGCGGAAAGTTTGTAGCGCCTCAACCGATAGAAAATAAAATCAAGGAATCACCATTCATAGAACAGATTATCGTTATAGGTGAAAACAGAAAGTTTCCTGCAGCATTGATTATTCCCAATTTTAGTTATGTGGAAAAGTGGGCAAAAAAGAGAGGATTAGATCTCTCCGGGAGGAAAGAAATTGTTAACAGTGAAGAGGTAAAGAATATTATTTGGAAGGAAGTAGAAAATTTCAACAAACATCTTGGAAAAGTTCAGCAAATTAAGAAGGTGGCATTAATCGAAGATGAATGGTCTGTTGAAACAGATGAACTTACACCTACGTTAAAAGTTAAAAGAAGAGTCATTCGGGAGAAGTACAAGGATGTTTATGAAAAGATTTATAGCAGCTCTAATGGGCAACATATTGTGTAATATATGATAGATTACAATGTAGTATCTTAATTTAAATTTCTATAAAAAGTTAATTTGAGAAGAATAATTAAAGAAGTCGCAGTTTTAGGTTCCGGTGTAATGGGTACGAGGATAGCTGCACACTTTGCAAATATTGGTTGTAAGGTATACTTACTAGATATAATCCCGACCAAGTTGACTGATAAGGAAAAAGCTAAGGGATTAACTCTTGAAGATAAAACTGTTCGAAACAGAACTGTTAATGAAAATTTAGCAAATATTCTTAGTTCAAAGCCAGTACCACTATATCATAAATCTTTTTCTTCCAGAATAAGCACTGGAAATTTTGAAGATAATATGGATTGGTTAAAACAAACAGATTGGATCGTTGAGGCAGTTATTGAGAATATCGATATCAAAAAGAAATTATTTGAAAAGGTTGAAAAGTATAGAAAACCGGGTTCTTTAATTACTTCAAACACTTCTGGTATTCCAATTAATACAATGCTGGAAGGAAGGAGTGAAGATTTTCAATATCATTTTTGTGGTGTGCATTTTTTTAATCCTCCTCGCTATCTGCAATTGATGGAAGTCATCCCATCAACCAAAACAGATCAAAGTGTGATTGATTTTCTTATGCATTACGGTGATCTGTTTCTAGGTAAAACTACTGTTCTCTGTAAAGACACACCAGCGTTTATTGCTAACAGAATTGGTTTGTTTAGTATAATGTCTGTGTTTAAGCTGATGACTGAGATGAAACTTAAAATAAAAGAAATAGATTCCTTAACCGGCCCTCTAACTGGCAAACCTAAATCAGCAACATTTAGAACTGCAGATGTTGTCGGACTGGACACTTTAGTAAATGTTGCGAAAAACATTTATAAAGATTGTCCGGAAGATGAGGCAAGGGAAATATTTGAAATTCCGGATTATGTTCAGAAACTTGTTGAGAATAATTGGCTTGGTGATAAGACAGGACAGGGATTTTACAAAAAATCAAATGATGAAAAGGGTAAAAGAGTAATTCTTGAATTAAACACTGAGACATTTGACTATCAACCTTCAGAAAAACCAAAATTTGGATCTGTAACAGCAGCTAAACAGATTGATGATTTAAAGGATCGATTGAATACTCTTACGTTTTCTAAAGACAAAGCGGGGGAATTTCTTAAAAAACTTTTCTTTATGATCTTTCAATATTCATCAAATAGAATTCCCGAAATTGCGGACGAATTTTATAAGATTGATGATGCAATGCGTGCAGGATTTGGTTGGGAACTAGGACCATTTGAAACATGGGATGCAATCGGTTTAGAGAAATCCATTAAAGTTATGGAAGAGGAAATTCTTAAACCGGCAAAATGGGTTTATGAAATGCTGGGAAAAGGATTTACTTCATTTTATAGCATTAATAATGGGGGTAAACGATATTATGATATTGGTTCTCAATCTTATAAGGATGTTCCGGGTAAAAGTGATTTTATAATTCTCGATAACAACCGTGCTAACAAGCCGGTTTGGCAAAATAGTGGTGCAACACTTCACGATATTGGTGATGGGGTTGTAAATCTTGAGTTTCAAACTAAAATGAATTCTATTGGCTCTGAGATATTAGAAGGAATAAATAAATCTATTGAGATAGCTGAGAAAGATTTTAAGGGATTAGTAATTGGGAATAATGGTCAGAATTTTTCAGTGGGAGCAAACTTAGCAATGATGTTTATGCTTGCAGCGGAACAGGAGTTTGAAGAAATCGATATGGTTGTTCGACAGTTTCAGAACACAACAATTCACATCCGGTATTCGGACATTCCCGTGGTAGCAGCTCCTCATGCATTAACTCTCGGCGGAGGGTGCGAAGTATGTCTACATGCTGATAAAATTGAAGCTTCCGCGGAAACCTATATTGGATTAGTAGAGGTTGGTGTAGGAATCATTCCTGCAGGCGGTGGAACTAAAGAGATGACACTTCGGGCTTCTGATAGTTATACCAGGGATGCTATTGAGTTGCCAGAATTGCGTTGGAGGTTTTTAAATATTGCTCAGGCAACAGTTTCTACCTCTGCACATGAAGCCTTTGACATGGATATTTTTAAGAATGGACGTGATAATATTGTGCTGAACCCTTATCGATTAATAGCTCAGGCAAAAAAATCAGTTATTGAGATTGCAGACAGAGGATACACACAGCCAATTCAAAGAAATGATATTAAAGTACTTGGCAGATCGGCGTTATCAGTGATGTTGCTGGGTGCATTTTCCTTCCGCACTGGTAATTACATTTCAGATCACGATAAAAAAATTGTTGAGAAATTAGCATATATAATGTGTGGTGGAGATCTCTCTGAAAGCACATTTGTTTCTGAACAGTATTTACTTGATCTTGAACGTGAAGCATTTCTAAGTCTTATTGGTGAAAAGAAAACTTTAGAAAGAATTCAAAGTATTTTAACTACAGGGAAACCATTACGTAATTAGAGCATTATACTTGAATGAGGAAATAGATTAAATAATAATAAAAAAGTGATATCATGAGAGATGCCTATATAGTTGCCGGATATCGTACAGCCGTTACGAAAGCTAAGAAAGGTGGATTTCGTTTTTACAGACCGGATGATTTAGCAGCTGATGTAATAAAATATTTGTTAAAATCAGTTCCTGAATTGGATCCTCACCGCGTTGATGATTTAATTGTTGGGAATGCTTTCCCGGAAGCTGAACAGGGATTGCAAGTTTCGAGAATGATAGCATTGCAGTGCTTACCAATGGAAGTTCCCGGTGTAACTGTTAACAGGTTTTGTGCTTCAGGGATTGAAACAATATCGATGGCGGTAGCTCGTATTCGATCAGGCATGATGGATTGTGTTATTGCTGGTGGAACAGAATCTATGACTATGGTTCCAATGACTGGTTGGAAACTCGCACCCAATTATCAAACCGCACTGAATGAACCCGGTTATTATATGGGTATGGGATTAACTGCGGAGAAAATTGTTAAAAAATATGATATATCTCGTGAAGATCAGGATGAATTTTCCTATTACTCCCATATGAAAGCACTCAACGCATTAAAAAACGATTATTTTAAAGATCAAATAGTACCAATTGAAGTAGAAAACGTTCACCTGGAAAATGGTAAGAAAAAAGTAAATAAGTTTGTAGTTAAAACTGATGAGGGACCTCGCGCTGAAACAACATTAGAAGCTTTAGCTAAATTAAAACCTGTCTTTGCAGCAGATGGTACAGTTACTGCAGGTAATTCTTCGCAAACTTCTGATGGTGCTGCATTTGTTTTGGTAATGGCAGAAGATATGGTTAAAGAATTGAACCTAAAGCCAGTTGCACGAATGGTATCGTATGCATTAGCGGGTGTAGACCCAACCTTGATGGGGATAGGACCGATCGAAGCCGTACCAAAAGCATTAAAAAAAGCAGATATGAAACTCGATGACATAGATCTGATTGAATTGAACGAAGCGTTTGCATCGCAGGCATTATCGGTTATCAGGACTCTTGATATGAATATGGACAGGGTGAATGTTAACGGTGGCGCAATAGCTTTGGGACACCCATTAGGCTGTACCGGAACCAAGTTGTCAGTACAAATTTTTAATGAATTGAAACGTATAAATAAAAAATATGGAATGGTTACAGCTTGTGTAGGCGGAGGACAAGGAGTTGCTGGTATATACGAATTATTAAACTAAAGCGTTCAAAAA
>JARRKK010000139.1:0-14793 GCA_037388105.1 Ignavibacteriaceae bacterium | reverse complement strand
TCCGAAGTTAGGTTTGCAACCACAAATGATGGTGAAGGTTTTAAGCTTGAAGAACCGAATTTATCTATATTTTTTGTGGTAATAGGATCAACGGTAGTCGATGTATATTCAAAAACTTTTGCTGTAAATAAAAAATTAGGATCATTCGTTAAGGCTAGATTTCCGGGATTGTAATAGGTCGCAGCTAAATCCGAAACACTCCCAACTACAATTCCTCCTAATAATGTTGAAGATGTTCCATAGGTTTGTGTCCAATACTGTGTATCTTGAGCTTTTATAATCCCAAGAGAGAAAATAAATAGAAATAATTTAATTAAAGGGAGTTGATTATTTCTTGATGACATTCAATTGTGAATTATAATTTCATATTTAATGTAAAATAACAAAATTAAAATTCATTTGGTTGAGAAGTTGTTGTAAGTCCACTGAAAGATGTTGTGCAAACCAATTAATTCTTTGAATAAAAATTTATTTGTATTTAAGTTCACAAACCACCCCAGCGGTATTGTACTGCAGCAGCAAATGTGGTAAAATTTGCTCCAAATCGTGTTGTTATCCCCGAAGCAAAAGCCAATTTGAATGAAAATTCGGTTGAGAGAGGAATTGCAACTGTAAATTCCCATCTATTATTTTTCTGCACAGGGGCTTTACTTTCATCATTAAGAACTGTTGCTCCACCATAATTCTGTCCAAATGATAAAGCTGCCCAAAAACCTGGTGAAAATATATATGAAGCATGCAGCTGAGCGGCGAACAAAGGTTCTTGTGAAAGTGTATTTCCACCAAAAAAATTTGTATTTGTTGTGAAGAACCAGGAACTCAAATAAGCCTCTAAAACAAAACGGGAGATTCTGTGAGCAAGTCCTAATTGTAAACCTATTCTCCATCTATGGGTACCGATATTAAAAAACTTATCACTGTTATATTGTCCAATAGGAACACTTAGTTTAAAACTTGCACCCAAAGTTGTTTTGTTTTTGTAAGATAAAAATTCTTTACCTTTTGATGGTGGAATACCAATGAAATTTGCTTCGAGAACAATTAAGGGATCACCAAGTCCTGTTCTTGATGTAGTTTCGTCAGTAGAATCTAATTTTCCTTGCCATGTAGCTTTTGCTACAGGTAGTGTTGCAGAAAAACGACCTGATAATCCAAAAAAATTAATTGAGCGGACATAAGCAGGTGTAATTGCATGAGAGCGAGACTCCGTATTTTCTAGAGGAAGACTCTGATCGAGTAAAACATTTCCCTCGGAGTATGAATATGCAACGATAACAAAATTCATTCCTACAGGTGCAGGAGAAAGAAACCGTGGTTCTAATTCTTGAGCGAATAATGAAGAATTTATTAAAATGTAGCCAGCAAGGATTAGTAGTATTTCACATGAACATAATTTGTATTTTAATATTGTAATTGTCATCTAGTTTTTACATTTCAATGAGTTGTAGTAAATCACTTACTTAAAGTGGTTAATCTATTGTTGCTAATCTTAAACAAACAGCTTAATTAAATAATATTAAACATTCTTTTATATATAATTCACTTTTACTACTGATTGAATGAGAATTTTATAGCCGAGTTTATACCATAATCATTTGTTGCCGCATCACCGGTTGGTTTATTATCATAGTTAAAGTAAAAAGTAAGATCCCAATAGAAATTACTGAACAGTTCCCAATCAAAAGCAATATTATAGTTAAAGCGAACCCTTCCCCAATCGGTTAAGCCTGGATAGGCATTCAAGTAGGTGGTTAATGTAGTCTGCGGGTGATCATAAATAAATATCTGGTATTGCAATTGTGCAAATCCATCTACATTATAGGTTGAAGCAGTTGAGTCAGTAAAAATCTCATTGTTGAAACTTAATCCTGCATTTAGCCAGAATGCATTGGTATTTGTCTGTAAGAATATATATCCGCCTTGTGGAATTATTGAAGTACGAAGCTGTATGCCTAATTCAGTATTCTGTTCAAAACTAAGAATGGCACCTAACAACCATTTTTCTGGCAGTAATCTTTGAACGCTAATACTAAGATTTTGATTAATTTAAACTGGAATTAGTACTCCATTCTCTTGAACGAAATGTTCCGCTGCCAGCAAAATTAAATTGTCCTGTACCTGTACTTTTGGCATAGTTAGTACCTAATGCAATAGACCCTGAAATTTTTTCCCAGAAAGTACTTTTAATTGGTGCAATTTCGACGATATCATCTTTATTTATACTGAATGTATCGTTTGCAGTCTTTACTAGAATTTGTCCTTGTACTGATGACGAATCCAGGGAACCAACCAATTTGTCACCGTTCTCGAGATCCAATTCAAATGTAAATTTTGAAATAACGTGTTTTATTTTTTCCCATTTAATATTGATTGTTCCCATATCATCTGTATTGAATGTTAGCATTCCAAAGTGCATTTTTTTAATTTCGCCGGTTAAAAAGTTACCATTGTTCATAACTATATCATCGGTTTTTTCAGCGAAAGCAATTGAGTGAAGAATAAAAAGCACGAGTAGTAAAATTCCTATTTTTGGCATAAATGATATCTTTCTTAAAATGCCTGGTTAATGCCAAAGTATACACCTGAGGTATTTTGTCCCCAGCCGATATCCATTTTCAGATCAAGTTTCTGTACTTCTTCTAATCTAAATCTTAATCCAAAACCGTCCAAATCTCCATATTAATTGTGCAAATCTATACTCTGCCTGGATATTATAATACTGTCTATCGCGGTATCTTCCTTTAAGATAACCTCTCATATTACTGCTTCCGCCGAGTAAGGGAAGATTATAGAATGGCGGATAAGCGGTATCAAACTCGTAATACAATTGGAATGCTAATACCTGTTGTGTTACCAATCCCATATATCTTCGAAAATCAATAATGTATTGGTTGAAATCGAAATCACTTCCAAAAGCTTTTGAAAAAAAGGTTACATTAACTTGATAATAGCCTCCTGTGTTCGGATAAAATACATTATCACGTGAATCCCAGTTAAATATTATACCCAGTCCTGAAGTTTTACCACCGTTACTCCCTTCAACACTATCGGAAACAAGATAGGGATTATCTTTTTTATCCAACACGGACATATCTCTGTGTGTGAACTCTCCCCCGATTTTGAAATTTTTATTGGAGACTTGCATTTGATACTTCACATCAAATGAATTATTTTTTTGTAAATATGCATCATCAGCGATATCAGGTGTCGTTGGCCCAATTCCATAAAAATAATCAAAGACATTTGAATGATTAAAACTCAGGTTTAATAATTTTTTATTACTGTCGAAATAAATATCAGCACTTGTACCTAAATTATATTGATTGTTGATAGTATAATATCCGGATCCTGAAATACTAGAAGGATTGGAGAGGGAATCTATTTTGTAATTTATGTTTCCACCAACTCCAAAAGCCAGATCGGTTTCGGGAGTATAATACACGAATGGAAATACAAACCAGTGCGTCCCACCAGCACCAACACTATTGGTCGTGGAATCTTTTTTTACCTGTGCATTTAGAATAGTTGAAAGATTAATAAACAGAAGTAAGGTCAAATAGAAAATTGTATTTGATTTCAATCTCATTTTCTTTTTTTAATCAATGTAATGTTTTATAGTCAATTGCCACACCTGATCAGTAGTTGTATAGCCCGATGTAGCAGTATTCTGAGATCTAAATTCATAAAAATAAAATTCAACTCTCCATGTATAATTAAATTTATATCCTAACGCAGCACCAAGCCTGATTTTATCAGCATATAATTCTTTTAAGTCTCCACCATCCAGGAAAAATTCAATTGAGAGCATTGCGTATAGTATATGATCAACAAAATAATGATTTGTTACGGGAATTTTTGCAGTAATCTTATTTCTTAACCTGACGCTATTACTTGTGCCACTCGATTGAGTATTGATCACAAATCTATCTTCAATTCTAAAGAAATTTGAAAAACCTATTTTACTAAAGGTATCCCAATACCAATTAATTTTTGCACCAACCCAGGGTCTGATTTCGAGTGTGTTGGATAATCCTGTTTGAACTGTGTAGAAAAAACCTATTCCCCCAAATAATTCTAACCACTCATTAATACTCCTTTGTAAGCTTGGCCTGATAAGATACTTTTCCCATCCGCCGCCAACCAGAAATCTATATCCTGCATCGCCCATAAATTGTATATGCTCTCTGGGGATACGGAATGCTTCATAATCGAACCACACTTGATTATCAACACCTTCAGAATCCTGCGCAGATAAGTTCGAGTATGGAAATAGTATGAATGAAATCAAAACTATATGCAGGTAAATACCAAACGCTTTCTCCATTGTTCATTCTTAAATCTATAATCGACGCAGTTTTATAATTGATTTAATATAAATCATAATTCAATCTCCATTTGTTCTCTGGCGAGAAAGCAATCTTTATACCTATGCTGACATTCCTTTTCCATCTTTGATAAAAAATCATCATCATGATCCGGATCATGATGGGTTATTGCCAATTGTTTAACATTTGCCATTTCAGCTACCTGAATTGCCTGCTCATAGCTGCTATGACCCCATCCCTTTTTATTCTTCAATTCTTCAGTAGTGTATTGAGCTTCGTGTATTAATAAATCAGCATTCTCTGCGAGTCTTACTACATTTTGATCAATTTCATCACCGTGTTCTATATCGGTACAAAAAACAAACACTTTACTTTCCCGCTCAATTCTATACCCGAATGCTCCACCTGGATGGTTATGTTTATTTGCAATAACAATTGTAGGTTTTGAACCAGACTCGGCTCCCCGGAATATTTCCATATCTTTATCAAGCAACATAAAATTAAAATTGGCTCCCATTTTATCAAGTTGTACGGGAAAATACACCTCTCTCATCTGAACCCGGAATATATCTTTTAGATTTTTTTGTTGTCTATCCTCACCCATAGCAAGAATATTTATTTTTTGGTTTTTTATAAATGCGGGACCAAAGAAAGGGAATCCCTGTATATGATCCCAATGGAAGTGCGAGAATGCGATAAAGATTTCATCCTGATGATGATCATTTTGAAGATACTCTTTACCAAGATCTCTTATTCCAGTGCCAGCATCAAATATTGCTATGGTATTAGTGTCCTGTAATCTGATTTGAACACAAGTTGTATTACCTCCAAATGCCTGGTAATCTGCATTGCAGACCGGAATCGATCCCCGAACACCGAAGAATTTAACGATCATCGATTTGATTATTAGTTGGCTAAAAATCCCTCTTTTTCTAATGAATTAACAAGAACTTCACCAAAAGAACTTACAACATCTGATACTTTATCAGGATCAACGGTTTCTGAGACACAACTCCATATTAGCTTTTTATCGTGGGTGCTGTACATATTTGTTTCCAGTACTACATTAAGAGACTTTGAAAGATAACCTGAACTATTGGCGTATGTTACTGCGGCATAATAATATCCGTAAAATCCATAATAATTACCGTATGGAATTGTATATGCATAGCCTGCTTGAACCTTTCTATCCTTATCCAATTCTACAAGTCTTGAAACAATTACTGCGTCATATCCTTTACCAACAAAATTTTCTTCAACCATCGCAGTATCAATTTTATCTTTGTATGATATGATATCCATAGATGGTATTGCTTCCACACCGGCATCATTAAATGCTTTTGCTATCCCGTCTTCAAACCTTCTTCTTAAGAGTGGTTTGTCCGGAGCGAATATTCCAAGTACAACTATTTTATCTATACTCTTAGTCTTATATTCGTCATCAGACCATTGTCCAATTAGATCAGTGGATGAACCACAAGAAATAAAGATTATGGCTATTGAAATAATTATTGGTGAAAATAGAAGAAGTTTTTTAATCATTATTGTACTCGTATATATTAGTGTTAAATAATCAGATAAATAAAAAATCAAGTTATAAAAAGTAATATGTCAAGACAAATAATAAAATCACATTATTAACTACAAATCATTTATTATTCTATTAAAATTATAAAATTACCTTTTGCTACCAGAAAAGATCACAATCTATGTTACTTTAATAACGAGGAAAGTAATGTCATCTTCTTGTGGATGACCTTTTGCCCAATCTTTTGCAGAGTCTAGTAGTTTTTGTATTACGATTGCCGCAGGTTCATTCGCAACATCATTAAATATCTCTGCTACTTTTTCATATCCTAAAATTTCACTATTGCTGTTAAATAATTCAGGGAAACCGTCACTCATAAATAGAATTGTGTCTCCTTTACTTAATTGAATTTCCTTTAATTGATATGGGAAATCTATTAAACTACCTAAGGGCATTCCTTCAAGAATAATTTCTTCAACAGATTTTGAATCATTTCTAAAAATGAGTGTAAAAGGCATTCCTGCAGACGATAATGATATTTTATTGTCCTTTAGCTTTGCAACCGTCATTGCCATAAGCATCAGTGAAAATCCCATTTCTTTCAGAGCATTTGATGACTCCTTTAAAATTGTTGCCGGGTCTTCGATATCTGCTTTAGATTTAAATAAGCTTTTTGATGCTGCAACCATCGTCCCGGCCTGCATGCCATGACCAGTTGCGTCGCCGACAGCAATTGTAAGCGAATCATTATTATGAACGACAAAATCATAATAATCGCCTCCGACTTCTGTAGCGGTCTGCATATAAACGGCTATTTCATATTTTGATGAAACGGGAATGCTTTTTGGCAGCATCGATAGTTGAAGCTGTCGGGCCTCCTCAAGCTCCTTAGTCTTTCTTTTATTTTCCGATTCAAGTTTAGCTTTTTCTAGTTCTTGGTGCAGCGTCTTTTCTGAAAGTGATTTTACCTGCTCAAGCCGGTATTCTAAATCTTTATTAGTTTTTGCAAAATTACGTGCAAGAAATACCGACATTGAAAATAACACTGCAAGTAATGAATAATATGTATATGGAAAACTTATAAAATTCCATAACTCGGGAATATCGACAAGAACAACCAGCGCTTTATATATCGAGGAGATAGCAAATGGTAATAAACCAAATAATATTATCCAGCTATGTTCATAAATTAATACCGTTTTTCTTATTCTGGAAGTGATGATGACACGTAACATTTCAAAGATTATTATCATAAATAGAATCGTTACATAATCCCAGGCGGCAATAGGTTTTATTAAAAACCAGATGTATAACGCTGCACCGAGAAATGAAAAGAGGAAAAATATTTTTGGCAGTTGTTTGTATACCAGAAAATATGTAAACCGAAGAAATGCTAATAAGGTTAACACTCCGAGATGTATAGATGCAAGTCTGCTTATATCGTGAGCTTCGGTTCTGAACTCTTCAATTGAACCTATTTCAAATTTAAATATTGGAGAGAGACCTTTTAGTATGCCATCGTGGATAATAAAAGTTGATGTGCGAATTGCTATTAAATGTGTGGAGTATCCTTTACTATCTAAAGGTGCAGGAAGAAAATCGAATACAGAAACTTCAGGATATTCAAATACGAAAACTGCTTTTTCTTCATCAACATTTTTACCAATTTTCCCATATTTATGTACAAGCCTACCATCAATATAAATTTCAACTGCTCCGACGAAATGTAATTTTAATCCAAGTGGAACTTGTTGCAATGTTGAGTCAACCTTTACTGTAAGTCTCGCCCAACCAAGCCCTGTCCAGGCATTTTCCGGGAAGCTGTTTAACGGAAATTTTTTCCAGTTACTATCATCATAAATTGGATTAGCCCAATACAGATTATCGATTTAAGGAACTTTTTATTTCAAACAAAAATTATTTACGATTCAATTCAGTCAAATACACATATCAATTTTACCAGTTTTGCCAGGCAAATCCGACATTAAATCCCCAATATTGTACGTCGTTATCCCCTCCGCCAAGAGCCTCACCGGAACTGAATGCATAATTGTATTTAACATTAAAAATCATCGTTACTTCTCTACTTAGAGTTACTAAAACACCAGCCTCTGGGGCAAGACCAAAATGCCAGTTGTTTGACTCATAAGCAACCAAACCAATTTCCAGACGCTGCAGAATGTAATAGGTTCCTACACCAGCACCAACATAGAAGCGTGCCTGATCTCTTTTCTTGCCGGTATAGTAATGTCCAGTGGCTAACATTGGAAAAGTATTAACGTATCGGAGCTGAGTACCACTTACTGCTCCACCGACATTATCCTCTTTTATCTGAATAACATCGCCGGTTCTTAAGTCAAATACATTCCAACCAAAGGAAACTCCAAAAGATAAATTACTACTTTGGAACCACCTTCCTTCTAAACTGCAGAAATACTGGCAGAGACTAATAATAGTATTATAATTGAATATATCCACTTCATGATTATTCCCGTTTTTATTAAAAAATTATTCTCAAATAATTAATTTGATCCTTTATATCCTAAATAAGGAGACTGATCAAACGCACTGTTTATTCCCTGTGTAATTCTTTGGTTAGAATTTACTGAACTACTTATTATGCCGTTTAATCTTGCCAACCATATAGCGCCGTAAGTTTGCGTATCAGGGTTTAGTTTCGTTGGATCAACCATAGTTATGAATATAGTTCCTGTTGTAAAGTTATATGTAACTGAACCACCAGGATACCCCCAACCGGGATAACCGCCCCACCAACCCCAGCCATACCAATATCCCCAACCGGGATAATAAACCTGTCCATACTGCTCCGTAGTAGTGACACCAACTAATACTGCAAATGCAGGTGCTGCAGCTGTAGAGTCTACTACTCTTGTATATCCAAGTGCTGTCATATTATTGACTACAGTTGAAAGAATTAATTGATCTTTACTTCTATCAATATCATCTTCAGTAGTACCTTCATCAACAAAATGAACTACTGAATCAGGCATTGCATAAGTTTGTTTATTGAAATTTGCGTCACTATCAAACAGTGTTATAACTGTATCATAATCTGTTACCGATAAACCATAATCCGGGTAACAAGAGTACAAAACAAAAGATAACAACATTATTAATGAGAAAAGAACTACAAGTTTTTTCTTCTTGCTTTTCATAGTTTGACCTCTATAAGTATTTAACATTAGTTAGATTTTGGTTTTTTAATTATTGGGATTTCTCCGGCAACCTGTACATCGATTAGCATTAACAATTGACTCTCTAATTGATAAAACATAGCTGCATTAATCGGATTAAGTTTCGATTCAAGTTTATTATAATAACTCCATAACAACTCTGAACGATTTGTATCCAATTCGTGTTTTTTATTGGCAAGGTGAACAGCCAGTTCATCGGATAATTTGTAATAGTTTTGAGCATAATCTTTAATAAGTGATAATTTTTCACCATTAATTTGATCAAGTTCAGATTCATATTTTGAATATATAGGCCAAAAAATGTTTGCTTCATCATCGGATAATCCCATTGTTTCGCCTATAATATCACGTTTTTGTTTCTGAAGATCTGTCCTTAGATATTCTAAATAGGAGATATCTTGTGCAAAAAAACTAGCCGAAAACAATAACGCAAAAATCAGAATATATGATTTCATAATTTGAATTTTATCCCTCATTCTAAAAATACTGAACTATAAAACTAAAGATATAATTTCACTTATCAAACGATAAAACTTACCCGAAATCTCTATTATTTATTGATTAAAATTGTTTTTAAGGATATTATCGGAGACCTCAGCAGGAATTTTCAGTCACTTAGACTTAGTTGAATATTTTCAGTTTTATTTCATTTGTAAAACAAAGAAGATTTAAAATCATTTTTCTAATTTTGCATGATTCGTTACGATTAACTGTCAAATTTTGAAAGTTAAAAAATTGTGTGGCCCGGAGCTCAGTTCGACAGAATTGGACATGTTTCGCCTACATTCATTATCCAATCTTTTTATAAATTTGACTTTAAACTTTCACCATTATTAATATTGGTAAATATTGCTAAATCAGACTTCCAGTAGAAAATCCCGCGGAATTACTAATATCTTTCTGCATCTTCATCCTGTAACATTAAATGAAGAATCGATTGCATTTAACCGGACTTTCGGACTAGGGGGGATGGCAGTAATTCTTATTGTAATTCAATTCTTAACCGGTATAATGCTTCGCTTTTATTATGAGCCATTTCCAGGATTAGCGTATGAATCAATTGTACTATTGCAGAACTATGTTCTTTTTGGCAGATTGGTCAGAAACGTTCATCACTGGAGTGGTGTGTTTCTTTTGATAATAACGTTTCTGCATTTGCTAAGAACATTTTTAACAGGGGCATATCAATCACCGCGTCAGGTTAACTGGATAATTGGTTTGCTATTATTGGCATTTGTTGTCTTTTCCAATTTTACCGGTTACTTATTACCCTGGGATCAACTCGCATATTGGGCAATTACTGTTAGCACAAGTATTCTTAAATACATTCCATTAATTGGAAATAGTTTAAGAGAATTTATAATTGCAGGAAACGAGGTTAACGCAGATACATTACTAATTTTTTATAATCTGCACAGCTCGGTGCTGCCAATATTAATATTGTTGCTTATGGGTTATCATTTTTGGCGTGTTAGAAAAGCTGGTGGGGTAATTGTTCCAAACAATTCAGAAGATAAGAAAATTGTTCCAACTTATCCTACCCTGGTTTATAAGGAAGGTGTCGTTGCACTTGTTCTCATTGCAATTATTCTTGTCTTTGCAGTCTTTGCAAATGCACCATTGCTGGAATTAGCAAATCCCAATTACAGTTTAAATCCCACAAAAGCACCATGGTATTTCGCTGGTATACAGGAATTGTTGATGCACTTTCATCCATTTTTTGCAGGATTTTTTATACCACTTTCCGCAATGGTATTTATTTCTTATCTGCCATTCTTAAAGTACAAAGAACCATCTTCAGGAAAATGGTTTCATTCAGAAAAAGGGAAAAAAAGCGCAAAAATTTCGGCGGTTTTTGCATTATTCATTACACCACTTTTAGTTTTTCTTACTGAGTATCTTATTAATTTAGAAAAGTTAATACCCTGGCTGCCACCTTTTATTAGTAACGGAATTCTACCTTTTACTATTATTATATTAATTATCTGGTTGTTTATAAAAGTCATCAATCAAAAATATAGACTATCTCTAACTGAATCCGTGCAGACAATATTTATATTCATTATTACATGTTTTGTAATATTAACTTTAATAGGAATATTTTTCCGGGGAGTGGATATGGCTTTAACTCTACCGTGGAATATTTAAATCATGAAAAAGAAAAAATCACATAAGAAAGTAACTTTAAAGCCGAAAGAATCTATTCCAGAGAAAGTATCTATTGATTCTGAAAGCAGACGAAGTTTTATTAAAAGGTTATGGTCCGGACTTGGAATTTTAGCAGGAGTTGAATTTACAGCGGTTATTTTCGGATTTCTTTTTTCGGGTAAAGGAAATAAAAATGTTTTTGTACCAAAACAATTAATTGATGCAGGTTCAGTTAATTCATACGAATTAAATTCTGTTACTGTTTTTAGAGGGGGGAGGTTTTATCTTACAAGATTACAGGATGGCGGTTTTATAGCTCTTTCGCTCCGGTGTACACATCTGGGTTGTTCGATTGAATGGGAAGAAGATAAAAATAGATTTATCTGTCCCTGCCATTCATCCGCGTTTTCTATGAATGGTGATGTTCAAAATCCACCAGCTCCTAAAGCCCTTGATTATTATCCTATTATAATTGAAGGAGGAATCATTAAAGTTGATGTTGGGACGATAATCGAACGTGATAGATTTAGTCAAGAACAAATAGTTTATGTTTAGCTATTTATGAATAGTGTCTGGAAGAATACAGGATTAGCAGCGACGATAATTATAGTTTTATCGATTCCCTTGTCACTAATAGTTAATACACAATCCAAACAATCTCCCAAAAGAAAAGCTAAGTTTGTTGGAGGCAAAGAATGTATAAGCTGTCATCAGAGGGAATATAATTTGTGGAAGGGATCTGATCACGATAATGCAATGGATATAGCAACAGATTCTTCCGTTCTTGGAAATTTTAATAATTTTCAGGTTGAATTCAGAGGAAAGAGAAGTAGGTTTTATAAGAAGAACAACAAGTTTTATGTATACACAGAAGGTCCAAAAGGGGAGATGGGAGAGTTTCAAATTACTCATACGTTTGGTATCCGTCCACTTCAACAATACTTAGTCCCATTTGAGAACGGTAAATACCAATGCCTTCCGATTGCTTGGGATACTGAGAGAAAAGAATGGTATCATTTATTTGATAAAGTGTATGCAGACGAAGACATTACCCCAGACGATTGGCTTTACTGGACAAACCAGGCACAAAACTGGAACGGAATGTGCGCCGAATGTCATTCAACAAATCTTAATAAAAATTATAATCTTGAAAAAGATTCATTTAATACAACCTGGATCGATATTGATGTAAATTGTGAGGCATGTCATGGTCCCGGCTCCGCACATTTAGATTGGGCAAAGCTTCCTCCAATGGCACGTTCATCCGATAACAATTTTGGATTGGTACTTAAAACCAGTGGCATAACGTCAAAACAATTTATTGAAGCTTGTGCACCCTGCCATAGCCGAAGAACATCTCTAGGTGTAAATGATCATCGAACAAATGAATATTTTCAAAATCATATACCACAATTACCGGTGCCACCAAACTACTTTGTAGATGGACAAATACTTGAAGAAGATTACGTATACGGTTCATTTACGCAGAGTAAGATGTATATGAAGGATGTTATCTGCAGTGATTGCCATGATTCACATAGTTTGAAATTCAAATTTGAAGATAACGCCCTCTGCACTCAATGCCATCGTGCCGAAGAATACGATACTTACGACCATCATTTTCATAAATATAAAAATGAACAGGGTGAACCTGTTATTGATAAGTCGGGTAATAAGATTGAGGTAGGGGAGGGAGCCTTGTGTAAAACATGCCATATGCCCGGCAGATATTATATGGGTGTTGATTTTAGAAGGGACCACAGTTTTAGAATTCCGAGGCCGGACTTAACTATTGAGTTTGGATTTCCAAATGCGTGCAACAATTGTCATGCGGATAAATCTGCAGAATGGTCTCAGAAATATATGACGAAATATTATGGTGAGAAAAAGAGATCACATTACTCATTGATTTTTGAAGATGCCGTCGATTTGAAAGAGGGTGCAGATACAAATCTTAAAAAGATAATAGAGAATGATCTCTATCCGGAAATTATAAGATCTACTGCGGTTCGATACTTAAGCAGATATTCTACTGATATTTCTTATAAGGTTGTTAAGGAAGCGTTAAATGATGTTGAACCAATTGTTAGATTAGAAGCAGTTGATGTCTTTGCTGTAAATAATGCTGAAGATTTTATTAGTTCACTTTTCCCCATATTAGATGATCCTGTAAAAGCTGTAAGAATAGAAGCTGCAAACAGAATTTCAACTATTGGTAAAGAATCGTTTACTGAAACTCAGATTAATAAACTTGAGCAAGTGCTTGATGAATATTTAGAAACCATAAAATATTCGGCTGACTTTCCTGCAGGTAGATATAATCTTGGTAATTACTATTCTAACAAAGGTGATAATTTAAATGCGATAAAACAATACAGAAAAGCTATTGAACTGGATAGTCTGTTTTTTCCTGCAAAATCGAATCTGGCAATGTTGTATTATAAAAATGGAAAATTTAGTGATGCAGAACTCATTTTTAAGGATCTTATAAAAAATCATCCTGAATATACTGAGGGTAATTACTACCTTGGGCTATTATATGCTGAACAGAAACGTTTTAGCGAAGCAGCAGAGGCTCTTGAAATTGCTGCTACAAAAACAGAAAACAATACAAGAATATTTTATAATCTCGGTCTTATTTATCAGCAGTTACAAGAATTTTCGAAAGCAGAGTCATCACTATTAAAAGGATACTCAAATTCACAAAATGATTTTGATATTATGTATGCGTTGGTGGACTTTTATATAAAAAGGGGTAATAATAATCTGGCATTAAGATATGCAAATGAGATCAATCAAAAATTTCCTTCAAATCCAACAGGCGAACAATTAATAGACTACATTCAGAAACAAATCCAAAGCAATTAATATAATAGTCTAGTGTATTTCCAAAAATAGTGTGAATTTTAAAGTTTAGTTATAGTATTGACTATAGTGTTTTTAAAAACCAGAATGGAATTCATTAAATAGCTTTAAATACAGTCTTAGTTTAAAGTTGAACATTTAAAAAAAGAAAATCCCGCTCAGTTTTCACTTTACGGGATTTTTACAGGAAACGATTTAGACTCAACAGTTTACGTTGGCCCAATCTTCCAATTATTTATTAGCCACTTCAATAAATTCTTACCTAGTCACTTTATTAACACTATAAACTGTTTTCTCACAAATCGTACCAAATTTGATAGCGAAATATTAGCTTATTATGAAATAGATAATATCAATCAGGATGGTATTTGCTCAGGAATTGAAATATTTTAACAATTTCCAGGAGTAAGTGATTTTGGAAATGTCAATAGAATAACACGTTATCAACTTTCCCGACAATTCTGAAAATTAATCATATTTATGAATTTTTTAGAAATGTATACTTAGAATAAGATAACTAAATCAGTCAAGTTACCAATGAAATTAATATTAATTTGTTGTGCTGATATTAGTTGTTAATATATCGGCACACCAACACCAATACCTACAGGCGGATAATAACCCCCGTATCCACCATAGCCTCCCCAACCGCCGGGATAGTAAACACCGACACCTACACCAACAGATACCTGACCTGCACCCCCGCATCCTG
>JARRKK010000138.1:0-23144 GCA_037388105.1 Ignavibacteriaceae bacterium | reverse complement strand
AAAAGAGAATTGCTTGAAGGAGCAAATGAAGTGAGCACCAGCGGTAATGGTATCACCGGTAATGACGAAACAACTGAGAATATTTTAGTAACCTGGGATACAATATTTGTTGCCCCAGATCCCGGTGTTGTTGGTCCTGGAGTTCCCGTTGAATTATCTTCGTTTGCGGCTTCTGTAAGTGAAAATTCAGTTACATTAAACTGGGCGACTGCAACAGAATTGAACAATTCGGGGTTTGATATTCTTCGGAAGGATAAAAGTAACCAGTGGAATAAAATTGGGTTTGTTCCTGGTTTTGGGACTTCATCAGAAACGCATAGTTATACATTTGCCGACAAAAATTTAAATTCAGGTCAGTATGCTTATAGATTAAAACAAGTTGATTTTGCTGGGTCTTCTGAACTTTCTGATGTAGTTTATGTTGATGTAACTGATCCTGCACGATATGGGCTCTCACAGAATTATCCTAATCCGTTTAATCCGAACACAACCATTAAGTTCTCAATACCTGAAGCTTCTAATGTAACACTTAAAGTATTTAACACACTAGGAGAGGAAATTAGTGTGCTTGTGAATCGTGTAATGGAAGCAGGAACACACGAGATTAATTTTGATGCATCTCAATTACATAGTGGAATATATTTCTACAGAATTGATGCCGGAGCTTTCAGTCAGGTTAAAAAAATGACCTTACTCAAATAGACTTAACCAATTTATTGGGGTTTAAACCCCTCACTGAATAAGTGAGGGGTTTTTTTGTTGATAATTTATATCATGCTTTTCTATCGTTAAATCTCTATTTTGGAGCTGCAAAAATATTTAAGTAGTATATGCAAAAAAATAAAGTATACATAGAAACCTACGGCTGCCAGATGAATCTGGCTGATACAGAGATTGTGCTTGGTATATTACAAAACAAAGGGTTTGATCAAACAGATTCTGCGAATGATGCTGATGTTGTCTTACTAAACACCTGCAGCATTCGGGAAAATGCTGAACAACGTATTTACGGAAGATTAGGAAATTATAAGAATTTAAAAGGTAGTAAACCGGATCTTATTGTTGGAATACTCGGCTGTATGGCAGAGCGCCTTCGAAAGAATCTGGTTGAGAAGAAAAGCATTGTTGATCTTGTTGTCGGTCCGGATGAATACCGCCGTTTACCTGAATTAATTGACGTAGCATATAACGGTGATAAAGGTATTGGTGTAAAACTTTCCAAGACAGAAACTTATGATGATATTATCCCTCACAGAGAAGATGGGCTTCAGGCATGGCTGTCGGTTATGCGTGGTTGTGATAAGTTCTGTACATTCTGTGTGGTTCCTTTTACCCGTGGAAGAGAAAGAAGCCGATCACTTCTTTCCACACTGGATGAAGTAAAGCAATTATCTGCACGAGGGTTTAAGGAAATTACACTACTGGGACAGAATGTTAATTCATATAGGGATGGTGAGAATGATTTTGCAGATCTATTGGCAGCTTGTGCAGAAGTTGATCGATCAATAAGAATAAGATTTACAACTTCACACCCACAGGATCTCTCCGATAAATTACTTTTTACAATTGCTGAACATCCGAACCTTTGCAATTATATCCATCTACCTGTACAATCAGGATCCGACAGGATATTGGAATTAATGAACAGGACTTATACAATCGATCATTATCTGAATTTAATTGAAAAAGCGAGAAAGATTATTCCGGGTGTTAGTTTTTCAACAGATATAATCGCAGGCTTCCCAACTGAAACGTATGAGGACCATGTTATGACTTTGGATATTATGCGTAAGGTAAGATATGACGGCGCTTACATGTTCAAATATTCGCCAAGGGAGGGAACAAAAGCATACCGGATGAAAGATGAGGTATCAGAAGAAACAAAGTCAAAAAGACTACACGAGATTATCGATCTTCAACAGCAGATATCCTACGAAAAAAATCAGGAGCTATTAGGTACAGAAGAAATAGTGCTGGTTGAAGGATTAAGCAGAAAATCCGAGAAGTTTTATGCTGGAAGAACAGATACGAATAAAGTTGTTATCTTCCCGAAGCAGAATGAAATTGTGAAGGGCAGTTATGTGAAGGTAAAGCTTAATAAGGCTACACATGCTACTTTATTCGGTGATTTTCTAGATTCAGCAGACATCTCGACTAAAAATCTTGCTTTAACTGCATAATTCAATTAGAAAATAATATTATTGTTCTAATATTTTCCATTGAAATCAGCAATCCGCAAATAAATATGACACAGCAATATTTTAGAATTTTCTATATTCTAGCACTACTTATTTTTGTTCATCCAACTAATATATATTCTCAGGACGTTAACATCATTCCATATTTAAAACAAATCGAAAGTGGAAAGGCAGATGAAGTAAAGAACGACTTAACGGATTTGAAAGAGAGATATCCTGAAAGTCCCTCTGTCATGTTCCTGAACGGAGTGTTAACGGAAAATGGACAGAAAGCCCTGGTAATTTATGAGAATATTGTTGATAGATTTCCTGACAGTAAATACGCCGATGCTGCATTATATAGAATTTACTCATATTACTATGCATTAGGGTTATATGAATTGGCAAATAAAAAATTAAGCATACTTATAAATAACTATCCCGCATCACCCTATATAAATATTGCTAAACAGAATCAGGTACTTTTCAATCCTGAAATAGAGAAAGAAGATATAACTGATCACCAAGATGAAGAGCAACAGGCATCGAATGAATTTTACAGTGATTATTACAAATACACAATTCAGGCAGGTGCATTTTCTAATGGTGAGAATGCCCAATCACTTAAGGAAAACTTTGAGCAATCTGGAATATTTTCTGAGATAGAAGAAAAACAAGTAGCAGGAACTACATTTCATGTTGTTTATGTTGGAAGATTTGTAACCGATAACGAAGCAGAGAGTTTCTTAAAAACCATAAACACTCAATTTAATCTTAAAGGCAGGGTCGTAAATATTCATCAGTAAACGAAACCAGCAGTAAAAATATTTACATACCTCCGAAGGACTTCTATGGAGAATGCCTTGGGCAAATGGAATAATTATTATGCGAGTTCCATATGATCAAATCAAGAAATTATAAACATATGAATGGCTGATATAAAATTTATTGGAACCGGTTCTGGTAAAACCTCATTAAATCGTTTTCACTCATCTTTTCTCGTTTCCACATCTAATTATAATTTACTCATTGATGCTGGGGATGGAGTGTCTAAAGCATTGCTATCTCAAGGAGTTGATTTTACAAAAATTAATGGAATATTATTCACACATCTCCATCCTGATCATTATACTGGTTTAGCTGCTTTAATTGTACAAATGAAAATGTATAAAAGGGAAGAGCAACTGGATATATTTATAAATTCAGAACTAGTCGGAGTGATTAAAAAATTCTTAATTAATTCCTATTTATTTCCGGAAAGATTGGGTTTCTCATTATCATACCGTAAGTATTCTAATGATAACCGGTTCGCAATAAACAATGAAATAAGTTTTTTACCAAGGCAAAATTCGCATTTAATATCTGTCTCGAATCTCCCCCAGTACAAAAAGCAAAGTTTTGCTTGTAGCAGTATTCTTTTAAAATTAGAAAATAAAAATATTCATTACACCGGAGATATTGGCGATAAAAGTGATCTTCAATTATTTAGAGAATTCAAACCCGATGTTATTATTAGCGAAATCACACACATCGAACTAATTAACATCCTGGACGCATTTGGTGAAAATAAATTACCTCAGAATATTATTTTTACACACATCAGTGACGGTGATGAAGAGAGAATTGAGAAATTCCTCTCTGATATAGTTGTTATTACCAAAGCTAGGTTCATTATTGCTTATGATGGTCTGAAATTTACCATCTGACAATTTTACCACAATTTATCATTCTTTACTAATTTGAATTTATTATATTTGAGTAATCAAAACAATCTTAGTTTTGCCATGCGACATTATGTCATCTAAATAACCAATTTTAACATATGAATAGAGAAGAATTTAAAGAGAAAAATGGAATTATTGGAAAGTCGCAGGAGATAAACGATTTAACTGATATTGTTATGCAAGTTGCTCCATCAGATATTTCTGTACTTATTCTCGGTGAAAGTGGTGTAGGAAAGGAAATATTTGCTGCTGCCCTCCATTATGGAAGTAAACGAGCAGCTAAACCATTTGTAAGAGTTAACAGCGGCGCAATTCCGGAAGGAATTTTAGAAAGTGAATTATTTGGTCATAAAAAAGGAGCATTTACCAGTGCGGTAGGTTCACGCAAAGGATACTTTGAAATTGCTGATGGCGGAACGCTTTTTCTTGATGAGATTGCTGAAATGCCAACAACAACGCAAGTGAAAATCCTCCGGGCAATCGAGACGAAGGAGTTTATGGCGATTGGATCAGAGACTGTTACAAAAGTGGATGTTAGATTTATTGCAGCCACAAATAAGAATCTGCAGAAGGAAGTCGATGAAAAACGTTTTCGAGAAGACCTGTATTTTAGGCTGAAAGCTGTTTCACTAAATATTCCTCCTTTGAGAAAGCGTAAGGAGGATATTGAAGTTTTAGCACATCATTTTATTGAACACTATGCCGAAGAAAATCATATAAAAAAACCAACTCTTTCCAATGAAGCTTTGCGCATTTTAATGGAGAGTAGCTGGCCAGGAAATGTAAGGGAATTAAAGAATACTCTTGAGACTGCCATTACACTAAACAAGGGTGACAGCCTTGGTGCAAGTGCTTTTAGCTCGCTATTAATAGAAAATGATGGATATAAAGCTGGACGGAACCTTCCAATATATTTAAGAAGAACACCGGAAGAAGCTGATAGGGAATTACTCTACCGTGCCTTGTTTGAAATAAAGAAAGATTTGATTGAGTTGAAGGATATAATCCTCCATCAGCAAAAAGAAATTGTTACTAATAAAATAAGAAAAAAAGAGGAAATTCTTCCACTGGATGAAATGGAAAAAGAATCCATAAAGAATGCTTTGGAAAAAACACGCGGAAGTAAGCGAAAAGCAGCAAAACTTTTAAATATTAGTGAAAGAACTCTATATAGAAAAATAAAGCAATATGAACTGCAATAGTTCGCAATTTATGAATAAAAAGATAAGAATACTGATTAAAAACATCGCTTCTTTATCAGTGCTGATGTTGTTAATAGCGGCAATGATAATTAACTTTACTTCTTGTTGTACATATTCATTTACAGGTTCATCAGTCCCGGAGCATTTGCATACAATTGCAATTCCTATAGCTCAGGATAGAAGTGGTGCAGGAATTCCGGGGTTGAGAGAATCACTTACACAGGAACTTATCAGGCAATTTATAGATGATAATTCCTTACAGGTTACTGACCGCACAAAAGCGGATGCAGTTGTGGAATGTACAATAATATCATATACTGATGCTCCTTCAATTGTTGCTGCCGGAGAAAATGTAGAGCAGAGACGTGTAACGGTAACTGTTCAAGTCGTCTATAAGGACCTGGTTAAGAGAGTTAATGTTTTTGATAAGAATTTTTCTAATTACAGTGATTACAAACCTGGAACTACTGAAAATGAACGGATTTTGGCATCAGAGACTGCTGTAAATAAAATAAGTGAAGATATTTTATTAGCCGTTGTTTCCGGCTGGTAATTAAGAAAGGTAATTTAATCTTGGATGAAATTGTATTAATAGGCTATTTTTTCTCTCTTTTGATCTTGTTCATTTTTGGACTTCACGGTTTTATCATGCTCTATTATCACCGGAAGTATAAAGAGGTCAGTCATAATCCCAATTCTAATTATAATTGTGAGGATGTTGTTACAATTCAATTGCCTCTTTTTAATGAAATTTATATGGTAGAAAGATTAATCAACGAGGTCTGTAATATTGATTATCCCAAAGATAAACTCGAAATACAGGTTTTGGATGATTCAACAGATGAAACAATAAATGTCGCAAAAAGGATTATTGAAGAAAAGAAAAAACAAGGTTTTGATATTTCATATATTCATCGGGAAAATAGAGAAGGATATAAAGGAGGCGCGCTAAAAGATGGCTTAAAGATTGCAAAAGGTAAATATATTGCAATTTTCGATGCTGATTTTATGCCGCGTAAAAATTTTCTTAAAGAAACACTTTCTTTTTTTAATGATGAATCGGTTGGAATGGTTCAAACGAGATGGGAACACATAAATGGTAATCATTCAATTCTTACTAAAGCACAGGCCCTTGCACTAGATGGTCATTTTGTAATCGAACAATCAGTTAGAAATAAAGCCGGCTTTTTTATTAATTTTAACGGTACTGGCGGGGTTTGGAGAAAAGATTGCATTGAAGATTCCGGTAACTGGCACGCAGATACTTTAACCGAGGATTTAGATCTTAGCTATCGGGCTCAGTTAAACGGTTGGAAATTTGTATTCCTGAAAGATTTCACTTCACCAGCAGAACTTCCGTCAGAAATGAGTGCGTTAAAATCACAACAATTCAGATAAAAAATACTTCCTGTGCTATGGAAATCAAAAGAACCATTGCGTGTAAAATTACAATCAACCTTTCATTTAACTAATAATCTTGTATTTCCATTTATACTATTAACAGCTATACTAAATGTACCATTAGTCTTTATAAAAAACAGTGGTTCATACGAGCTATATTTTGCATTTATGTCAATTTTTGTTCTTGCATTTATAAGTACATTTCTGTTTTATTTATATTCACAAAAAGATGTACGTACTGACTGGCGAAAGAAGATAGTACTATTCCCGTTATTTATGGCTGGAAGTATGGGTCTTGCTGTGAACAATTCCCGCGCTGTTTTTGAAGGATTGTTAAATCGTAAAAGTGAGTTTGTTAGAACTCCCAAGTTTAATTTTATTAATGATAAAGATCCCCTGATTGGTAAGAAATATTTTAACAGTAAATTGGGATTCTCTGTAATTATTGAATGCATTATGGCATTATATTGCTTTATAGGTGTTGCATCCAGTATTTATTTTCTAGAAATTGCAGCATTACCTTTTCAGCTATTATTTTTTACTGGATTTTCTTTTGTTGCTATAACCAGTATTAAGCACGCACTAACAAAAAATTATTAATAAAATACATTGACTGAAATAGAAAATATAGAATTCAATAAAAAAGTTAGTCTTATATACGAATACAATAAGAACTCACCGTTATTTGTACGGGTAGCTAATAGCGAACTTGAGAAAAACAATATTGATGAAGCTATTGAGATTCTTGATACCGGATTACGAATATTCAAAGAGCATCCAACTGCCAATTTATTGTTAGGCAAAGCATACGCATTGAACGGAAGATATTCTGATGCACTTGGTTTATTTCAGAAGGCAAGCAAGATATTGCGATCGGATCGAACCTATGATTATTATGCGAATGAACTAGAAACAATAAGAAAGCAACGATCACTTTTTGAAACAACGAAAGGTAAAGCTTTTTTAAATTCATCGGTTGATTCCGAACTTTCGATTTCTGACGATGATATATATTATACTGATACAGAGACAACTTCCAGCGACGATTTAGTAGCTTCAATAGATGAAAGATTAGAACAACTTGCAGAGGAAATTTCAAAGGCGAAATTATCTCATTCTTTTGAAAAAGGTTATTCCGATAAAAATTTATTAGATAATTTACCGGGTGATAATTTAATCTTATCGGAAACACTTGCTGAAATTTACCTCTCACAAAATGAACTCGATGAAGCAATAAGGGTATATGAAAAACTAATTAATAAAGATGCTTCTAAGTATGAGTACTATACCGGGAAGATTATAGAAATTCGTTCTAAGTTAGAATCTTAATTGCCTCTTCAAACAACTCACTTTATATTATCCAATCTGTAATTTTTGTCCTATTAATAAATACTTCTGTAAGTTAAGTGAAACTTAAAAGAGCTTTTTATACAAGAGATGTATTAATAGTTGCTAATGAATTACTAGGAAAAGTGTTGGTTAAAAAAGATGGGAGAAAATTATTTTCCGGAAGAATTGTTGAAGTAGAAGCATATGATGGAAGGACTGACCAGGCAGCTCATACTTATATTGGCAAAACAAAAAGAAATGAAATAATGTTTAATGAAGGCGGTTATTTATATGTCTATCTGAGCTATGGTGTTCATTATTGTTGTAATGTAGTTACCGGAACGAAAGGCATTGGAACTGCAGTTTTAATAAGAGCCTTGGAACCATTAGAAGGAGTCAATATGATGATTCGGAACAGATTCGATAAAAATAAATTGGTCGGAAAAGAATTGAAACAGCTTACAAATGGACCCGGTAAGGTATGTAAAATGAGGAAATTGGTGTTTCGAAAAGAATTGGTATTACAAAATCAGTTCATCTGCCCTGGAGATTTTTCATTAAGAATAATCCTTATTTATCTGGATATTGATAGAACCAAAAAATATATTAATTGTTAGAACTGACAGGATCGGTGATGTTGTTCTATCACTTCCGTTAGCGGGATTAATAAAAAAACATTATCCTGAGTGCAAAGTTTCATTCTTATTAAGAAATTATACTAAAGAATTAGCGGATGGTCATCCGCACATTGATGAAGTTTTAATACTTACAGAGAAAAACGGAAAGATTCCTGTTGGGAGCAACGTATCTCTATTAATGGAAAAATCTTTTGATTCCTGCATAGTTGTTTATCCAACATTAATTACGACATTTATAGTTTTTTTGTCGGGTATAAAGACACGTGTCGGCAGCGGTTATCGATGGTATTCGTTTTTATTTAACAGGAGGGTTTATGAGCACAGAAAATATGCTGAGAAACATGAATTAGAGTTTAACGTAAATCTTCTAAAAATGTTTGGAATCAATGAGACATTAAAATTTTCTGGTGTTGATTTGACAAAAAAATTAATTATTGCTCATCCCGGAAGTGGAGGAAGCGCAATCGATCTTCCTTTAAAAATGTTTTCTAAAATTGTTAGTTCTCTAAATAATTTTACATTGGCAAACGTAGTTATTACCGGTAGCGAAAAAGAAAAAGAAATTTGCGATATTGTTTCTGGGGATTCAAATGTGATAAATTTAGCTGGCAAATTTAAACTATCAGAGATAGTAGCATTGATAAGTTGCTGTAGTGTGTTTATTTCAAATTCAACAGGTCCAATCCATATTGCGGCAGCACTGGGTATTTTCACCATTGGATTTTATCCTAAAATACTCGCATGTTCACAGGAACGCTGGGGCCCTTATACTCCTAATAAAGTTGTTTTTTTGCCTGAAATCGAATGTGAAGACTGTACAAGGGAACAGTGTGAGCAGCTTCATTGTATGAATAGCATAAATTATGAAGGTGTAATCAGGGAAGTTGAAAGAGAATTATATAAATAAATTTTTTTCTGTAATGGAATTATGTTGATTAAAAAAATCTCACTCTTTTTTGTACTGTTTATTTTCAACTACGGATTCTCAATTGTAGGTTTGAATAAAGGTGATGAACTTAGAACAGTTGAAAATAATGCATTTAAGGAAGGAGAAAAACTTACTTTTAATTTGAATTATGGTTTCGTCACTGCAGGCATCGCCACAATGCAAATACCGCAAATAAAAAGAATATCGGGTCGGAATGCATACCATGTTTTGTTTGAGGTTAATACTGTTCCCAGTTTTGATTGGGTTTATAAAGTTCGGGACCGTTATGAAACGTATCTTGATGTAGAAGGCATTTTTCCTTGGAGATTTGAACAACACATTAGAGAAGGTGGATATACGAGAGATTTTTCTGCATTCTTTGACCAGAGAAAGCAAAAAGCAAAAACCAGTGATGGTGAATATGAAATACCGGAATACGTTAATGACATTGTCTCTGCATTTTATTATTCGCGTATACTTGATTATTCTGAAATGAAAATTGATGATAGAATACATCTCAAAAATTTTTATAAAGACAAAGTGTACGATCTTGATGTTAAATATCTTGGAAAAGAGACAATAGAGGTTCCTGCAGGAAAGTTTGATTGCATTATTATTGAACCGCTGGTTCAGGAAGGCGGTTTATTCAAACATGAAGGTAATATAATTATTTGGCTAACTGATGATACTTTGAAGATACCTATTAAAGTAAGAACAAAAATCGTAATAGGTCATGTTGAAGCAATGTTATCCGAGTATGAAGGTTTAGCTGGTATCCCTAAATCAAAAAAATAGATTGTTAATGTTCTTAATAATCCAGGCTTTTTCATTTTTATTTCTAATTATTAATTTTATATCGATTTTTAACCTACTTCCACTATTAGTATGTCAGATATAAAAGACAATCCAAACTCTAATGAGGAAAAAGATCCGGATGAAAATAATGAATATCATGAGAATCGTGTAAGCGTTCATGACACGTATCCACTATTATCACCATTTGCGGCTGCTGCCCTAGGTCTAATAGGAGGATTCTTTCTTTACCAGTTTGTTGGAGGACTACTAACGCTTGTTATTTTCGGTTTTGATATAGAAGGAGCTCCTCCGGATAGTTTGCGTTTAATGACAATGGCTGGTCAAATACTGTTTATTTTACTTCCAGCATTACTGTTTTCCAGGTGGGTTTATGGTGATGTCTCTGATATTATTTCACTTAAATTACCAAATTGGATTGAGATGTTTATTTTTTCAGCTGGAATTTTAATTCTCACTCCATTGCTTCAGACTTATATGTTCTTACAAAATTTTCTTGTTGAGCATCTTGCGTCAAGTTATAAATTCATTAACACAATTAAGTCTTTATTTGATTCACTCAATGCATTAGTTGAAAAAACTTACAGTAACTTAATGAAAGCTGATTCAATTCCGGAGATGATGCTCGTCATAATTGTAATTGCAGCAGTTCCGGCGGTCTGCGAAGAAGTGATGTTCCGGGGATATATACAAAAGAGTTTGGGATTTAAAGTAAAACCATTTTGGGCAGCGTTGATCACAGCAATATTTTTTGGTTTTTATCACTTCAACCCATACGGATTATTACCTTTAATCTGCCTGGGTTTGTATTTTGGCTTTGCTGCTTATATTAGTAATTCGCTCGTTGTGCCTATCTTCCTTCATTTTCTTAACAACTTTGGTGCTGTAATTCTTTATTATATTATTGGTGATGACCAAATGGTAAATTCTGATATTACCGGCTCTGAAGAAATAGGATCAAATATTTTTCTTTTTGTTACTCTTACTATATTGTTTACTATTATTATTATTGCGATAAAAAAATATTATTCGAAATTCAAAACAGTCTAGGAGGAACAAATGCCAATTTGTCCAAGCTGCAATTATGAGTATGTAGAAGGAGTTACAATATGTCCTGATTGCAATCAACGAGTTGTTAAAAAGAAAGATCTTCCAAAATGGGAAGAACTAAGCGAAAATGATTGGGTGCTTGTTTATACTACGGGAAACGAAATTGAAGTAGAGATGATAAGAGCGAATTTAGAAAGTGCTGGTCTCGAAGTAAATATTTTATCACAGAAAGATCATAATTTCCCTACTCCTGGTGATTTATCAATTATAAAGTTATCGGTCAGAAAGAACAACGTCCAACAAGCATTAAAATTCATACAGGATAGTAAACAGAGACAAGATGAATCTTCTGACGAATAATGTCCCTAAGTAATACAACAGTAAGGATTATTGTTGCTGTTATAGCTATACCTGTAATAGTTTTTGTCAGCTACATAGGAAGTTATTACTTCTTTGTTTTTACTCTTGCCATAGGAATTATATCTTTTTATGAGTTCTGGCTGTTTGTCCGGAAGAAAGAGATCGATGCAAATCTTTTTCTAGGGATCTTTTCCGTTATACTACTTATCACAAATAACTTTAGAAACTTTGTAGATTTTTATGCTCTGATATTATCAGTTGTTCTACTACTAACAGTTGTAGAGCTCTTCAGAAAAGAAGGTTCTGCAATAGTAAATCTTGGTACAACTCTTTTTGGAATTTTATATATAGGTCTGTTCGCATCTTCACTTGTATCGATCAGGGAATTTTATCCGGTTGAATATAATCGGGGCGGATTAATTATACTTTCAATCTTATTCTCAATTTGGATATGCGATTCTGCGGCTTTTTTTGTTGGAACTGCTATTGGGAAACATAAAATGTTCCCCCGGGTCAGTCCTAAAAAAAGTTGGGAGGGGACACTATTTGGACTTTTATTTGCTGTAATAGCAATGATAACTTCTAAAGTTGTTTTTCTCGGTTTTGTGTCATGGCAAGATGCGATATTAATCGGACTAATAGTTGGAATCGTCGGGCAGATAGGAGATCTGATTGAATCATTACTTAAGCGTGATGCCGGTGTTAAAGATTCATCAGATTTTATACCGGGTCATGGGGGTGTTTTCGATCGTTTTGATTCTCTTCTTTACACAGCACCCGCAGTTTTTCTTTACATAAAATATTTTAGCAAATAAGATATATTACTTCCTGAAGAAATGAATAAAAATAAAGTTAGTGTTGTAACACTAGGTTGTTCTAAAAATACAGTTGACACTGAAAGATTGATGAGACAACTGCAGCTTAATGGAATTGATTTGAAAGATAATCCTGAAGATGCTGATACATTAGTGATTAATACTTGTGGATTTATAGAAGCTGCAAAAGAAGAATCAATTAATACTATTCTGAACGCTGTAAGGTTAAAAAATGAGGGGAAGTTGGATAAGGTTATTGTAGCAGGATGCCTTTCTGAAAGATATAAAGATGATTTAATGAAAGAGATACCGGAAGTGGATACCTACTTTGGTACTGAAAACTATGAAGGCATTGTAAATGAACTTGGAGGTGAACTTAAATATAATCTCCTTGGTGAAAGGTTTATATCAACACCTTCTCATACAGCTTACCTAAAAATATCAGAAGGCTGTGATCATCCCTGTTCATTCTGTGCCATCCCGATTATGAGAGGTAAACATAAATCAAAACCAATTGAAGAGTTGGTAAGAGAAGCGGAATACTTAGCTGCTAATAACACAAAAGAACTTGTTATCATTGCTCAGGACACAACTGATTACGGCAAAGATATTTATAAGAAAAAATCACTTGCTGGTTTGCTTAGAAAATTAAGCAATATTGAAGGAATAGAATGGGTCAGGATTATGTATGCCTATCCATCAAGATTTCCGACCGATGTTCTGGAAGAGATTGCTTCCAATCCGAAAATTTGTAATTATTTAGATATACCGCTACAGCATATTTCTAATAATCTATTGCGTTCGATGAGGAGAGGAATAACCGGAAATCAGACCAGATCTATTTTGCAGAAAATAAAGCAGGTGGTTCCTGAAATTACATTAAGAACAACATTCATTGTTGGTTATCCAAATGAAACCGAAAAGGAATTTATGGAATTGTGCGAATTTGTAAAGGAAACGCAGTTTGATAGGCTGGGAGTCTTTACTTTTTCAGTTGAAGAAAACACAACAAGTTATATATTGGGAGATAGTGTTCCTCAGAGCTTAAAAAAGGAAAAATTCTGAGTTCGTTGGGAAAAAACTAAAAGTATTAGTTGAAGGTGTCGAAGGAGATTTCTATATTGGACGATCATATAGAGATGCGCCTGAAGTTGATGGTGAACTTCTGCTTCCGAAGAAAAAGAACAAATTAGAAATTGGTGAATTCTATAATGTACGGGTTACCGACTATAACGAATATGATTTGTTTGGTAAGATATTTATTTAAATGGAGTTACAAATGAAACGATTTAACATATTTATCGCAGTGGTATTATTCACAAGTATTATTTATGGTCAACAAAATAGTAATGCTTTATATTCCCCGGGAAAAATTAAGTACTACGAGGACTTTTTAAATTTTAAGGATGATGATGGAAAGGCTAAAGTTGACCTTTTCATTCAAATGCCTTTCAGGGAAATTCAGTTCGTACGAACTACAAGTGGGTTTGAAGGTGGTTACTCAGTAACTGTTTCAGTCTACGATGAAACATCGGAAAATTTAGTATTGGAAAAGATCTGGAATGAAAAAATTTCATCTCCATCGTTTGATGAAACATCTGCAAAAGAAAATTTTAATATAAGCCACCGCTCAATTAATTTAGACCCAAACACATATTTCATCAAAACAACTGTAATTGATAATGAATCTAAACAGGAGTATGCTTCGGAAAATTTATTCACGGTAAAAGATTTTGAATCTGAACCATCCCTAAGCGATATCCTTTTAATTTCGAGTAATACTGTTATTAATGGAAAAAGTAAGGTAATACCAAATATTTCCAGAAACGTATCAAATAATGAAAAAGAAATAAATATGTTCTTCGAAATTTACTCCGACTCGCAAACTGATTATAAATTAGAATATGTAATTATAAATAAAGCAAAAGAAGTTCTTTATACAAAAGTTGATACTCAGGCAGTAAATAAAGGTAAAACACAAATTTACGATACACTTGAGGATGCATCCTTAGGTCTGGGTAGTTATCTTTTAACTGTTACTATCAAAGATAAGGATGACCATAGTTTGGTTGCAACTACCAAACCATTTTATTCTCGTTGGGTTGGATTACCTTCATCCGTTGAAGATATTGATAAAGCAATTGCACAAGTAGTTTACATTGCCAACCCAGAGGAAATGGAATATATGAAGTCAGGCAAGACAGAAGAAGAGAAAACGGAAAGGTTTCTTGGTTTTTGGAAAAGTAAGGATCCCTCACCTGGCAATGATCAAAATGAAGTATTCGAACAATACTTTAGCAGGGTAAGTTTCGCTGATAAAAACTTCTCACATTACCAGGAGGGATGGAGCACAGATCGAGGGATGGTATTTATTATACTCGGAGCACCTAATAATATTGAGAGGCACCCGTTCGAGTACAATTCTAAGCCCTACGAAATTTGGCAGTACTATGAATTGAATAAAAGCTTTGTATTTACTGATCAAACCGGATTTGGTGATTACCGTCTTGTAACACCTATGTATGGTGATCTCTTCCGATACCGTTACTAATAATTTAAAATATAAATCGATCATTAAAAAGGCTTGCTGAATATCGGCAAGCTTTTTTATTTTCAGATAAGAATTATCATTAATTAATTTCATCCGATGATATTAACCGTTACTTTAAATCCTTTATTAGAACAACGCTTTACTTTTGAGAAAATTATTTCCGGTTACAAGAATAGAAACGGAAAGTTAAATATTGCTGCCGGTGGGAAAGGAATTAATGTTAGCAGACAGTTAAATAAATTAAAACTAAAGAATACTTCACTAACATTTTCTGGTGGCAACTATGGTAAACTTTTTAGGGAGTCGGTTAGTGCAGAAGGATTGAACGTTGCTTTCATTCACACAAAATCTGAAACCCGCATTTGTTCTGTAGTAATAAACTCGGATAAAAAACCTCATTACTATTTTGGAGAGAATTCAAAAATCTCTAAGGATGAAACGGAAAAGTTTATCATTAAGATGGAAAAGATGATAAGAAATTGTGAGATAGTTATCTTTTCGGGAAGTTCTCCATGTGAAGAAACAGAAATAATATACCCAACAGGCATTGAAATAGCGAATAATTATAATAAAATATGTGTCTGTGACACATACGGTGGTCATCTTGAGAATTGTTTGTCTGCTTCACCTCATATAATGCATAATAATGAAGAAGAAATTAAAACCTCACTTAATGTTCGTTTAATTAGTGAAAATGATAGAATAACTCTTTTAAATAATCTTTACAAAAAAGGAATTAAACAGGTTTATTTAACCTGTGGGGAAAAGAATTATTACGCTTCCAATTTTGACTTTCATTATAAAGTAACAGTACCTAAAATTGAAACATTAGATCCGACAGGAAGCGGAGATGCTTTAGTTGCAGGAATTGTATATGGATGGCACAATAATATGAAGTTCGAAAATCAAATAAAATTTGCCACTGCTCTCGGTGCAGTGAATGCAACTATGTTAGATGTTTGCAATGTCTCATCTCGTGAAGCGAACAAAATCTTAGATTCAGTTAAGGTTAAACCTCTAGGCAAAAAAATGAAAATACTTAATGATACACCTGATTAAATATTTTCTATTAACATTGGCTATTCCTTTTCTCTTGTATTCACAGGTGATTGACGTTTTGGAAATTAACGGCAATAGCACGTTCAATGATTCTGAAATAGAATCGTGGGCAGGGATTGGCAAAGGAACACGAGTTTATGCAGGGATATTGGACACATTGGAATCGAGGATTGCGTATAATCTAAGTTTGAATGGGTACTTTAATCCTGAGTTCAGCGGAAGCAATATGGAATTTTATTCTGACTCTCAACAAGTAAAAGTGATTATGTATGTTGATGAAGGTGGACCTTCCTACATAAGAAATGTAGTTGTTACAAGCAACGATTCCCTCCGTTTAAAACCTTTTATTCCCATATTTAAATACCTTCAGGGACAAATATTTAATCAAACAACACTAAAAGATTATATTATCGATGCATTAACCAAGCTTGAAAATACTGGGAATCCATTTGCAGTATTCTCAATTTCAACTATTCATTTTTATTATGATTCAACAGATGAAAATCATTATGCAGATATTTATTTAAATCTTGAAACAGGTCTAACGAGTAATATCGATAAAGTAGAAGTGCAGGGAAGTTCATCTACAAAAGATTATGTTATTGTCAGAGAGTTGCGTATTGAACCGGGTGAACCATATTCACAGGAAAAGATTGAAGAATTTCCAAAGCGTTTAAACCGTCTTCGCTTTTTTGAACCGGTTTCTACTCCACAATTCTACGTAGACTCTGATAATAAGGGAGTTTTGGTAGTTAATATTAAAGACAGACAAACAAATAATTTTGATGGAATTATCGGTTATATTCCACCAGCCGGAGATGTTGAGTCAGGATATATAACCGGACTTTTAAATGTTTCATTAAGAAATTTGTTTGGCACCGGCAGGGCTGCAGCATTTCGATGGAGAAAAATTGACAGGTATTCCCAGGAACTTGAATTTAAATATCTTGAGCCCTGGCTTTTTAGTTTTCCACTCAATTTAAATGCAGGTTTTTTCCAGCGACAGCAGGATACTACATATGTTCAAAGAACCTTAACTGGTGGATTAGAATATCTTGCAACTGAAGATGTTTCGGCAGCAGTTTTTATCACTTCACAATCAACTATACCAACAGTAAGAGAGGATACTGTATTCACAGTCTACAATTCCACTGCATTTACAACCGGCGTAAATTTAAAAATTGATACACGCGATGACCCTCTTGCACCAACAAGTGGAATATTTTTCAATAATTTTTATGATTTCAGCCAAAAAAGAATTAATGGACCGCAGGAATTTATAACTCCTGAAACACTTACTGAAATAAATCTCCAGCGCTTTGAAGTAACTCTTGCTTTGTTTTATCAATTTTTTCAGAGGCAGGTTTTGGCTTTTAAGATTAATGGCAGGGAGTTAAGAGGTCCGTTCTTTGAGGAAAGTGATCTTTATTGGTTAGGCGGCACCCAAACCCTAAGAGGTTACAGAGAGGATCAATTTAGAGGGAACAGAGTATTTTGGATTAATCTCGAGTATCGTCTCTTCCTGGCAAGACGTACATATACTTATTTATTTCTGGATAACGGATACTATCTCAGAAATGCAGAAGAGCGGGCAAATATCCCAAAACAGGAGGGTTATAAAATTGGTTATGGATTTGGATTAAATCTTGAAACCGCAATCGGGATTTTAGGTGTCAGTTTTGCCTTAGCCAAAGGAAATTCCTTCAGTGATGGCTTAATTCACTTTGATATATTGAACGAATTTTAAGCTTTTTCTCTGTTATCTTTCATCTATCCTTAATTTTGATTAATATCACAAAAAATTAAATTGGTTTGTAGTATTATCATCTCCAATTAAAGAATTGAAATTGAATTAAATCATTTGGTGAAACTTATGGAAACAAAAATTGATACTCATACATCACTAACATCAGGGGATAAAATATATCTGTGTGAAACTGTTAAATCTTTTCCATTTAAATCCACATTAAGTTTTGAGTACCTGATAGAATTCTGTTCCAATAAATTGAGATCAAATCATGCTAAAAATTTATTGGAGCAATTCTTTAGATATCCTAAACTGAGCGGGCCTATAAGTGATTTGAGCATATTGGATAATCACACTGATTTAATTGAGCAACTTATGTCTGCAATCTATCCTCCATCAAGATGGGAGACTCAGATTAGTACCAGTAATGCTCCGTTCCAGTTTCAGCCATTTTATTCTTCACCATTATTTTACAAGATATTTGGAGTTGATGCGAAAGGTAATTTTGGAAATGCTGAGTTTAGTGAGCACGATATGCTTGCCAGCAAGATTCTTTCAGCATATCTAATGATTCTCAAAAAATTTTACGGTAAAAAGCTTAAAGTGGATCATCAGTTTATAATGGCTGTTAGAAATGAATCACTGAAAAGATATTTTAAGATTGATGTGGATCCGCAATTTGTAAATATTAAGGCAGTCGGGGAATCACCACAACTTGGTGAGGAAGAATTAAATTATATTCTTGAAGATGTTTCAAATCTTGATAGATGGCGCGAAGTAATTCCAACTGAGAGTTTTGAGTTTGTAGGTTTCGTTACCATTACTGCCACAAATGTCACTGATCAGGAAACTATGTCTCAGCTTAAATATGATCTGTTGGAACGTGCGTCAATAATTTCAACCGATAGGTTTTTAGAATTACAACAAAAACTAAGAAGCTATCTGAGAATGCCGGCTATTAAGTTAGGATTGGCAGCATTTAGCGGTGAATGGAAAATGATGTTAGATTATGGTAATAAGATTGGTCTCAGTTTTATTATGAATGAAAGAATTAAAAGTTCTTGCGAAAATATAAAAGACTCAATATATGCTGCTGCATTTAGTGATAAAGAACCAATAATAATAGATGATTTGACAAAATTAGAAAATAGAACAGTAGTTGAACAAGAGATTATCAGACAAGGAATTTTTAACATAATAATTGCACCGCTCTATTATAAAGAAGAACTTGTCGGAATATTGGAGCTTGGTTCCCCAAACAAATCAGAACTTAATTCGCTGGTGGTGAAGAAATTAAAAGAAATTTTATCACTCTTCTCAATTGCGGTAAGCCGTAACATTGAAGAAATGCAAAATAAAATTCAAGCTTTGATAAATGAAGAATGTACGGCAATTCATCCTACAGTTGAATGGCGTTTCAAGAATGCAGCGTTCAAACTATTGCATCAGAAGGAAAACGATCCGGGATCAACAATGGAAGAGATATTTTTTGAGGATCTATATCCTTTATATGGATTATCCGATATAAGAAACTCTTCCATTCACAGGAACGAAGCTATTCAGGCTGATTTGATAGAACATTTAACTTTGGTAGACAGAATCCTCGCATCATCACACAGTAAAAAACCTCTTCCCATTTTAGATGAATTACGTTTCCTGACAAATACTCACATTGATTCTCTTTCCAAAGGTCTTAATTCTGGTGATGAATTGACTATAATAAAATTCTTGCAGGATGAAATTGCTTCAGCTTTTGACATGATCCGGAATTTTGATCCGTCAGTTGTTCAATTAATAGATGATTACAATTTGAACCTTGATAACGAAACAAAATTATTGTACAGGAAAAGAAAAGATTATGAGGTAAGTGTTTCAAGAATTAACGATGTAGTTGGCTCATATTTAGATGAAGCGCAACTGGAAGCCCAGGAAATGTATCCGCATTATTTTGAGAAGTATAAAACTGATGGGGTTGAACATAGTATATACATTGGTCAATCGCTTGTACAAAATAAAGATTATAGTCCAATGTATCTTAAAAATCTTAGGATTTGGCAACTGCTTGTATTATGTGGAATTGCCCGTGAGACTGATAAATTAAAGCCTCAGTTAAAAGTAAAGCTCGATACCACTCATTTAATTCTGGTACAGAATAATCCACTCTCTATAAGATTTCGCTATGATGAGAAAAAATTTGATGTTGATGGAACTTATAATATTCGGTATGAAATTATGAAAAAGAGAATTGACAAAGCAATAGTGAAAGGATCAGAAGAGCGACTAACCTTACCTGGTAAGATTTCCGTAGTTTATTCGCAATCCTCTGAAGCAAACGAATATAAAAGATATTTCGATTACCTGAGAAGTAAAGATTTTATTACAGGTGAAGTTGAAGAGCTTGAATTAGAACCGTTGCAGGGTGTCCAAGGATTAAAAGCGCTGCGTATAAAAGTAAATCTAAATACGAACAATCAAACTAGGTCAAATATTAAAGTAGATGTTAAGGAGGCTGTTAAAAACATTCGCGAATATGTGAATTAAACGATTAAATGGCAAAGGGATATGAAAAGGATGGTATAAAAGTACATTGGGATAAAGACAAATGTATTCATTCAGGAAATTGTATTAGCAGTTTAAAATCAGTTTTTAATCCTCAAAAAAGACCTTGATAAATATGCAAGGGGCGGATGGCGATGAAATTATCAGAGTTGTTAAAAATTGTCCATCCGGAGCCTTAAGTTACAAAATGGTAAATGAATTGATTGGAGGAAATATATTCAGCCGATAGAAGTGTCTATAAAGATTAATAGAGGTGGTCCTTACTTAATCAGGGGACAGGTTAAGATTATAGATAAAAATGGAACTGAAAAAATTTAGGAAAGAAGCATCGCTCTTTACCGTTGCGGTGGATCTATAAATAAACCTTTCTGCGATGGCACCCACAAGACCAGAGATTTTGACAAATAAAAGATTTGTATCTCTTACAATTAATCCAGAGAAAATATATATCATCGACACACATAACCACTGGAAGTGTAATTATATCACAAAATGTCAGCCAGAGATTGTCGAGGACTGACAAAACTATATATTATCCAGTCGTCTAAAATTAACTTCCTCCGAGCTCCAAACTGTTTTAACGGTTTTACAAAACATTTCTTAATTTAGGTACTCTCATTAATTATTTTCAACTTTTACTCTGTATCATCCGATGATAATTATCTCAAAGCTCAATGCTTATATCTCTTTAATAAGACCTGTAAATTGTATCATCACCTTTTTTGTTGTGATTGTTAGTGCAATAATTTGTGAAACAGAGGAATATTCTAATTACCTAATTTTACTGGCAGCCATTTCTGCAGGATTTACTGCTGCAGCGGGAAACATAATAAATGATATTTACGATAAGGAGTCAGATAAAATAAATCATCCGGATAGACCACTTGTAAACGAAACAATCTTAACCAAAGATGCCTGGATTGTATATCTGCTTTTAACAATATTTGCCATTTTGATGTCATCTTATATTAACAAGGTTGCAACCGTAATCGTAATATTGACTTCAGTACTACTTTACCTTTACTCAATCAGGTTAAAAAAGATTCCTCTACTGGGCAATGTAACTGTTGCATATTTAACAGGTCTTACATTTGTTTACGGAGGTGTTGCTGTAGGCAATGTAAATGAAACATTTATTCCAGCAATCTTTGCTTTTCTGATAAATCTGATTAGAGAATTATTAAAAGATATTGAGGATATTGATGGAGATAAAAAGGTCGGACTTTCCACGTTTCCAATTAAATTCGGAACGAAGGTTACAATCTTGTTAATTGCTTCATTAACTATAGCATTAATTATAATTACATTTTATCCATTCCTTATTCAAATATATAATATAGAGTATTTTGTAATAATTATGATACTTGTTAATCCTTTACTAGTATATTTTATAAAGTTGTTGTTTGAAGATAACCACTATAAGAACTTGAATAAGTTGAGTAATATGTTAAAATTAAATATGATATTTGGGTTACTCGCTATCTTTCTTGGTAAATGAAGAATTTTGATAATAGCTTTCTAGGCAAAAAAATAAAACTGATTGCCGGAATAGATGAAGCTGGTAGAGGTCCTTTAGCAGGTCCTGTTGTGGCAGCATCGGTAATATTCTCACCATCTGTTCACATTTCCGGAGTAAATGATTCAAAAATGTTAAGCAAGAGCAAGAGAGAAATTTTATTTCCTGAAATAATAAGTAAAGCCCTTGCTTACAATGTTTCGGTTGTTTCTCATACCAAAATAGATAAAATCAATATATTGAACGCAACCCTCTTAGCAATGAAAAACTCAGTTAAAAAACTAGATATAAAACCTGATTTAATTCTCGTGGATGGAAACAGGTCATTTAATTACAATACTCCAGTTACTACGGTTGTTAAAGGCGATTCTCAATCTTTTTGTATTGCTGCAGCTTCAATATTAGCAAAAGTAACACGTGATAGAATAATGAAAAACTTAGCAAAATATTATCCCGTCTACCTCTGGGAAAAGAATAAAGGTTATCCGACAAGACAGCATATTGAAATAATAAAACTAATTGGTCCTTCACCTTTCCACCGGAGGACGTTTTTGAGTAAAATATTAAACGAAACAATGCAAACTGCTTAATAGTAATATATATGAATAAAAAGGAGATTGGTAAAAAAGGAGAAGAGTTGGCGGTGAAATATTTAACTGAGAAGGGATTTGAAATCTTACATCAAAACTACAGGTTCGGAAAAGGAGAAATCGATATAATAGCGAAAGATCCCGAAGATGGATATACTGTATTTGTCGAAGTAAAAACCCGCCAGAACCTGGAATATGGTGAACCTGAATATGCAATTACAAAAAACAAACAAAGACAAGTAAAGAAAATTGCAGAATTATATTTTTACGAAAAAGAAATTGAAAATCTGGAATGCAGGTTTGATGTGATCGCTGTCTTATTAGAAAATATAAATAGTCCTGAAATCAGTCATTATGTAAATGCATTTATATGATTAAATGAAATTCATTAATTCATATATAAGATTAATTAATAGACTAAATGAAAGGGTTGGAGTATTAACTTCCTGGTTAACTGCACTGCTGGTTATTGTTGTTAGTTATGATGTTTGTGTAAGATATTTGTTTGGTGAAAGCAGTGTGGGTTTGCAGGAACTTGAATGGCATATATTCGCTCTGATTTTTTTATTAGGAGCTGCGTATACACTAAATGTAGATGAGCATGTCCGGGTAGATGTCTTTTACGCGCGGTTTTCAATTAAAAATAAAGCGTTGATTAATTTTCTCGGTTCAATATTTTTATTAA
>JARRKK010000137.1:0-6543 GCA_037388105.1 Ignavibacteriaceae bacterium | reverse complement strand
GGTCTAGTACCGGAGGCACAAAGTTAAGCAAAATACAGGCCAATAACTAACATATTGATTGTGTTACTCTTTTCAGCTAATATTGCTTAGTATCACTTATGAGATGAAAAATATGGAAGTAATATCCCTCTTCATCCAGAAGAAATGGAATTTCCGGGATAAATGGAAAATTTTAAAATTTACTCAGTAATGCAGTTTCAACATTAAAGTCATAGAATTCTTAATATAAAATTAGGCATTCACTCATCAGCGTAACATATCGTATCAATTCCACTCTAACTCAGAGCGGGTTTTCCAATATTTTTCTGGTGTCTCTACCATGCTATTCAATATATTCAATTCGCTTTCATTAAAATTAACTCTCAAAGCATTCAGATTCGACATTAATTGTTCCTGAGTTGCTGCACCACTCAAAATAGTGGTTACCCAGTTTTGTTTTAAAATATATGCGATACTTATTGCATCAATATTTACATTATATTTTTTTGCTATGATATTCAACTGTTCTTTCTTGCTATAAAAAGATGCTTCATTGTTCCTGCTCGTTAATCTTCCATTTGCCAGAGCCTCTTTTATAATAATTCCAACACCTGATTGAGAAGCTGTCACCAGTAAATCCGTGGCTGATCGTTCTAAAATATTCCAGGTTACCTGAACTGACTGGAATAAAAATTCATCTTTGCGTTTGATTGTTAATGCTTTTTGAAGTGTTTCATCCTGGTTCGCTCCGCTAAGTGTAAGACCAATAACAGTTCCTGATGATCTTATCTCCCAGAGTTTATCCAGTACCTCTTTATTTTCGAGGACACCACTATCTAGTGTAGCAGAATGAATATGATAAATATTCAATCTACTTCCCAATAATGTTTTAGATTCAGACCATTGCCGATTTAATATTTCAATGGAGTGTTCCTTAATTTCATGTTTCTCTGCTTTAACCTTCCAATCTGCTGTATAAGTATATCCCCACTTTGATCCAACTGTGAATTGTTCCTTTTTATCTTTAGACTTGATCCACTCTGATAAAAACAACTCCGCTTTTCCATAACTTCTTGCAGCATCAAAGTAACGAATACCATTTGCATAAGCGAGATCTAACATTTCAATAGTATTCAACTGCATAGATTTCACATCGTAATTTGATTTTAAATCGGTTTCGTGTCCAAGATTTATATAACCCGGTCTTCCGAGTGCGGCTAATCCAAGTCCAATTTTAGATACCTTAAGATGTGTATTTCCAAATTGAATTAATTCCATTTTAATAAGATAATGAGATGGTAAATAAAAAAGGCGAGTAAATAAATACTCGCCTTTAATCCTTTTACCGGATGTGGATGATTTAAGAAAGGAATATTAATACATTCCGCCCATATCACCCATACCGCCGCCGCCTGGCATAGGAGGCATTGCATGTGTCTGCTCTTCCTTCTTTTCATATACAACAGCTTCGGTTGTAAGAAGAAGAGAAGCGACCGAACCTGCATTTTCTAATGCGGTTCTGGCTACTTTAGTAGGATCAATAACACCTGATTTAATAAGATTCTCATACTGTTCAGTTGCAGCATTAAATCCGAAATCATCTTTTCCTTCAAGAACTTTTTGCAATACAACAGATCCTTCAAGTCCTGCATTATTAACAATTTGTCTCAACGGTTCTTCAAGAGCCTTTTGTACAATTTTAATACCGGTTGTCTGATCAGTATTATGACCCTGAAGATCATTTAATTTACTTATGGCTCTAATAAATGCGACACCGCCACCAGCTACTACACCTTCTTCAACAGCAGCTCTGGTAGCGTGAAGTGCATCTTCTACTCTTGCTTTCTTTTCTTTCATTTCAACTTCTGTAGAAGCACCGATTTTAAGTACAGCAACACCACCGGAAAGTTTTGCAAGTCTTTCCTGAAGTTTTTCTTTATCATAATCAGAAGTAGTTTTTTCAATTTGAGCTTTTATCTCGTTTATTCTTTTCTTGATATCATCTGATTTGCCTGAACCTTCAACTATAGTTGTGTTGTCTTTATCGATAACTATTTTCTTTGCAGTTCCGAGATAAGATATAGTTGCGTTTTCAAGTTTGAAGCCACGCTCTTCTGAAATAACAGTACCACCGGTAAGAACTGCGATATCTTCTAACATTGCTTTTCTTCTATCACCAAAGCCAGGTGCTTTAACTGCAGCAACTTTCAGTGTCCCGCGAATCTTGTTAACTATAAGTGTAGCTAATGCTTCACCTTCAAGGTCTTCTGCAATTATTAATAATGAATTTCCGGCTTGAGCAACTTTTTCGAGTATTGCAAGAAGATCTTTCATTGCAGAAATCTTCTTATCATGAATAAGTATCATTGGATTTTCAAGTACTGCTTCCATTGATTCCGTGTCTGTTACAAAATAAGGAGATAGATAACCACGGTCGAATTGCATACCTTCAACCACATCAAGTGCTGTTTCGGTACCTTTTGCATCTTCAACCGTAATAACACCATCTTTACCAACTTTTTCCATGGCATCTGCTATAAGATTTCCAATAGAATCATCATTGTTAGCAGAAATGGAACCAACCTGTGCGATATCGGTTCTTCCTTCAACATCCTTACTTACAGATTTCAAAAATTCAACAACTTTGCTAATTGCTGTATCAATTCCTCTTTTTAAATCCATGGGGTTTGCACCAGCAGTAACATTCTTCAATCCTTCTCTGTATATTGCCTGTGCAAGGACAGTTGCAGTTGTTGTTCCATCACCAGCAACATCACTGGTTTTTGAAGCAACTTCCCTTACCATTTGTGCACCCATATTTTCAGTAGCATCATCAAGTTCTATTTCTTTAGCAACGGTTACACCATCTTTTGTTATTGTTGGTGCACCAAATTTTTTATCAAGAACTACATTTCTTCCTTTAGGACCAAGCGTTACTTTTACGGCATTCGCAAGTTTATCAACACCTGCTTTTAATCCGCTGCGCGCTTGAGTATTATATTCAATTATTTTAGCCATTATTTCACCTCAATTATTTTTATTTAATTAATTTATTTTACTATTGCAAAAACGTCGCTTTCCCTCATTATCAGGAATTCTTCCCCTTCAACCGTTATCTCAGTTCCACTATATTTGCCATATAAAACTTTATCTCCAACTTTCACTTCCATTTCTATCTTTTTTCCATCATCAGAGATTTTACCCGGTCCTGCTGCTACAATAGTACCTTCAACAGGCTTTTCTTTTGCGGTATCCGGAAGGATAATTCCGCCTTTTGTGGTTTCTTCAGCTTCCATTGCGCGGACAACTATTCTGTCTGCCAATGGTTTGAGTTTCAATTCGCTCATTTTTGACTCCTTTTTATAATTTTGGATTAATTTATTAGCACTCTAGTTTGATGAGTGCTAATATAATACAGGAATCCATTTTTGTCAATAGAAAAGTTAAATTTTTTGCTTAAAAGTGAAATTTTCTCAAAATGGTAACTATTTGAAAAATTAATTAGATTTTATGCAATGGATTAGTTTTACAGAAATAATTGTATGAATGAGTTAAATTTCAGAACAGAGTTGAAGAAAATTAAAGAAATTCTCACTTCACTTGATAAGAAGGTCATAGTGGTTTTTCTCTCTGTGGCTGTGCTTCAAACCATCTCATGGTATATAACTTCAAGAAGATTTTTCAGGACCAATATTTTTCCTTCTTATAGTTTTAAAGCTGATATATATTTGTATGAATATCTCTTCTGGTTTGTAGGGGATTTTGTTACATTTTTTGTTCTACCAGTTATTGTTATCAAGTATCTGCTCAAGGAAAGGATTTCCGCTTTTGGTCTTACTATAGGTGATTGGAAGACAGGATTGAAAATATCAGTAATATTCTTTGTTGTAATGCTTCCATTAATATGGGCTGCATCCAGTTCGCCATCATTTACATCAAAGTATCCGCATCTCTTATCAGTAAGAGATGCGTGGGATAAATTTTTAATATATGAACTTGGAATGCTGGTTTATATGTTCGGATGGGAGTTTATCTGGAGGGGTTTTATGTTGTTTGGATTGGAAGCAAAGTTTGGATATTATGCAATACTTATTCAAATGATTCCATTTGTAATTTTGCACAATGGTAAACCAATGACTGAAACTTTTGGAGCAATTTTAGGCGGCATTGCATTGGGAATACTGGCATTCAGAACCAGGTCATTTTTTTATGGAGTATTAGTGCATATTGGCATTATGTTTACGATTGACATTATCTGTACTATACGATTCAGGGCAGATGATTACGGTTTAGGTATTTACTCACTATTAAATTTTATTAAACAATTATTCTAGGGATCGCGAAAATGAGGTTTTCACTAAATGTAGATCATATCGCAACCATAAGAAATGCAAGGGGAGAAGATCAACCTGACCCGGTTACAATAGCTCTTATTGCCGAAGAAGCGGGTGTAGACGGTATTGTTGTTCATCTGCGTGAAGATAGGCGACACATCAAAGAGCGGGATGTGAGACTTCTAAGAGAATTGTTAAAGACTAAACTCGATTTAGAAATGGCTGCCACCGAGGAAATAATTAAAATTGCTTGTGATGTTGGTCCCGAACTGGCAACCCTTGTCCCCGAGAAACGACAGGAGCTAACTACAGAAGGCGGATTAAATGTTATTGATAATGTTTCATTAATAAAAGAAACAATTTCTGAACTCCATAACTCAGATATTAATGTATCGTTATTCATTGAACCTGATTTAAAACAGATTGATACTGCAGCAGAAATCGAAGCAGATTTTGTTGAGATTCATACCGGGGTTTTTGCTAACGCAGTTGGAGAAGTTGAACAATATGATGAATTGGAGAGAATAAGTTTAGCAGCAAAACATGCGAAGAAGTTGGAACTCGAAGTAAATGCAGGTCACGGAATAGACTATCAGAATATAAAAATCTTTAGAACTATACCTGATATTGATGAGTTAAGCATTGGACATGCAATAATTGCCAGAGCAGTTTCTGTTGGTATAACAGAGGCAGTTAGAGAAATGATAAGGCTTATTAATTATAAGATTCCTCTGGATGATGAATAATAAAATCAAACTTTAGTTAAGATTAATTCATTATTTTTACTTGAGTTGAATCCTATAATTGCGATTAATAAATTTTTAAAATAAAGAGTACTTAATACACCTCAATTTAAAAAATAATATTTACGCTTCTTTAAAATGAATTAAATGAGGTTTGCCCAATGGGTAAACATTAAATCCTATCTTAAATAATTTTTGATGATCTAATATATTCCTCCCATCAAAAATAAATGCCGGCTTTTCCATAGTACTATAAATCTTTTCATAATCCAGCTCTTTGTATAAATCCCACTCGGTTAATATAGCTACCGCATGTGCTTTATCCGCAGCTTTGTATGGATCTTCTTCATACTCAATAGATCCATCAAAATCTTTAAGATCTGTTTTTGCATTCTTAATAGCCTTAGGATCAGACACAACAACATTAGCTTTTTCTTCCATTAATTTTTTTGTTATGTAAAATGCCGGAGATTCTCTTGTATCGCTGGTGTTAGCTTTAAAAGCAAAACCTAATAATGCAATTCTTTTATTTGCAACGGTGTTAAACAAAGCCCGGTTGATTGTCTGAACAAATCGGTTTTCCTGATAATCATTCATTTTCACAATACTTTCCCAATAAGCAGCAACATCGTATAACCCGAATGTTTCACATAAGTAAACAAGATTGAGAATATCTTTTTTAAAACAAGAACCACCAAACCCCACACTCGCATTCAGAAACTTATCACCTATCCTGGAATCTTTACCAATTGCATGTGCTACTTCCTCAACATCAGCATCTACTTTTTCACAGAGAGCCGATATGCTGTTGATTGAAGAAATTCGCTGTGCTAAAAAGGAATTTGCAACAAGTTTTGATAACTCTGCGCTCATTAAATTGCTGGTTATTAATCTGTCACGTGGTATCCAGTTAGCAAAAATATCAACAATTTCCTGGCGAGCCTTTAAACCACTTTCAGTTTCCTTCGAGCCAATCAGTACTCTATCGGGTTTCTCAAGATCTTTTATTGCAGTTCCCTCGGCAAGAAATTCGGGATTAGAAACAACTTCGAAACTTAATCCGTTCGAATTTGCACTTAATATTCTTTCCATCGCAATAGCAGTTTTCACCGGTAAAGTACTTTTCTCAACTATTATTTTGTCCGATTCTGCAGCCCCACGAATGTCTCTCGCACATTTTTCCCAATACTGAAGATCAGCACTTTTGCCTGCACCTTCACCAAATGTTTTTGTCGGTGTGTTTACCGAAACGAAGATTATATCAGAATCCTTTATATTTTGTATTAATTCGGTTGAAAAGAATAAATTTCGTCCAAGAGCCTTTTTAACAACCTCAAGTAAACCTGGTTCATAAATGGGAAGTTCGTCTGATTGCCAGGCATTAATTTTCTCCTGATTAATATCAACAACCGTAACTTTATACTGGGGACATTTTGCAGCAATCATTGCCATAGTTGGTCCGCCTACGTAACCTGCACCGATACATA
>JARRKK010000136.1:0-6641 GCA_037388105.1 Ignavibacteriaceae bacterium | reverse complement strand
TTCGCACAGTCAGTTCTTCACTTCCTGTCAGCATTGCAATCTGCAAATCGGAAAATCCATTTTGCTTTGCTTCAATCATCAAATCAAAATCAATTTTATCGAGCTTCTTTTGTTTAATCCGGTCTTCCGTATCAACAATATTTTTCATTTTATAAATGAACCACGAAGTGATTTTTGTAAGCTGACAAATCTTTTCAACTGAATATCCTTTCTGCAATGCAACAGCAATTGCAAAAATTCTTTTATCGGATGGTTCTTTTAGTTCATGATCCAGATCGATAAAGTTTAGATCATTGCAGACGAATCCTTGCAATCCTACATCCAGCATGCGAATTGCTTTTTGAAGAACTTCTTCAAAACTTCTGCCGAGAGACATAACTTCACCGACAGATTTCATTTCCGAACCGAGTTTTGTACTAACTTGCTGGAATTTCTGCAAATCCCATCTTGGAAATTTTAAAGCGACATAATCGAGGGCAGGTTCAAAACAGGCCGAGGTTTCTTTTGTGATGCTGTTCTCTACTTCATTCAACGCATAACCAAGCGCAAGCTTTGTTGCAATGAATGCAAGCGGATATCCGGTTGCTTTTGATGCAAGTGCTGAGCTTCTGCTTAATCTTGCATTTACTTCTATTATTCTATAATCGCCTGATTGCGGATCAAGAGCATACTGAATGTTGCATTCACCAATAACACCGATGTGACGAATAAGCTTTATACCGATTGACCTGAGATTAAAATTTTCTTTTGCTGAAAGTGTCTGGACGGGTGCGATAACAACACTATCACCTGTATGAATTCCCATCGGATCAACGTTTTCCATCGAACAGATTGTGATGCAGTTATCAAATTTATCACGAACAATTTCGTACTCAACTTCTTTCCAGCCATAAAGCGATTCCTCAATTAAAATTTGTTCAGTGAATTTGAATGCTTTATTCGCTTTTTCAGTAAGTTCGGTTTTATTGTTTACAATACCGGATCCTAATCCACCAAGTGCATAAGCAATTCTAACCATCACCGGGTAGCTAATTTCTTCTGCAGCTTCTATTGCTTCTTCTACACTTTTTGCAGTTTTACTAAATGCTACTTTTAATCCGATCTCTTTACACTTGTTAGCAAATAGCAGTCTGTCTTCAGTATCTTTAATTGCTTCAACAGGAGTTCCAAGAATTTTAACATTATATTTTTTTAGAATTTTATTATTAAACAATTGAACACCGACATTCAAAGCAGTCTGCCCGCCAAACTGTAGAAGAATACTATCCGGTTTTTCTTTTTTGATTACCTTTTCAACGAACTTCGCAGCTATAGGAAGAAAGTAAACTTTATCGGCAAAGCCTTCTGAGGTTTGAATTGTTGCAATATTCGGATTGACAAGCACTGTTGTAATTCCATCTTCACGCAAGGCTTTAATTGCCTGTGAGCCTGAATAATCAAACTCGCCTGCCTGACCTATCTGCAGTGCACCCGAGCCGAGTATCAGAACTTTTTTTGGTTTTTCTTTTTTTATCATCATTATTTATGCTGAATTCATTTCAGCATCTCAAAATATTATTTAAACAGTTTAAACTGAGATTCCGAAACAAGTTCGGAATTTGTAATTCCTGCCTGACCTATCTGAATTGCACCTGAGCCGAGTATCAGAACTTTTTTTGGTTTTTCTTTTTTTATCATCATTTCAGTGACCTGACGAACATATCAAAAATAAATTCACAGTCATCTGGACCCGGCGAGGCTTCGGGATGAAATTGTGCTGCAAAAAATGGTTTTGAGATATGAATTATTCCTTCGTTCGTTCCGTCGTTTTCATTAACAAACCATTCACGCCAGTCTTCTGACAATGAATCTGTTTTAACTGCGTAACCATGATTCTGAGAAGTAATGTAACATCTTTTCGTTCCGAGTTCGTTGCAAGGCTGGTTATGTCCGCGGTGACCGTATTTTAATTTGTAAGTGTCCGCACCGGAAGCAAGCCCTAATATCTGAGATCCAAGACAAATACCTAATATCGGAATATTTTTACGCATTACTTTTTTTATATGCTTAATAGTTATTTCATTCATTTTAGGATCACCGGGACCGTTGGATAACATCACCCCATTAGCTTTTATTTTTGTAAAATCATAATCATAAGGAACACGAATAACTGAAATATTTCTTCCAAGAAATGCACGGATGATGTTGTTCTTAGTTCCGCAATCAACAAGAATTATTTTTTCTTTACCTGCGGGATATTCAACCGGATTTTTGACTGATACTTCACCAACTAAATCAGTTTTGTTTGGATCGGAAAATCCTGCATTGTCGACAGGCAGGTCTAGTGAATCATTCTCTTCAAAAATAATTTTCCCAACCATACTACCTTTTTCACGCAGCTTTCTCGTAAGCATGCGCGTATCGATTCCCTGGATTGCTGGAATTTTTTCTTCTTTCAGCCAATTACCAAGAGATTTTTTAGCCGACCAGTGAGAATAATGTTCAGAATAATCAGAAACAATCAATGCACGGACGTGAATAGAATCCGACTCAAAATTTTTTAATAATCCATTTTCCTTTTCTTTGGAAGGGATTCCATAGTTTCCAATCAATGGAAAAGTGCAGACCAAAATTTGTCCACGGTAAGACGGATCAGTTAAAGTTTCAGGATAACCAACCATTCCTGTATTGAATACAACCTCGCCATTTGTGTTACCTTCAAAACCAAAACTGAAACATGAGAATTCAGAGCCATCTTCTAATATTAACTTTGCTGGGATTTTTTCTTTCATTTTTAATGTATAGATAAAAAAAGAGCCACTTGGTAAGTGGCTACAAGCAATACCGGATCAACGTATAATTAGTTTCTTGGGGAAAATCAATCTTTGTAATATTAATCTTTTGAAATTAGTTCCGTCAAATATAAACCAGTTTTTTCTGAGTATCAATTATTGCTTAAACTCTACAGAATTAACAAAAGATTTAATGATAATATTGTAGATTAGTAACACCAAATTCAATTTATTATATCCGAATGAATTAGTAATGAAATATATTAATCAACTTTTAATTCTATTCCTTTCATTTTCAGTACTTTCTGGTTGCCTGCAGGTAGATACGACAGTGTATGTTAATAAAGACGGCAGCGGGACAATAGAAGAGAAGGTGCTCATGAGTGATGCTGTTATTGATATGATGAATCAGTTTATTAGCTCATTCCAGGATTCTGCAAAAGTACCTGAAGAGTTTAACCTTTACAAGGAAGAGGAGTTGAAAGTAAAAGCTTCTGATTACGGTGAAGGTGTGGAATATATTTTCGGGGAAGAGATTAATATTGATGGCTGGCAGGGATATAAAGCTTTATATGCATTTGAAGACCTGAATACAATAACAATGGAGACTGATCCAAATGCAAAAGTTGAACTTGATCAAAATGAGGGGAGTAAAAAGAAAGAATATTTTTCCTTTAAATTTGTACATGGTGATATATCTGAACTGATAATCGACCGGCCGGAAATTAAATCTATGTTTGCTACCGAGGAAACAGGATCAAAAGATGAAACTGTTAAAGAAGAACTTGATGATTCGTTTATTAAATTGATGGAAGGAATGAAAGTAAAGATTTCCTTATCATTTGATGGCGACATTGTAGAAACAAATGCTAGTTATGTAGAGGGTTCACTGGTAAATTTACTCGATATAGATTTTGGCGATTTGTTTAAGAATAAAGAAAGTCTGGAAATGCTTAAAAGCAATCCACCTGATAATTTAGAAGAAATGAAGGCAATTGTAGAAAATTTACCGGGAATGAAGGTTGAATTACAAAAACCTGTGTTTATTAAATTTGAATAAATAAATTATCGAATTTATTAATACATAAGTGAGTAAAAAAATATGTATCGGTTAATTAACTATCTTATTATTGTCATAATCATTGCAGTGGTTCCATCTGCATATGGTGATGATAAAGAGAAATATGGCAAGGAAATTACATTAAATGAAAAAACAAAAATCTCGGAGATACTTAAGAATCCGGAAATGTTTTTGGATAGTACAGTATTGGTAGAAGGTGAAATTTTAGATGTTTGTCCGATGGCAGGCTGCTGGATTGAGCTATCTTCAGATGCAGAGGGGGAACAATTAAAAGTAAAAGTTAAAGATGGAGAAATTGTATTTCCGATGGAAGCTAAAGGCAGTACTGCTTTGGTTGAGGGGAAAGTTTATAAGATTGAGCTATCAATGGAAAACGCAATTAGTTATTATGAACATTTGGCAGAAGAAAAAGGGGAGGATTTTGATGTTGCTGCTATTACAGGACCAGTTACTATCTATCAGATAAAAGGGTTTGGTGCGGAGATTGAAAGAGAGTGAATTTTAATATTAATTCGATTGTTATTTATCAGCAATTGAACAAATAGAATTATGATGCAGACGTTTACCTATTCATTCATATTCAGAATGATATTTCGATATGGGAATATTGTTGTTACAATCTTTCTACTTTTATATTGTGTTCCACTGGTGATGAATATTGATACTAATAAGATTCTCATCCTGCCAATAGCGCTTTCACTTTTGCTAATCTATATAATAAACAGATCTTATCTTACATATTATATTATTCTTGCATACAAGATTGAAGCCGACGATGAAAAGATTCTTTGTTCAGATTTTCTACTATCAAATAAGGTAATCACAATATATTATGCTGATATTGAAAATTTAAAAGGTGGTGTTTTCGAGAGAAAATCCTCGGGGATAATGAAAGTATATGATGGTAAAAACAACGTAACAATCGGGTTTTCTCAAAAAATGAAAGATTCACAAAAATTAATCACCTTAATTCTAAGTAAGGTAAAAAGGGAAATTTACGATGAGGTTATTGAACAACTGACTGATAAACGGAATATTAAAAACTCCGCAAAGCAAGATTGAGAACTTTCTGTTAAGACAAATCGACTTATATCTTCCCAACTAAATGATTATTTTCTCTAACTTATTATTAAGTAAAATATAAAATGAAAATAGCTGTATTGCTTTCAGGCGGAGTTGACAGCTCGGTTGCATTACGATTGCTTAAAGATCAGGGACACGATCTTACAGCATTCTATCTTAAGATCTGGCTTCAGGATGAATTTTCTTTCCTAGGTGAATGTCCATGGGAAGAAGATCTGAAGTACGCACGGGCTGTGTGTGAACAAGCTGATGTTTCGCTGGAAATATTATCTCTTCAAACCGAATATTGGGATACAGTTGTTAAATATACGATTGAGGAAGTAAAAGAAGGAAGAACCCCAAATCCTGATATCTATTGTAACAGCCTAATTAAATTTGGGGAGTTTTACGATAAGATTGATAGTTCTTTTGAAAAAGTTGCAAGCGGACATTATGCACAATTAAATGAAGAAAACGGCGGCTCCAAGTTGTTACGTTCACCGGACCCGGTAAAAGACCAGACATATTTTTTAGCTTACCTTACACAACAGCAGCTATCCCGTGCATTATTTCCTATTGGTAAATATATGAAGAGAGATATTCGACAGCTTGCAAAAAAATATAAGTTACCGACTATGGAAAGAAAAGACAGCCAGGGTATCTGTTTCCTTGGTCAGGTGAAATTCACCGAATTTATAAAGCATCATCTTGGTGAGATTGAAGGTGAGATAATTGACATTGATACTAATTCTGTATTGGGTAAACATCCGGGATATTATTATTACACGATAGGACAGAGATCAGGATTAGGACTCGCAGGCGGACCATGGTATGTTGTAGGAAAGGATGTTGCAAAAAATATTGTTTACATCTCACGTGAAAATAAAACAGCAAGAGCAAAAGATGAGTTTAAAGTTGGTAAGTTTAACTGGATTTCCGGCGAACCCTCGCAAAAGAAGGAACTTAAAGTAAAAATCAGACACGGAGAAGGAATTAATGATTGTGTGGTTACTTTAGAAAACAATGGTAAAGCAAATGTAAAAATTGAGAAACCTGATAGTGGAATTGCACCCGGGCAATTTGCTGTATTTTATGAGAATGATGTTTGTCTTGGCGGGGGAGTAATTTTACAGGAATGATTAGATAATTTTTACTTTAACGATTAGTCTAATTTAAACACTAGCCTGCCTCCGAAAAGAATCTAAAAGTGTGTAGTCATTCCTTTTAGCAATACCTAGAAGTTTCTCACATTTGTTACATAGAAAAGCATACCTTATACCGATAAATGAATCAATTTTACAAACCCAGGCAGATTGTATTTTCTCCTTACAATGCGGGCAGTTAAGTTTTACAGGTCCATTTTCTAGTAGTTTTGTCATCATCATTTTGTTGTTTATATCTTAGACTCCATTCTTGTCCAAAATGTTACTGCAAATTAAAAATTTTAAGAAAAATTAACGTAAAGAATATGAATTCCCTGTCTATTCAATTGAACACATACGATTTTTCCACCCAATACTCTACCTCGATTCCGTGTAACAAACCAGGTAGCCATTTTGACCGGTATACGGCACTAATGATTTTATCTATACAATTTCCGCACTCAATCGAACTAAAAAGCACTTTGTGACTTATAACTTTGCCGTCAGTACCAATCTTTAGAAATAAGTTCAAACTTCCGGATATTTTATCATCTATTTCCTCCGGTAACACTTCAAATGTAAGCC
>JARRKK010000135.1:0-7986 GCA_037388105.1 Ignavibacteriaceae bacterium | reverse complement strand
TTTCATAGTATTCTTTGCGTAGGATTTATTCCCCATTGCATTAATCATTTCAGGTGAGGGACCAATAAATTTGATATTGGATTCAGCACAAATTTCCGAAAATTGAGCATTTTCTGCCAGAAATCCATAACCGGGATGGATTGCTTCCGCACCTGTTACCTGTGCTGCAGAAATAATACTCGGAATCTTTAAATAACTTTCTCTACTTGATGCAGGCCCAATGCGAACCGCTTCATCCGCAAAGGTAACGTGGAGGGAATTTTCATCCGCTTCGGAATAAACTGCAACAGTTCTAACCCCCAACTCTTTACACGTACGTATAATTCTAAGAGCAATTTCGCCCCGATTAGCAATCAGTATTTTGTTGAACAATTCTTTCTCAGATTTAAATAATTTTAACTGGGCTCAATTAAAAAGAGTGGTTGTTAGTATTCAACCGGATTCCCGTTCTCAACTAATATTTTTAATATTTTACCATTCACATCTGATTCAATTTCGTTCATCAGTTTCATCGCCTCAATTATACATAAAACACTGCCCACGCTAACCATATCACCTATCTGAGCATAGGAATCTGCATCAGGTGCTGGTGCGCGATAGAATGTGCCAACTATCGGAGATTTAACTTCATGCAAATTGGACGGTACACTTTCAAGTTCTGCGGCTGCTGGTTTTTCTATTTCAGTTTGGGGTGTGGGGTTAGGTAAGGCGACATTTTCTGTTTGAACAAATGTTTGTAGTTGTGAATTACCCTGAGAATTTTTGTTCTTCTTTCCAACCTTAACTCTTAATCCGTCTTCCTCTATCTCCAGATCCGTAATTCCACTCGTATCAACAATTCTTACAAGCTTTTTAATTAAATTAAGATCCATAACAAATCCTCATAATTAAGATTTAACTCTCTCAACATAATCACCGGTCCGTGTATCCACCTTCAGGATATCACCTGTATTAATAAACAACGGAACATTAATAGTTGCACCAGTCTCAAGTTTAGCAGGTTTAAATGCTCCTGTCGCCGTATTACCTTTGAACCCCGGTTCTGTTTCAATAACTTTCAGAGTTGCAAAAATTGGAGTTTCAACTGATATTATCTCACTCCCATTGAATAATATAGTAACCTCTTCACTCTCCTTCAGATACCCTACAAGATCACCGAATAATTCCATCGGAACATTTATTTGCTCAAATGTTTCATTATCCATACAAACAAGTGATTCTCCTTCTTTGTAAAGATATTGATATTTTTTTCGTTCGACTCTGACTGTCTCTACTTTTTCACCTGCTCTAAATGTGTTGTCTATTACTTTTCCGTTCTTAAGATTTTTTAGAGTGCTGCGAACAAAGGCTCCACCCTTGCCTGGCTTAACATGCTGAAATTCTATAATACTAAAGAGATCATTTTTGAATTTTATTATTAATCCGGTTCTAAAATCCGAAGTGTCTGCCATAAATCCTTAAAAAGTGTTAGTCAAATAATATTCTTATAAAAAGTAGAAATTAGTACTCCTAAAGTCAAGAATTACAATGATGGAGAACTTATTATTAAAGTTATTCTATGATTAATTTTTCCTATTATAGTACAAATCTAGTAAGTTGTTCCGCCATTAACTAAAGCCAGGTATCTATCTACCTTCTTTCTAGCATTAGAGGAATTATAATCGGTCTTAATCTTCTCGAGGAGTACACTGGCTTCTTCCTTATCTCCCGAGTTGTAATAATTTATTGCCGCATTCAATAAATAATCCGGATTTTGTGCATTTAGATCAAAAACACCAGAAGCACTTTTATACAGATCTGCTGCTTTTTTGTACTCTTTTTTACTTGAATAATATCCCGCCATCCCTGCCATTGCCGATGCTTTATAAACAAGGATGTTTCCTCCGTAATCTTCAAAATATTTAAACGCTTCATCATAGTTTCCGAGATAAGAATACGCGTTAGCCAGAAATATCTTTGCCGATTCACCATTTTCGGTACTGCCATATTCTTCAACAATTCTTTTTAGTCCGATTATATTTGTTCCCTGTCTTCCTTCAATTGCTTCAAGATATGAACCTGAGTCAAATATCGGCATTACCCGGGAAAGTTCTAATCCTGCATTTTCATTCTCTGCTTTTTGCTGGTTTACATAGAAATAAGCCGCGGCAATCGCGATAACAAGTATTAGTCCATAGGATACTATCTTCGATTTATTATCTTCATAAAAACTTTCAATCCTATACATAAAAGATACAAGCTTATCCTCTTTGATCTCTTTTCTGGAAAGTTTTTTCTTCTTTGTTATCATTCAAAAAGTCCTTTGGTTTTGTTATCAAATGTTACGAAGAGAGAATACAAAATTACCATAAAATTCCTCAATCTCCCAATTCAGATATGGTCAAAAAGGATGCGCTCTGCACAAATTTTACCTCAATAAAATCTTAAGTAAAATAAATTCTCGCTTCAGAAATGATGGATTATTGAGTAGTACCTCCAAATCATTGAGCTCTCAGCAGTAGAGGATAAACTTAATTTGAAACAATTGACAAATCAAAGTTTTTCCTAATTACAGATGTATTTAGCACTTCGTTTTCGGATGTTGTACAATTAGATGTATTCTGATAATCTATTATTCCATTTACCCCGGTTAATCGAAAATGACCGGAACAATAAGTTCCATCTGAACAAGTTTATTTAACTTCAATATTTGGATTGATTAGTTTTGCATTATCTAATGCTATCTTCGCCTCCTTCATATTCCCCTGAAGTTCATAAACCTTGCTAAGATTTATATAAGCGTCTTCTGAGTTGGGTCTGAATAATATTTCTTTTTTATACGAATTAACAGCATCGTTGTAATGGCCAAGTAATGCATATGTATTGCCAAGATTTAGTAATCCATTTGGAAAATCAGGATCTAATTCAACCGTCTTTCTGAAGTACTTAAGTGCTTGCTGAGGATTCTCTTGATTAAAAATCAAAATATTGCCTAGCATGAAAAACGTGTTTGGGTTGTGACTATCGATTTTTATTGAACGTTCTAATACTTCTAATGCTGTCTCAATGGAATCAATTTCGAATAATGAACTACCTAATGATTCCAAATATCGAGGTTCATCAGGTTTATATTTTAGAGCATTTCTTAAAGACTTTACACACGATTCGTAATCTTTTTGTTTCTGGTAAACCTGAGCTATTTCGTAATACGCATCTGCAAAACCAGGATCCAGTTTCAATACTGTATTGAAATAAATTATTGCTTGTTTGTAAAAACCTCTTGCTCCTAATACTCTTCCAAAGTAAAAGTTTCCATAAACACTTTTGTTCGCTTTATTTAAACCCAAATAAAGATATTTAGCTGCAGAGTCCAGATACACAATTTTTTTCTCCTCGGTAAAATAATATTCAGCGTAGGCAATACCTTTTCTAATTGAGCTTAAACTATCCTTTCGATCAAGAATTGGTTCAAAAGTTAATATCTCGTAACGATGCCGTTCATCGTACCAATTTATAATATCTTTATCAGAATTAATTCTTATCCAATGATCGGTGTTTACCACACCGTGAAGGGTGTTAGCCGTTCCGGTTTGATTCATATGGCAAGGTATACAATCAGTATTCGATTCATGAATCTCGGGTGACTTGCTTGGTAAACCTTCTAGAGGATGGCATCTTAAACAATTTCTTCGATTATACATCACGTTGTCTATTTGAAGCATTCTATGAGAATCGTGGCATAAATCGCATGTCATATTTCCATGACTACCTTCAAAACAACGACTTAAAAATAATCTATAACCAGTGTTTGCTACACGAAACATTTCCTTTTTACGGGTTGATGGAGAGTAAACTGAGCGATGATTTTCAAGTAGCATTCCTGGTCTGAAATCAAACCAATTATTACCATCTTGCAATGCCCAGGTTTTCCCTTCTAAATGACACTGTAAACAAACATCATTTCGACGTTGAGGGGATAACTTTAGTGGATTTACGATTGTTAGAGCGTTTGCAGAAGGAAGATCGATTTCCTCTCCAAGACTCTGTCTCACATGTAAATCTCCTGGTCCGTGACATGCTTCGCATCCAATTCCAAGAGGATAGGGTTTTTCATATCTATCGTTTGCAGTTGCAGATTGAGGCATGAAACCATTGTGACAAGAAATACACATTGTAGTTAGATAGCGTGAGAAACGTACATTGCCAAATTCCCTATAACCAGGACTCATATCCCACTTTTGCTCATGAACATACCAGGTTAAAGGAAGCTGGTAAAACATTCCATTTTCATCATAAAAATACATACGCAAATTTGTTCCTGAACCTATGATATATTGAGCTTCCATCCATCTTTCATGTACAACTTCCCTCTCGGGACCAAGTCTATATTCTCGCTGATAATATTTACCATCTTTACTCACCATTTCGTAGTAGTAATTTTTTGATGAATCATAGACTTCATATGATTGTGGAAACGTTTCAATAATATTAGAAGGTTCCATTTTACTCATTGAACGTCCGGTAGGTGATTTAATGTATGCTTCGTAGATCTCTAAATGACAATCTTTGCAACTTTCCGAACCAGTGTATTTAACATTTTTATTTGTATTCAAAAATATTAATCCGGCATCGGTAACATAATTTTCGTCCAAGTCCAACCTTTGATGTTGATCAGAACAAGCAAGTTGAGTTAGAAATAGCAGACAAAATGAGAAAAGGAGAATGACCTCATTTAATAATCGTACTTGAAATTTTTTAACGCTGTTTTTCACCTTAATTTCCAGATTATCCCTCTATTCAAGCAATTCATCTAACACTTAGATAATAAATATTTGTACCTGTTAAGCTTCGAAGAAATTCAATCAAATCTGTTTTTTCAGACTCAGTTAGGTTTAATGGTTTAACGTATTCGCTTAAATTTTTATTTGGAATACCACCCTGGTTGTAAAATTCAACAACCTCAGCCAAAGATTTTATACTTCCATCGTGCATATAAGGCGACGACCGCGCAATATCACGAAGCGTTGGAGTTTTAAACTTTCCTTTGTCTTCTTCGTTACCTGTTTCTAAATACCTTCCGAAATCAGGAGCTTCAGAATCCATTCCTGCACCATTATTCTGAAACTTTTCATCTGAAAAATTATCACCTGAATGGCATTTAGAACATTTTAGCCTTTCACTTTTAAACAAATCATATCCTCTCTTTGCTGATTCTGAGATTGCTCCATTGTTTCCGGCAATAAACTTGTCAAAGGCTGAGTTTCCTGATACCAATGTTCTAACATATGACGCTAATGATTTTGAAATACCTTCGGCTGTTACTTGTGTCCCAAAAACGTTTTGAAATTCATCTCGATACGTTCCATCTGAGTTTAAAGTTACAACGAGATTTTCAAGGTTGTTACCCATTTCTATAGAATTCTGAATATGTTCGACAATAACTTCTTCAATATTTGAAGCACGTCCATCCATAAACTGATACTGACCGAATAACCGGTTAATAATTGTAGGGGAATTTCTTTTTGATCTCAGCCCATAAATACCCATAGATCGGTACCTGCCGTCAGAAAATCCTAATAATGGATTATGACAAAATGAACATGAAACTGTTCCATCAATAGATAATCTCTCATCAAAAAATAGTTTCTTACCAATTTTTATCTTTTCTGCTGATAACGGATTGTCTTTTGGAATGTATTGTTTAAGTTTTTGCAACGCAGGTGGAATGCTAATTAGATTTTCTTCCTTGGCTGCATCCTTCTTACAACTCCATCCACCAATTAAAATGAAAATACTAATGATCAATAATTTTAACTGAGTTGATTTCATAATTAGTTTATTTATAACATTTCAATTATTCTCTCGCACTCGCATAGAATTTTTCTGCTGATTAACATTCAAGATTTTCTCAGACAATACAATATCATCAAGGTTCCATTTTTTTAATGCAGCCCAATTCTTAAACATACGCCTGTATATTAATTTACATTTAACAGTGTATGGTCCCTTGTGAGATCCAAGTTGGAATTCATAATTTGAAACGTCGGTTGCTAATGCAGCAATTCTTGTATCTTCTTTTATTTTTATTGTTCTCCACTGTGGTGCAGGAAACATTTGTTCCCCTCTTGTACTAATTTTATATGGTAAATATGGAGTCCAATCTTCAAACAATATTTTGGCAAAACCCTTACCCGGCTGCCCTTCATAATTCCCTTCAGATAATTCCCCACGACCTCCCCAAAGAGGAATCAAGTTTTGTCCGGAATATTTCAATTTCTTACCTTCAGAATCAGTTGCTTCAACAATGAGAATCATATTTCTCATGGGTTGATCTGTCGGGACATGGTGTCCGGCTCCTACATTCTCGACTTCCGAGTTGGAATTGTTAAAGGATCACGTTCCACACCACCTTTTCCAGGGGCAAAATTTGTGGTTGTTCCATCTGGAGGCATATGGCAATTCTGACATTCTATTCCTTCTGCAGCATATTTGCTTTGCAACCACTCTGTATAAGATTCATAAATCGGGACACCCCAATATCCACCCTGATGGCATGGTGCACAAAAAATACTTTTTGAAATGTTATCTGAGTAAGTATCAGGATCCGGAACGTCATGATATGGCCCAAAAAATATCTGATGTCCATCGGGAGGTCGAATTAATTCATAATGCATCACTCCAGTAAAAACACTAGTATTTTCTTTTAATTTTACACCTTTTATTTTATGGCAAAAATCACAGGACACACCAAGCTTTTCTACGCCATTTAAATTATTAAGATCAATACCAATTACATTATTAACGGCTCTAGTTGGTGCATGACAATTTGCACAGTTACCTTGGGAGTGAGGATAATCAATTTTGTATCCAGGTTGTACCCCAAATTTACCTGTAGAGTCCGTTCCATTATAAATGCTAAGAAATAATGGATTGATTGCTGACTGTGCATGTCCGTTATGCACCCATTGATCGTAAATTATCGATGCATGACAATCGCCACAGTTATCTATTTCATCATCGGGGTTTGGAACGGGATCAATCCATTCATACGAGGTATTATCTGTTTCCGGAAGTGGTGCTAGTTTGATCTCGATATTTTGTACCCCAATATTATATTCTGTCCCTCCATTATAGTATCCTTGTTTCCAGGCAGTAATCAGATTAGATGACCTATTTTTAAGGATCTCCAATTCAAAATTGCCGTTTGCATCCGTTATTACAGTCGTATTCGAAGCCTGCCATCTTACAATAGCACCTGCAATAGGTGAATTATCATCTATTACAATCCCTTTTACGGAGTTGGGAGATTGAGAAAATGTTAGACATGAATATATTAGTATAAATAGGGTGGAATATTTTATACTGATTTGTAAAGCTATTCTTAATTGTATTCTAGCTATTTGCACCCTTTTTCTACCCTGCAAAAGATCCCTCTGACTTCCTGGAAGATAGTTTAAGATTGTTATCGACCTACCTAACATTTTCCCCAAAAGAACAGTTATGTTATATACAATCTTTAGTTATACACAAATGTAACCAAAATTTGAATTACAATAAATTCTTAAATCTTTGGTAGACCTGCTTTGGTTACGAAGTTTATTAATAAATATTTATCCAGGGAGGCAAAAATTGAGAACCAACTGCAAAGATATGTACGCCCAGGAGGAATCGAACCTCCAACCTCCGGAACCGGAATCCGACGTTCTATCCAGTTGAACTATGGGCGCAGATCAGATAAGTTAAATCTATATTAAACAAAAATAATATTTTATCAGTTTCTCTCCTATCTCCCGAGTAAAGTATGGCTATTCCTGACTAAACACTTAACCTAACAACAGATGAAACATATTATTGCATTTTTTATACTCAGAGTTATTCTTTAGGCTATCTGAATCAGAATAAGGTAATTAAAGGTCAATACATTTAGAGAAAGGCGAGAAAACTTTAAGACTTAATTGGACAAGTTACGAAGAAGACAAAGTAAATAAGAAAAGGCAGCTCACGCTG
>JARRKK010000134.1:24205-31386 GCA_037388105.1 Ignavibacteriaceae bacterium | reverse complement strand
ATTTTCTTTAAATCATTTATTAAATATAAAGCAAGAAAATATGACCCAAGGAAATTTTGTCTATTTAACCAAGGACAGATTGGTTGAAATTGAAAACGAATTGAAAGAGATGAAAATTAATGGCAGAAAAGAAATGGCTGCAAAAATTGCCGAAGCTCGGGCTCATGGAGACTTATCTGAAAATGCAGAATATGACGCTGCTAAAGAAGAGCAAGGCCTGTTTGAATTAAAGATTAGTAAAATTGAAAATATTCTTTCGCGTGTAAGATTGATCGATAAATCTCAGTTTCCACCTGACAAAGCCCACATTTTATCCGATGTGAAAATCAAAAATGTTAAAACTAAAAAGACTATTAATTATACTTTAGTCTCACCGGAAGAGGCAGATTTCCAGGAAGGCAAAATTTCGGTTACATCCCCTGTTGGAAAATCCTTAATGGGTACAAAGGTTGGTGACAAAGTAAAAGTTAAAGCTCCTGCAGGGTTGCTTGAATTTGAAATTTTAAGTATCGATTAGTTTCTCATAGATTTATTTTCCACTTAATTCCAGATCTGCTAATTTCCAGTAAAATTAATCCTCGTTTAGTTAATTTGCATAGAACATTTTTAATAGAAAACGAGAGATAATGTTATTAAATAGAACTTGAGTAAGATGATTAATAAAATGAAAACGATAGAACAAAAAGTTATTAAGTTTATATTGGATAAAAATTTACTGGAAAATAATGACAGTGTTTTAATTGCATTAAGTGGTGGACCAGATTCAGTGTTCTTGCTTGAATTTCTTATTAAGTATAAAAGAAGATTTAATATTGAAATTGCTGCATTTCATTTAAATCATAATTTAAGAGGGAAAGAATCTACTGGCGATGTGGAATTTTGTAAAACACTTGCGCTAAATAAAAATATTCCTTTTTTCTATTCATCAAAAAATATCCACCTTTACGCAAAACGAAAAAGTTTATCAATTGAAGAAGCAGGCAGGGAAATGCGATATAAAGAATTATTCAAAATCGCCTCTTCCAAAAGGTGTAATAAAATTGCAACAGCGCATAATGCAGATGATAATACAGAAACAGTTCTACTTAACCTAATTAAAGGAACCGGGTTGAAAGGACTTTCTGGCATTCCATTTAGAAGGGATATGATAATTCGTCCACTATTATCTCTTTCGAAGAAAGAAATTTTAAATTACAATGAGGAAAAGGAATTAGAATTTAAAACCGATAGCAGTAATTTTGAAAATAACTATCAACGAAATTATATACGTAACATAGTTATTCCTTTAATTAAAAATAAAATTAATCCACAGTTTGATTCTGCTGTGTTAAAAACTTCTGAAATAGTAAAAAATGCTTCCACCTTCTTAGATGAACATATTAATAATCTGGTTAAGGAAGCAACAAGAATTAAAGATCATAAATTAATTATTGATCTTACGAAACAGAATTTAATTGATCCCCGCTTATACGGTGACTTTACAAAGGTAGCTGTCAAAAATTGTTTTAGTGAAGAACTTGAATACATCAATGTTGCTGATCTTGAGAAACTGAAATCAAAACAGTCCGGAAAGATGATTGAGTTGTCAAAAAATCTCATCGCAGTTAGAGAAAGGGATTCAATCATCATTTACAAAAATGTTCTGCAAAAAAATGTTTCAGGTGTAACAAGGATAAAGATCGGTGAAAAGAAATTGATCGGAAAAAAATCTATCTCTCTAAGCCGTTCAAATGGTACTAAAATTAGTTTAACGAAATCGACTAAAAAAGAATATATTGATGCAGATAAGATTCAAAATGGATTTTTGATACGAAGATGGAAGAAAGGTGACCGGTTTTATCCATTAGGAATGAGACACTCAAAAAAAGTTTCAGACTTCCTTAATGAACAAAAAATTGCACCACATAAGAAAAGTGAGCAACTGGTTGTAACTAATTCAGGAAATATAGTCTGGATAGTTGGTATTAGAATTGATGAAAGGTATAAAATTTCGGATAAAACAAGCAAATATATAGAGTTAAGCCTCACATGATAGCTGAACCGAGGGAAAAAATATTAGTCGGTAACGAAATATTTACACCCCTTCTTTCAGAGGATCAAATACAATTGCGTGTCGAGGAACTCGGTAAACAGTTAACCAAAGATTATCAGGGAACGATTCCAGTTTTTATTGGTGTACTAAATGGATCTTTTCTTTTTATGTCGGATTTGATTAAATGTGTTGATCTTGATTGTGAAATCGATTTTTTTAAGTTGTCGAGTTATGGTGATGAAAAATTATCTTCTGGTAAAGTTCGGCTTGTTAAAGAGTTAAATTGTGATGTAAATGGAAGAGATATTATCATAGTTGAAGATATTGTCGATTCAGGGCTTTCTGTAAAGTATATTGAAGAAATGTTTGCTGAAAATAACCCGAAAAGTATGAAGGTTGTTTCACTGCTTGTTAAACCTAAAAGTCTTAAATTTAATGTGAAAATTGACTATATTGGCTTTGATATTCCAAGTAAATTTGTAATTGGATATGGACTTGATTATGCTCAAAAATATAGGAATTTAAGATCAGTTTATGTTTTAAGTGAAGAATCGGAGTAATAATAAGAATGAACTTTAGAAATATAAAATTATTTATGTCTGAGAGTAAGGGCGATAAAAAACCTCCAAAGGCTCCAAAGAGTGGAGGTCCTAATAAACCTGAAGATAATTTTGATTGGTCAAAAATAATCAGAATGGTTTTTGGATGGGGTGCAGTAGTAGTGGCTGCGGTAATTGTAATGCAAATGGTTAAAACTGGAAAGGATAATTACGTTGAAATTCCTTTCGATGCTTATAAAAAGCTAATAACCGAAACTGATAAAGTAGCAGAAGCAAAGATAACTAAATCAGATGTTAACGATTACTATTTTACAGCAGATCTTACATCGGAAACTACCATCACAATTAATGGTAAACCCAAAAAAGTAAATGCTATTTCTGTTTATATTCCCGAACCAATAATCAAAGATCAGGAAGCTATCTGGAGAGAAAAAGGAATCGTTTACTCATTTGATAAAGAATCAAGTGAATGGTTAAATATCATCATTGGATTCCTACCCTGGATTCTGATTATTGCTGTTTGGATAATAATTATGAAAAGAATGCAGGGGCAGGGTGGTGGATCCCGTGGTATTTTTTCATTCGGAAAGAGTAAGGCAAAATTAATTACTCAATCAGGTCAGAAAGTCACTTTTCAGGATGTTGCAGGTACTGATGAAGCGAAAATAGAACTTCAGGAAGTTATCGAGTTTTTGAAAGAACCCTCTAAGTTCCAAAAACTTGGTGGAAAAATTCCAAAGGGCGTTTTATTATTAGGACCTCCTGGAACCGGTAAAACATTGCTTGCCAGAGCAGTTGCCGGAGAAGCTGGTGTTCCCTTTTTCTCAATAAGCGGTGCTGATTTTGTTGAAATGTTTGTTGGTGTTGGAGCCAGCCGGGTTAGGGACTTATTCGAACAAGGGAAGAAAAATGCACCTTGTATAATTTTCATTGATGAGATTGACGCTGTAGGAAGACACAGAGGAGCTGGGCTTGGGGGTGGTCACGATGAACGTGAGCAGACCCTTAATCAGTTGTTAGTTGAGATGGATGGGTTTGAACAAAACTTAGGTGTAATTATCATCGCTGCTACCAATCGTCCTGATGTACTTGATCCGGCACTCTTAAGACCCGGCAGATTCGATAGGCAGATTGTTGTAGACAGACCCGATGTAAAAGGTCGTGAGGGAATATTGAAGGTTCACACCCGAAATATACCTTTGAGTGAAAATGTGAACCTTGAAGTAATCGCAAAAGGGAGCCCTGGTTTGGCTGGTGCAGACTTAGCAAATCTGGTAAACGAAGCAGCACTTTTAGCAGCACGCAAAGATAAGAAGAAGGTTGAACTTATCGATTTTGAAGAAGCAAAAGATAAAGTTATGATGGGAATGGAAAGGAAGAGTCTGATAATTACTGAAGAAGAGAAGAAAACAACAGCGTATCATGAGATTGGTCATGTTTTAGTTGCAAGAATGCTTCCAGAAGCAGATCCAGTTCATAAGGTTACGATTATACCACGAGGGAGGGCTCTGGGTGTCACAAGTTATCTGCCAATTGATGAAAAGCATACTTACTCTACAAAATATCTGGAAGCAGTTATTACATATGCATTGGGAGGAAGAGCTGCAGAAAAAATAGTATTTAATCATTATACAACCGGTGCCGGGAATGATATTGAGAAAGCAACTAATTTAGCACGTAAAATGGTTTGCGAGTGGGGTATGAGTGAGAAAATGGGACCTTTAAGCTACGGTGCCAAAGAAGAAGAGATTTTCCTTGGTCGTGAAATTCAAAAGCACAGGGATTATAGTGAAAAAACTGCAATTGAAATTGATGAAGAAGTGCAGAGGATAGTTAATTCTGCGATGCAGCATGCGGAGAAGATATTAAGTGATAACAAGGAATTACTGCATAAATTATCACTCGAATTATTGGAAAGAGAAATTCTGGATTCAGAGGAAATTAACGCAATAATAAAAGGTGAGGAACTCCCACCGATTCCTGAAAATGGAAAAGATAACCAAGAGAAGAAAAATGACAGTAAGGAAGAGATACCTGATCATGTTCAGAAAATGATGGAGGAAAGAAAGAACAAGGATACTTCCGCAACCGATGACTCACATTGACCGTGGAACTATTGATTACAAAGATGAATTAGTAAGAAAATTAATTCATATTACTTCATTATCAATTCCAATTATTTATTATTTTATTACTAAAGCAGTAGCGCTGGTTATATTAGGTAGTCTAACAGGGTTTGCAATTATTCTGGATCTTTCGCGTTACTTCTCCCCTCAAATAGGAAATGTTTTTTATAAAATTTTTGGGTTTTTGCTCCGGCGCCACGAAGTAGATGAGCAGAAGAAAAATTTAAACGGTGCAACATACGTATTGTTGTCTGCGACACTTGGAGTCCTAATCTTTCCAAAGGTTGTATTTATAACTGCATTTTCTATACTTATCATTGGTGATACGATGGCGGCACTGATCGGTAGGAAGTATGGGAGACATAAATTTATGGCAAAAAGTTTTGAGGGAACTTTAGCTTTTTTTATCAGTTCATGTATCGTGGTTTTATTCACCCCAAAAATCGGTTATTTTTCTGAAGAATATTTTATTGGTTTTTTTGCGGCGATCGTTGGTGCAATAACAGAAAATATTTCATTCGGTTATATAGATGATAATTTCTCAATTCCATTAGTAGTTGGATTTACAATGTGGGTTTTATACTTAATATTCTTACCTAATATTGATTTAACATTATCTTTTGTCCCTGGCTAGTTATGAAACATATTTTCAAAATAGTCTTCTGTGTGGTTATTTTACTAGTGTTTGTTCGCTGTGATCCTTCAAATAAACCTGCAAGAGGATTTGAGGATGAAATTTTTGTTTTAGCCGATTCCCTGGAATACCTGGAATTTAAAGATGCGCTAGATTCGACATTTGAAAAACTTATCTACACTCCACAACCGGTGTTTATAGCTCCACTAAATTCAAACAGCTCAGCCTCAGAATTTATTCGAGCAGTTGTTGATTCCGCAATTGAAAATAAACTAAAAGATGATCCTGGTTTTATTGTATATAAAAATGATCTGTGGGCGAAAAATCAGATGATAGTAATATTGTCAGCTCCCAATGCCGATGAATTGAACTCCAAAATTCTTCGTAACTCAGATAATCTTTTATATAAATTTCAAAAAATTTCAGATGAGAGATTATTTGGAAGTTTGTACCAGCCAAATTATGAACAGATGGATGCGGAGGGTAAATTCCTGAAAGAATACGGTTGGGTGATCTATGTACAGGCAGATTATAAAGTAGCAAAAAATGATTCCACAGATAATTTTGTTTGGCTAAGACGTTCACCAGGCAGTGATATGGAAAGATGGATATTCATTCACTGGATAGAAAATGCAACACCAGAATACTTAAATGCGGACTCAATCAAAACTATTCGAAACAGAATCACAAAAAAATTCTACAAGACTGCTGATGATATGGGTTATGTTGTAATTGCTGAAGACTATTTCACTATCAACGAAGTGAATTTTAACAATAAATACGCTCTTTTTACACAAGGTTTGTGGGATTTAAATATTAAGGGAATGGGTGGACCGTTTGTGAATTATGTGTTTTATGATGAAGATACTAAAAGGATTTATATGTTGGATGGGAGTGTATATGCACCGAAGTTTTATAAACGAAATCTAATTCAGCAAATGGATGTAACACTACAATCCTTTAGAACTGAAAAAGAACTTTCTGAGAATAGAAGAGAAGATTTACTTAACGCAGTCAAAGATTAATTATTGAACGAAATGTTTCGTAAGATTGCAGGTATATTATAATTAGGAAAATCTTCCCGTATCTTTTTCAAATAAACCTTTGCTCTATCCAGTTTGTAAAGTAAATTCTCCCTTTTGCATTTCCTGCTTAACTAGTTCCGGAGCAATGTAATAATCACTTTTTTCAATATTTTTTTCAACCAGATCAGTCATCAGTTTACGGTATAATCTTTCGAGTAAATTTCGATTAAAGTTTTCACTTCTTTCAAACGGAATTAGAGCTTCCCTGAATTGTGTTACAATATCACTCATGTTGTTAAAAAGATTAGGATAGTTTCTCTTTAATTGGGTAAAGTACCAGGAGCGTCTCAAAAGTTCTTTATCAACAATTGTAACATCATTACGATAACCTTCTACGAACTGGAAGTAATAGGAAGCAGAAATAAAAAAATCCCACTGGTAACTGAATATTATACTTTCATCTTTAACACTGTTTAAAATGGCGTATGTATAATCTTTATAGGTATAAACTTTACTCTGATCAGCTTTGTTGAAATTTGTGAGGAGTTGAACTGCAACAAAAGCAAGGGTAATTATTATGGATAAGACCAAAGTATTCTTTTTCAGAAGATTATAAAGCGTCAGCAATCCAAAAACTGCAAAAAAACTGAGCGAGATATATGCAAGTAGAAAATAAGAATCAATGTCGTGGATATCGTAATTGATTGAATAAAGTACAGTAAACAAGAATGAAATTATTAGGAACCAGAAAAATTTTTTTGCGTAAAAATAGGAGGAAATAATTCCCATCACAGATAAAAAGAG
>JARRKK010000134.1:17157-24124 GCA_037388105.1 Ignavibacteriaceae bacterium | reverse complement strand
GGCTGATGCAGTAGAAGTGAATAGCCATACCTGGTATTGCTTACCGGTTATATGTCTAATAATTTTTTCAAGATCAACGGGGTTACCCCAATTAATTACTGGATTTTGTGATGCTCTAATCGGAAGATACAAGTATATTAAAAATAATATTGGAAAGAAGACCACAAGCATTATTAGAATCTTTTTTACGCTTACGCTTGTTAACTTGTACTTTACAAAGAATAAATATGCAACTCCCGGAATTAATAAAATTGTTGTCATATGATTTGAAAAACCAAGTGCAAGAAATGCGGAGAAAATAATCCAAAATTTTAACTCGACTTGGTTGTTATTATCTCCTCCGAACAAAAAGCCTTTAATTAGAAAAAGAATAATAAAGTTTATTAAAAGTATATGTAAAGAATAAACCTCTACAGAGGTACTTTGAAGCCAATATACTACACTAAATGCCAGTACAAGCCCACATGTTATTGATACAATGTACTTAACCGATTCTAATATTGTTGGAATAGCCTTATTTTTATTCATGTTACCTTTTTCCCGTGGCTTCTTCTTTTTAGGAGGTTTAAATAATCTATCATTTGTCGTTGAAAATGATTCTAGATTATCTAAGACAAGTTTTGCTGTGTAGACAAACGTTGAAATACCAACACTACAATAAATCGAAGCTAGTATATTGAGTTGAAATATTTTCGATGTGGGAAATGGAATTAATCCAAACAAGTATCCGACTATTGTATACAGAGGATATCCTGTGGGGTGTGCAATTCCTAAAGTTGACTGGACGGCGGCTAGTTCGCCGGAATCTATCTGCATAACTGATGGAGCTAAAGTAAAGAGATAAATTATAAATACAACAATTCCTGTAAGCACGTAAAAATATTTCTTTGCCAGATTCAAAGTTTTCAGTTAATAAGTTTCGAAAATATTTTTCTTATGTTACCGATATGTAACTTTAATGACAATTTAAACTCATCTGAGTTTTTGTATTTCATTCTGCTAACAAAAAAACGCAGTTTAAAATCATCAATTAATAATTTTGAAGATGTAGTATTAAATATGATCTGGTTGAGCAGTTGGATTTTCTTTATTTTTTTCTGTCATCTGTAAGTTTTTTGTTGCTGATAGTTCTACCTGATCCCGAAACGATTTCCCTAAAGCTTGATTGAACAATTCCAAGTTGCCGAGAATAATAGACTGAATTATAAATTCAATATCGATTAATCCGCCAGGATTGTTTTTAAGGTTAAACATACTAACTGGCGAGGTAGTTAACGGTTCGGTAAGTTTATTATGCATTTCTTTTATTTCATACTTGATTTGTTTCTGAGTGAATCTTAATACACAAGATGATGCTGATTTTGTAAAGCTATTGAATAATCGTTTGTTGCCTGATATATATGATATCTTTGTCAATGCCTGCAGTTCCCAAATCCGTGCTCTCTTTTCAAAATACTTTTTTGATTCTTCTATATCCCAAACAAGCTGACTGCTTTCTCCCTCCGGTCTTAGTCTACAATCAACGGTAAAAGGTTTAAGATTTAGTCGTAACGAAGCGAGCACATTTTGAAAATGTTTTTCAATTCTATCGTACTTCTTTGAATTACGTATTATAAATAATAAGTCGAGATCCGAATAAAATGTTATTGTTGACGATCCTAAACTACCAAGAGCTGCTACAAAGTAATCTTTACTCCATTCAAGATTTTTGGAATATTCTTCGAGTATTTTTTTAATCTTGTTATAAATTACGGCAGATAGAATATCTGATATCTCTTTAGTTTCCAGCAAATCAACTGTCAGCTGGACTGATAGATATAACAATGTGAATTTGATTTCATATTCTGCTAATTCACGCGGTGGAAGTTCTAAAAAAACTTTTCTGTTGAGGAAAAATTCACTTAACTCTTTATCCTCGGCAAAGAGATCAACTGAGTATTGTGAATATTCACATACTTTCAATAACAATTTGAAAAAAGTTTCGTCGCGCAGTTCATTAAACCAGATGGATGGTATATCTGATTGTTTAATAATTCTAACTAAGTTAGACAGTATCTTATCAGGAGATAATGAGTTACTTAGATATTCCAGGAAAAACCTTTCAATTTGCTCGAAACCTTTAATCGATTTTGAATCAAAGGTTCTATTGCCAAATAATCCTTTCCCTTCTTTCAGGAATTGAAACTCACGTCTGCTTTTATTTTTATCTTCAAAATCAATTTCATCCAAATTATAACGGCTTGAATTAAGTTTATCTTCTTCAATCAAAATTGAATCGTAAATTTTTCTTATATCATTTCTTGTTTTTGTAATTTTTTTGTTGAAGTTCTCCGTGTTTTTAAATCCCATATGTGTAATCATTTTCGCTAATATTTCACCATCAGATGGAATTAAATGCGTCTGCCGGTTATTCATTAACTGTAGATAATGCTCTATTTGCCGGTAAAAAATATATGCGTTTGATAAAATTTTTGCCTCATCACTTGTTATAAATTCTCCACCATTTAGTGCATCAATTGCGGATAATGTATTGCTGCTTCTTAAGTTTTCATTACTTCCTCCATTCAACAATTGAAGCGCCTGAACTGAGAATTCAATATCTCTTATTCCACCGTAGCCTAGTTTAATATTTTCCTCATATGTATTTTGTCGTTCGATGTTCTCCTTCATTTTTACTATTTGTTTCTTTGGTGAGATTGCGAATGAGGATGGAAATATAAATGGTATAAGATAGTTTATAAATTTATTGTAAAGGGATTTGCTTCCGCTTAGAAAACCTGACTTAATCAACATTTGTCTTTCCCAATCTTCGCCTCTGCTTTCATAATAATCCAAATATTCCTGTAAACTTCTGCACAAAGGAGAATACTTCCCGTCAGGTCTTAATCTAAAATCTATCCTGTATAAAAAACCACCGTTTATTTCAGCTGATAATTTCAGAAACAAGTGTGTTGTCTCGATCAGAATTTCACTAAAATATTTTTGTCTGTTTATTTTCCTTTCCTTATCAAAAAAGAGTATTAAATCAATATCTGAACTATAGTTAAGTTCAGTGCCACCTAATTTACCAAGTGCGACAAGACAATATTTCCCACTATGTTTCGTGAGCTTGTATTTGTTAAGAACTTCCTGATAACTTAATGTAAATAGTTCGTCCGAGAGCTGAACAGCCAGGATTGAAAGCTCTTCTGTTATTTCTTCAAATTGAACTTTTGTGTATATATCTTTAACTCCAATTCTCAACAGCTCTTTTCGTTTTATAGATTTTAATGCATGAACCTTTGCATTTAACGAATTATATGATGCTAATACTGATTTCAACTCTTTGTTAAATTTTGTTTTATCCAATTTTGTTTTTAGAATGGAAGGATTAACAATCCAGTAAAAATATTCAGGATTTATAATTAGGATATCAGTTAGATAATTACTGTTTACAGAAATGGAGATTAGGATTTCAAGATAATGCGGATAGCTAATACAATCCTTGATAAAGGATATTTTATCGTACATTCCCTGTAAAATTCGTATAAGATTTGCTTCTGATGAAGTAGTAAAGTAATAAGTCTTGATCTCGCTTTCATATAACGCGATCAATTTATCAAAATCTGCAGATGAGATTACACCTACAGAAATTTCTGCTAAATACTTTTCAAACTTTTCCGATATTTTTTTAAGGCGCACTTTACTTACTATATTTGAATGGATTAAAATGCTTCATATTTCAAGTCAATAATGTTAATTTTTTTATCTATAGACGTTCACAAAATGATTATAATACCAATTTAGATATTATATAAACCCTATTAATAACGCATCTCAAACACAAAAGTCTAGGTATGTAGTAATTCTTAAATTGCATTTCAGAGTGTCTATTTTTAACTTTATTTCTTGTTATTCCAACATAAAGATAAAATAGAATGTTAAAAGTATTTAAGAAAATATTCGGTGACAAATATGAGAAAGAATTAAAACTCCTTTGGCCAATTGTAGAAGAAATTAATAATGAATATGAAAAACTTAAAAATATTTCTGATGATGATTTAAAGGCAAAGACAGAGGAATTCAGACAAAAAATTCAAGATCATACTAAAGAAACAAGGGAGAAACTTGATGAACTTAAATTAAATTTACAATCGAATGAAGAATTCGATCGTCAGGGAGTTCACGATGAAATCGACAAACTGGAGGAGCAGCTTAATGAAGAATATGAAGATATATTAGACGAATTACTTCCAGAGGCTTTTGCGGTTGTCAAATCAACCTGCGAAAGGTTGGTTGGTAAAAGTTGGACTGCCTCAGGTAATAAAATAACCTGGGAGATGATTCCCTACGATGTTCAGCTTATTGGCGGAATTGTGCTTCACCAGGGGAAGATTGCTGAAATGGCAACTGGAGAAGGTAAAACATTAGTTGCGACACTTCCTATTTATCTAAATGCACTGACTGGAAGAGGTACCCATCTGGTAACAGTAAATGATTATCTTGCTAAACGTGATAGCGAATGGATGGGTGAGGTATATAAATTTCATGGTTTAACCGTTGGTGTAATATTAAATACAATGGATTCAAAACAAAGGAAGGAACAATATCAAAAGGATATAACCTACGGTACTAATAATGAATTTGGATTTGATTATTTGCGTGACAATATGTCAATTGATAAAGAGAATCAGGTACAGAGAGGACATAACTTTGCAATAGTTGATGAAGTGGACTCTGTTTTAGTAGATGAAGCAAGGACACCGTTAATAATTTCAGGACCTGTAGATGCTGATGATCAACAATTTGGTGAAATGAAACCACGTGTGGAAAATCTCTTTCGGAAACAAAAAAATCTTGTTGCATCACTTGTTCAAGAGGGAGAAAAAATACTAAATGAGAATGGTGAAAATTCTTCAGAAGCCGGAGTTTATTTATTCAGGGCATTTAGGGGATTGCCGAAGAGTAATCGTCTTGCGAAAGTTCTAAGTGAACCTTCCTATAAAAAATTAATGATGAGCACCGAAATGGAATTCTTGCGGGAAAAGGCAAAAAATATGCACATCATTGATGATGAATTGTATTTTGTGATTGATGAAAAAAATAATACAATTGATCTTACTGAAAAAGGCAGGGATGAACTTGCAAAGGGAAGCAAAGAGGGAAAAGAATATTTTGTGCTTCCGGATTTAGGCTATGAAGTAAGCAAGTTTGAAAATGATTCAAGCTTAAGTGATGAAGAGAAAATTAAAAAGAAAGATGAACTTTATAACCGTTACTCTGTAGCAAGCGATCGGATTCATACAATTCATCAGCTACTCAAAGCGTACACTTTATTCGAAAAAGATGATGAATACGTTGTAACTGAAGACGGGAAGATAGCAATAGTTGATGAGTTTACAGGAAGGATTTTACCCGGAAGAAGGTATAGTGACGGTTTACACCAGGCGATTGAAGCAAAAGAAAATGTAAAAGTACAAAGAGATTCACAGACCTTAGCAACTATTACTCTTCAGAACTACTTTAGAATGTACAATAAACTTTCGGGTATGACCGGTACGGCAGAAACAGAAGAAAATGAATTCTTTGAAATTTATAACTTACCTGTGGTAGTTATCCCAACGAACAAACCGGTTACACGTGAAGATTCTGACGACGCAGTTTATAAAACAAAAAGAGAAAAATATAATGCGGTAGTAGAGCAGATTGATACTCTTAAGAAAGAAGGCAGACCCATACTTGTGGGTACAACTTCTGTTGAAGTTTCAGAAACGTTAAGCAGAATGTTGAAAAGGAGGGGAATTGCTCATAACGTACTCAATGCAAAACAGCATCAACGTGAAGCAGAAATTGTTGCCCACGCGGGAGAAATTGGTGCTGTTACAATTGCAACAAATATGGCTGGCCGCGGAACTGATATCAAATTAGGAGCAGGTGTAGTTGATAAGGGTGGTTTGTTCATCCTTGGTACTGAGAGGCATGATTCCAGAAGAATTGATAGGCAGTTAAGAGGTCGTTCCGGAAGACAGGGTGATCCCGGGACATCAAAATTTTATCTCTCTTTGGAAGATGATCTTATGAGACTTTTCGGCAGTGATAGGATTTCCTCTGTTATGGAACGAATTGGAATTAAGGAAGGTGAAGTAATACAACATCCTATGATCACAAAATCTGTTGAACGTGCTCAAAAGAAGGTAGAAGAGAACAACTTTGCAATTCGGAAAAGACTTCTGGAATATGATGATACCATGAATCAGCAGCGTGAAGTAATCTATTCAAAGAGAAACAGAGCACTTGAGGGAGAAAGATTAAAGGGTGAAATATTCGATTTGCTAGATGAATTTGTAGATGATTTAATAGATAGATATTTTGAGAGTGTTTCCGCTGATGCAATGCGTGAGGAGCTTCTTCATAATTTGTTGGTTGATATTAAATTAATACCGGAAGAATTTGAAAAACTTGGTGAAGCCGGACTTAAAGATAAAATAATTAGTGCTGCAAAAGAATTCTATAAGAGAAAAGAAGAGATGCTTGGATCTGATCTTATGTCGAGATTGGAACGTTTTGCAATGCTGAGTGTAATCGATCACAAATGGAAAGAACACTTGCGTGAGATGGATGACTTGAAGGAAGGTATTGGATTACGTGCATATGGTCAGAAGGATCCGCTTGTCGAGTATAAAGGTGAAGCTTTCAAACTATTTATGGGATTGATTGAACAATTAAGAAACGATGTTGTATCATTCGCATTTAAATTCTTTCCACAAGCACCGGATGAAGTCCAACGTCAAAGACAACAGGAATCAAGCAGGTTGATAGAAACCAAGCAAAACACCACAAACATCGGTTATAGTGCTGGCAGCAGTCAACAATCACAGGCATCAAGACGTGGGAAGTTACAGCCGGTAAAAGTTGGTGAAAAAGTTGGGCGAAATGAGCCTTGCCCATGTGGGAGCGGGAAAAAATATAAACAATGTCACGGTAAATA
>JARRKK010000134.1:6699-17115 GCA_037388105.1 Ignavibacteriaceae bacterium | reverse complement strand
GGGGATTAACAATTTCTGAAGTAAGAGGTTATGGGCGTCAAAAAGGTCATACCGAGACTTATCGTGGTAGCGAATACAGGATAGAATTCATTCCGAAGATCAAAATTGAAGTTGTTGTGGAAGAATCTAAAGTTGAAAAAGTTGTGGATGCAATTCTTAAATCAGCAAAAACTGGACAAGTGGGAGATGGAAAAATATTTATTTACGATATTAATGATGTGATAAGGATAAGGACTGAGGAATCGGGCGAGCACGCACTGTAATTTGATTTACCTTTTTCTTTTTTATTATCTTTAATAGCTTTTCATATGAGCTTTTCCTTTCAGTTAAAATTTATAAAACTAGTTTATTTAATTTTTATTTCATTGGTTCTTTCTGGCTGTGGTATTTGGGATAATTTTACCACGTATTTTAATGTTTACTATAATGCCAGCGAACTTTTCGACAAAGCTGAAAAGGAAATAAATGCACAAGAAAAGGATCTATTCTCAACAGAACCTCCAAACATTCCCGGTTCAGCTAATGCAAACCTCGTAAAAGTAATAGAAAAGTGTTCTGATCTTCTACAATTCAATTCTGAGAGTGCTTATGTACCTGAAGCGTTGATGATGCTCGGAAAATCCTTCTACTATCAGAAAAACTACCAAAAATCTTTAAGGAAATTTAGAGAACTAAAGGCAAACTATTCGAATAGCGATTTACTTCTCGAAGTAGGTTTATGGATAGGAAAATGCCAGATGAGATTGAAAGATTACAATGAAGCTCTTACCCAATTAGCAACCATAAGAAAAGAAGCAATTGATGCAGGTGAAGATGAAATAGTAAAAGATTGTTACATAGAAGAGATTGTATATCGAATTACTCTTGAAGATTATAAAACTGCGATCGCTCTTGCAAATGAGTTTATGGGAGTATCGAACGATGATGGAATAAAGGCACAGGTGTGGTTCGAAATTGGCAAATTAAATATGAAAATTGATGATATTGAAAATGCTATCATAGCATTTGAAAAAGTTTTTGAATTCTCTCCCGATTTCGATTTACAATTTAGTGCAAGTTTAAACTATGGAATTGCACTGAGAGAAGGAAAGAGAAGCGAAGATGCATTAGTCGTTTTTGAAGATATGCGCAGAGAAGCTAAGTACTTAGATAATTATGCTGAAATCGATTTTGAAATTGCCAAGACCAATCGTTCTTTGAGTAACATTCCTGCTGCTGTTAGTCTGTTTACACTAGTTGACACAACATACAAAAACACACCCACCTCAGGTGCTTCAAAATATGAACTGGGACAAATTTATGAATATGATTTTATTGAATTAGATAGTGCTGCAGCTTTTTATAGTAAAGCTTCAATTAGTCAATTACCAAAAGAATATATTGAGCCAGCAAAAGAAAAAGATAGACTTTTCAAAAGGTACATTGCAATAAATGCAAAGGTAAATTCGTTTGGTAAGCAGTTATTTTACATTGAGCAGCCTGAAGAATTTATCAAGGATTCTATTGCTTATGTTGAAGATTCACTTGCAATAGCCAAAGAAATTTCAAACCTGAGGGATATGCAAGCAGTTTGGGCTGAACTCGACTCACTGATGAATCTTCAGGATACAACCGGTTTATCTGCAGATACGATTAGAGCTATTGACTCTTTGGTAGCACATGACCCTTCTCTGGTAAGGGATTCAGTTTTGGCGAAAGTTAGAAACCCTGTACTCGATGATATTAGAGTATCATTTCGTTTTGACAGTATCTGGAATTCACCTCAATTTGTCCAAATTAGGGAGAATAAAAATAGAAACATGGCACAACAACAGAAGGCGCAGCAAAACAGACTTGTAAATCAGTTACCGGATACGTTAAAATTTAAAAACAATCCTCCAAGAAGACCTGTGATATCGGAAGATTCACTCAGAACACTCCTTGCTAAAAATGAGCTTGAACTTGGGAATTTGTTCCTTACAGAACTTATTCTTCCAGATTCAGCCAGATGGTATTATTATAATATATTGACTGAATATCCAAATACCAGATTCGAGGCAAATACATTATATGCATTGGGCAGCTATTATCTAACAGTGGATAACAAACAAAAAGCCGACAGTTTATTCAATATTATATACGATAATTACCGCAATGAGAGCATAGTAAATGCAGCTGCAGAGAAATTGAACAAGCCTTTTATTGATTTAAACTACGATCCTGCTGCAGAGAAATATGATGATGCCGAGAAAATTATGAGTAATGAGAATTACAAAGGTGCGATTAACAAGTTCTATGATATTTATATGACTTATCCAGAATCACAGTTCGCTGCGCAATCTTTATATACATCCGGTTGGATTTTAGAAAACAAATTAGATTTACCTGATTCAGCTGCATCGGTTTACGATACTTTAGTAGTACATTATCCAACCTCAATATATGTAAAAAATGTCGCGGGAAAACTTTCTGCCTATAAACAGGAAAAAAAGAGACTAGAATTATCTGAAAAAGATTCTCTAAACAAATTGATTCTTTCTTCAACAGATTCTTTAAAAACCGATTCATCAAGTAGCTCCTTTGCGAGTGAAATTCAAAATCGATCTTCTGATACAACTCAGGTTACTCTTGCAGATGAAAAACAGGGAGAACAAACGGAGCAGGGGGATAAAAATGTATCAACAGTACCAAAGGTAAAAGAGCCGCTCTGGAATCCCAGGAAGAGAAGATAGATAATCGAAACTTATTGAATTATTGTAATAATAGCATTTATTTTGTAAGGGGGGAGAATATTATTATAAATTATTTTAATACAGATTAATGAACCGAAAACTATTAGTTGATCTCATCGAAGAAGGGGAAAATATTCAATGTGAATTTAAAAGACATTTCACAACACCGGAAAAAATTGCAAAGGAGATGATTGCATTTGCCAATACTAAGGGAGGCTATCTATTATTTGGAATTGATGATGACAGAAAAGTAATTGGTGTTGAGAGTGAGAAATCAGAGGCTGAGATGATTGAAGATGCGGCTAAAAATTATTGTGAGCCCCCAATAAAATACAAACTCAATTACATTGCGTATAAAGGCAAGGAAATTGTTGCCGTAACAATTCCCGAATCAACCGTTAAACCACATCGAATACAGGATTATAAGATTGAATTTGATATAAATAAAGCGGTGGTTATGATAAGAGTGAATGATAAAAGTCTTAAAGCCAGTAATGAAATGGTTAGAATATTAAGAGCAAACAATGGCAAAAGAGCTTTAATAAAATATTCAATTGGAACAAATGAAAAAATTGTGTTTGAGTATTTGGCAAGAAAGGAGAATATATCTGTAAAAGAATTAAGTAATCTTGTTAATATCTCAGAAAGAAGAGCTTCCCGAACATTAGTAAAATTAGTTAGAGCAAATCTTCTTGCTATCCATACAAAAGAAAATGGGGAAGAATTTTTTACTGCTTTAATTTAAAAGTTCCCCTCAGTTATGATTTACTAAGTTAAGAACACTTAAATCAGATTGAGCTTTTGGTCAAACAATTTTCTCATCTCGAATATTGTAATGCCATAAGCAACCGCAACGTTTAATGATTGTTTAATACCATATTGAGGTATGTCAATTGAGAAATCACAAAGATCCAGTAATTCCTGGGAGACACCGGTAATCTCATTCCCTACAATAATAGCTGTGGGGAAGTTAGCATTTTTGAAATTGTAGTATGAAACACTGGAGTCCGTTAGCTCAAGCGCGCAGACTTTAATTTCTTTTTCTTTTAACTTTAAGATTACTTCTTTTGGATCCTTTTCGTACTCCCAGCAAACGCTTTCGGTTGCACCTAATGCGGTCTTAAGTATATCTTTATTTGGAGGATGTGGAGTGTAACCACAAAGGTATAGCTTCTCAATCATCGCCCCATCAGATGTTCGAAAAATAGACCCAACATTGTAACTGCTTCTTATACTATTAAGTATAACGTATACGGGAAGACGATTTACATTGTGTATTGTTTCCAGTGTACTTCTTTTTTCCGAGATTTGATCATGGGTAAGTTTCTTCATATTATATTTTTAGCAGGATATTAAATTTCAGAAATTGCAAGTTGACCACAGGCAGCAGCAATATCATCTCCTGCAGTAAACCTCACAGTTACCACAATATTCTTATCTCTTAATGCTTTAACAAAGTCATTCATTCTTGCCTGTGATGAAGGACGTAACTCTGCAGAAAATCCTTTTGGATTCATATGCTTGAGAGAATTAAACGGAATGACATTTATTTTACAGGGTAAAGATCTACATAACTTTATAAGTGTATGAATATCCTCTTCACGGTCATTTATACCGTCAATCATAACGTATTCAAATGTTATTCGGGATCCTGTCTTATTTATATAATAATGTATTGCATCCAAATTTTCCTTAAGAGAGTATTTAGCATTAATCGGAATCAGCTTAGTACGTATATCTTCGAAACAGGAATGGAGAGAAAATGCAATTTTAACTTTCAGATCCAAGTCCGCAAGATCAATTATCTTTGGTGCAATGCCAACCGTTGAAACTGTTATTCGGCGTAGTCGTAACTCCGGAGTAAGATTCTCTGCAAAGATTTTCACAGATCTTATTGTTTCAGTGAAATTAAGAAGAGGTTCTCCCATACCCATATAGACAATATTTTTAATTTGTCTGCTACTGTAATCAATTGCGGCAAATTTATACTGATCAAATATTTCACCGCTGGTTAAGTTTCTTCGGTAGCCCATTAAACCAGTAGCACAAAATTTACAATCCAACGGGCAGCCAACCTGAGTAGAGACACAGAGAGTGGTGCGATTAATCTCAGGTATTACTACCGATTCAATTTTATAACCATCTGAAGTTTGGAATAAGTATTTTGTCGTTCCGTTCAATTTCGATGAAATTTTAGAAATGAATTTTTTTTTTTCGCCTAATGCAGAAAAATAATCTTTAAGTTCTTCTAGTGTATATCCCTTTAGTACAGGTTTCCTTTTTTGTAGATTATTTATTTCAATATCCATATAAATAATATTGTAATTAAAAGCTTTTGATATAATTATAATTTGTAATCTTTAATTACAAAATGCTTCATTGTTATAAGAATTATATTCTGTTATTTTTAAAATCTAATTGATACTAAATAATATATACATTGTTTAAGAAAACAAATCAATTTTAATTAAATGAGAAAAATATGAATTTTGATTTTACTGAAGAACAATTATTGATACAACAGACTGCAAAAGAATTCGCAGAAAAAGAAATTGCGCCCACAACTATTGAAAGGGATATAAATGCTGAATTTCCGGAACAACTGGTTAAGCAAATGGGAGAATTGGGTTTTATGGGCATGATGGTATCTCCGGTATATGGAGGTGCCGGTATGGATACTATAAGTTATGCTCTAGCTGTGATTGAAATATCAAAAGTTGATGCGAGTTTGGGTGTGATTATGTCTGTGAATAATTCACTCGTATGTTGGGGACTAGAAGAGTTTGGCTCTGACTATATTAAAGAAAAATTCTTAACCCCTTTAGCGCAAGGGAAAAAGTTGGGTGCGTTCGCTCTTTCAGAACCTGAAGCAGGGAGTGATGCAACCAAACAGAAAACAGAGGCAGTTGCGGATGGAGATCATTATGTACTAAACGGTATGAAGAATTGGATAACTAATGGTATAAACGCAGATTATTATTTGGTTATGGCAACTACCGACAAGGAGAAGGCACATAAAGGAATATCAGCTTTAGTTGTTGAGAAAGGTACAAAAGGATTTGGGCACGGTGTAAAAGAAGATAAACTTGGTATCAGAAGTTCTGATACCTGTTCCCTCACCTTTGATAATTGTAAAGTACCAAAAGAAAATTTAATCTGGAAAGAGGGCAGAGGATTCAAGTTTGCTATGAACACATTGAATGGTGGAAGGATTGGTATTGCTTGCCAGGCAATTGGTATAGCGGAGGCATCACTTGATGCATCTTTAAAATATTCACAGGAAAGAAAAGCTTTTGGAAAAGAAATTTCGAATTTTCAGATAATTCAGTTTAAACTTTCAGATATGGCCGTTAAAATTGATGCCGCAAAGATGTTAACATTTAAAGCGGCAGCATTAAAAGATGCCGATGAATCTTATGTGAAAGAAGCAGCTATGGCAAAGCTTTATTCATCTAAAATAGCAGTTGAATGTGCGTTGGATGCAATTCAAATACACGGTGGTTATGGTTATGTACGAGAATACTTAGTTGAAAGATATTTACGCGATGCTAAGATCACTGAAATTTATGAAGGCACATCAGAAATACAAAGGATTATCATTGCACGAGCTCTATTGGACAGTTAATGAGCAAGAAAATTATTATATTTTTTATATCATTTGTCTTGTATCCTTTATTATTATTTCCACAAACTGATTGGATCAAATGGGAGAAAGCAGATTTTGATTACCGGAAACCAAACAATTACCGTCATAGGGACTATTCCTTGGATAATGATAGCAGTGTTTCCAGATATGTTGTAAAGGCAACCGCAAATATTTATTGGTATTTTATTTCGGATCTGGATGGTGATAACTGTCCGTTTCGTCCTTCTTGTTCTGCATTTTTCGTTGAATCATCAAAACAAACAAATATTTTTCAGGGTACATTAATGTTCTTTGATCGCTTTACACGAGACATAAACATATATAAACGCCATGAACATTACCCAAGAGTCAGCGATGGATATTATTACGATCCGGTTTCACTTTATACTTTAGATGAAAATAAAATATATTATATTCCCCCTTCAGCAATAATTGAGCAGTAATGAATATTGCTTTATTGCTATCAATCATCCTGCTATTAATATCTCCCAACTATTCGCAATCAGAAAATATAGATTTTAATTCGCCCACCAACATTAGGTTATTTGCCGATCATCTATATTGTGAAGAAGATTATCTTCGAGCTATCTTCGAATATAATCGATTACTTGAATTTGAGATGAATGATACCTTAGTTTTTAAGATCGGTCTGTGTTATTCTTACATGCATGATTATCTGTCTTCGACTTATAGCTTCGAATCGATTCCTCGTACATCAACATTTTATAACCAATCTAAAATAGAATGGTTGAAAGCAATATTTTTATTAAGAGATTATTCAGGTTTTCGGTTGTCGTATCAAAATCAGTTTGCATTTGAAAATAACAAGTATCAAAATGAGGGGAAGAAGTTATTTAATTTTTCTTATCTGTTTACAGATGAATCACTTCCATCAAAGCAAGACTTTCTCTCACCTTTTGGATTATACGAAAAGGGAGAACTATCAAAATTTTATAATTGGAAGAATGATCCACCGTATAAGAATTCTACAATAGCAGGAATAATGTCGGCTATTATTCCAGGTAGCGGTAAAGTTTATGTAGGTGATACATCAGATGGCATAGTTGCATTTTTAGTTACGGGAATTTTAGTATTTCTCGCCTACGATAATTTCCAAGCTGACCATTCGACACGTGCATGGATATTTACCGGATTAGCTGCTCTATTTTATGGGGGGAATATTTATGGATCCATCGCTTCTGCCCAAATTCACAATGCAAAGATAACTTTTGAGTTTAATGAAAGTCTTAACATATATCTTCAAAAAAATAATTATTATTCACCCACATATGATTTTTGCAAATAGATATTTTTGGATTATCATAATATTTATTCAATTACTGTTAACGGTACCTGCTCAGAATAATGTTGAGACACAATTCAATTACGCACAAGAGCTTTTTGTTTCGGGAAATTATTTTGATGCAATTACCGAGTTTAAGCGTTTATTATTTTTTGATAAGACCGGAGACTATAATTATAGCGCTAACAGTATGATCGGCAGCAGCTACAAGCAGGGTGCTAAATTTTCTGATGCTATTCATTACTTTACGCTTGCCGAAATTAATGCTAAAACTGAAGAAGAATATTATAATTCCAGAATTGATATCATCAGGGTTAATATTTTAAGAAGATCAACAAACCGAGCACTTAAGCTACTCGACTCTCTTCAGGCTGATAAAAGATTCAGAGATAAAATTGATGACATAAATTATTGGCGCGGCTGGGCGTATATATTTGCTGATTATTGGAAGAATGCAGCCAACACTTTTGCTAAAATTGATTCAACTCACGAGCTTAAACAGATTGCTAATAAAATTGACGGTGAATTATACTCAGTTTCGTTTGCGAAAACGATTTCTTATATAATTCCTGGAGCAGGACAGATTTATACAGGTGAGTATATAAGCGGGCTTCTATCGTTAGGTTGGAATGTACTCTGGGGATATCTTACAATAAAAGCTTTTATCGATGAGAGAATCTTTGACGGAATTATTATTGCAAATTTCCTTTGGCTTAGGTTTTATAGAGGCAATCTTCAGAATGCAGAGAAATTTGCGGAAGAAAAAAATTTAATTATAAGTAATGAAGGATTACAGTACCTCCAATATGAGTATTCGGGTAGAAAACCTTAATTCAATAATTAAACTTAAGATAGTTGATGTTCATGATGAATGCTAAATTTCGAAAGTTATTGTTTGGCACATCACTTCCACAAGAATATATATGTGTTGCAAAAGAAAATTTATCAAACCAATTCAGGGCATATCTATTAACCATGAGTCAATTTGTTTTTTCCTTTTCGAGGGAATAAAAGGATCACACAATTTTCTGTCAATTATATACCAGCTTACAAACAATATTAAATATAAAATTCAAGCGGAAAAAAAGAAGAACATTTACTTGAAAGGGAATTTATATCAACAGGTTAAGATTGCATATTCAATACCACGTAATATCTCATTAATTACTCTCGGTAATAAAAGTTTGTTTAATATATTTCCTACAGATTTAAATGGAAGAATTGATGATAATTATTTTGTGATTTCTTTAAGAAAAACCAGTAAAGCAAATCAGCAGGTAATCGAACAAAGAAAACTTTTACTCTCGGAGATAAGTGCTGAAAGTTGTATAGAAGCATATTCTTACGGAATTAACCATATGAGGGAACTGCAGCCGATAAGTAATTTTTCTTTTAATAAAGAATTGTCAGAATCAATTAAACTTCCGCTCCCTAAGAATGTATTACAATATTTCGAACTAGAATTTGTTCAGCAATTGGTTTTAGGAATACACAATTTAATATTTTTCGCAATTATTGGTTCAATGAAAATTGGAACCTCCAATACGCTGGCACATATTCATCGTGATTATGCGCAATGGAGGATTAATAATAATCTGCAATCTGAATTTTTATTCAGATGAATGATAAATCGTAAAAAAATTGCATTATCAATTTTGCTTGAATAAGTTTTATAAATAATTTTAATTCAAAATTAATACAGTTTAAATCTAGAAAGTTTTCTCAGTGAAGTACTTACAAACTATTTTAATAATATTAAATATTTCCTTTCATTTTGTATTTGCTCAAAATGGATTTGATAAGCAAGAAAGTATATACCATTTAAGAACAAATCTTGAATATCTCGCCTCGGATTTTTTGGAAGGTAGAGAAGCTGCTACAAGGGGAGCTGAATTAGCATCAGTATTCCTTTCTGCAAAACTTAAGGAATATGGTATAAAAGCATTTGGTGATAGAGGTTCGTTCTTCCAGTACTTCGATATAATTACAAAACAGGTTTCACATGATTCTAATATTGATATTATCTCGCGTGATGGTAAAACATCTAATCTATTGTCAGGGGATGATTTTGCAATTTCAACAGATTATCTGCCATCTACAAAATTTAATGATAAAGATTATGAAATTATTTTCGCTGGTTATGGAATTACAGATGAACAATATAACTACGATGACTATAAAGGACTAAATGTATCAGGAAAAGTAGTTTTAATTCTTCAGGGGACGCCTACATCCACCAATGGGGATTTTTCCACGGTAGAAGATTATAAAAAATATAAGGATGTCGGAAAGAAATATAATAATGCGAAAAATCGGGGAGCAGTTGGTTTAATTCTGTTTCCGGGCAGCGGCACGATTAATTACTGGCCTTATATAAGAGCAAAGGCACTTGAATCTGTTTCCGAGTTAGCTTATGAAAGAAAAGAACAAAGTAATTTACTACAAGAGTCTATACCCGTAGTACGCTTATCGGAGGAATCATCTATAAATTTGTTATCCAACGAGAAGTATGATTATGCCGATCTTAGCAAAACAGAAGATGGTGGAATTATACCATCTCCTTTTAAGTTGAGGAAGAAAGTTCGTTTTGATTATAGAACTTTTATTGAAGTTAAGGAAGCGAGAAATGTAATAGGAATCATTCCGGGAATAGAAGATGATCTAAAAGACGAATTTGTAGTATTAAGTGCTCACTATGATCACAAAGGTAAAGTCAATGGAGTAATTTATAACGGTGCAGATGATAACGGTTCAGG